>NZ_JBQUZK010000036.1:110189-248184 GCF_056313885.1 Methylosinus sp. DMC45
TTCGGCAAGGAATCGACGCCCCATTTTCGGCGCCCCCGATTCGGACAGGGTTTGTGCGCGTCTCGTGCTGCAATTCCGCTTTCGAGACGGAGCGAAGAGGCCGACGATTCACCACTCGCTAAGCCTGTGAAGGCGGCGACGCGCCGAGCCGCGAAAAGACAGCATTTACGAAGCCTTCGCCATGATGATTGACGCTTCGGCAAGGAATCGACGCCCCATTTTCGGCGCCCCCGATTCGGACAGGGTTTGTGCGCGTCTCGTGCTGCAATTCCATTTTCGGGACGGCGGAAGCGGCGCCGCATTCACTTTTCGCTGAGCCTATCGACGCGACATGCCGCGCCTTGCGCACGCCGGCGACGCCGGACATCGGGGCGTCGCTCCGCGCCGCTTTCGAGGTCGCAAAATGACGCTTGCGCCGTCCCTTGGGTCATAGATTAGACCCGAGAAACAGGAGGGCTCGTCCAGTGAGAGAGTCGAAGCGCAAGGACGTGTTGCTGACCGCGGCGGAATGCGCGGAGCGCATCGGCGTCACCGTTCGCGGCCTCAGAACCTATGAGCAGCGCGGCCTGCTGACGCCGGCCCGCTCGGCGAAGGGCTGGCGGCTGTACGGCGAAAAGGAGATCGCCCGTCTCCACGAAGTGCTCGCTCTGAAGCGCTTCGGCCTCAGCCTCTCGCGCATCGCCGCGCTGCTCGAGGGGCGCGCGGTCGATCTCGATCGAACATTGGAAATGCAGCAGTCGGCGCTCGCCGAACAACGCCGGAGCATCGACGAGAAGCTGGCGCTCGTCGGCGCCGCCCGAACGAAGCTTTCCAAGGGCGGGACGCTCTCGCTCGACGAACTCATAACGCTCGCAAAGGAGACCACCATGACGCAGACATCGCTCGACCTGATCGCGCAGCGCCGCTACGAGCAGGCGCGCCCGCGCAAGACGACGCCCGTAAATCCAGAAATCTACGATCGCTACGTCGGCGCCTATCGCTTCGACGCGATCACGGGCGGGATAAAAGTCACACGCGTCGACGACCGGCTCTTCAGCCAAGTGACCGGACAGGCCGCCTATGAGATTTTTCCAGAAAGCGAGACCGAGTTCTTTCTGAAGATCGTCCCGGCTCAGCTCGTCTTTTCCATAGATAGCGACCAATCAGTGAATGCCCTGACGATCCACCAGAACGGCGTCGAGCTGGTCGCGCGGCGGATCGATGAAGCGGAGGCCGAGCGCACAGCGGAGGAGCTGACACGCAGAATCCATGATAATCGGCCGCAGCCGGACAGCGAAGAGGCGATCCGCCGAACGATCGACGAAGCCCGGCGCGGAGAGATCGACGCCGCGCGCATGACGGAGCCGCTCGCCACATTGGCGCGCGAGCGAGCGGAGGCGGTCGCGGAGGAGCTCTCGGCGAAAGGCGCGCTCGGGGAGATTCGCTTCGTCGGCGTCGGCGTGGACGGCTGGGACGTCTATCGCGCGCAATTCGAAAAAAGCGAGACCGAATGGCGCATCGACCTCGCCCCGGACGGCCGCGTCAGAGGTCTTTTCTTCCGCAACGCGCCCTGAGAGGCCCCCGAGCCGCGCCGCCAGGGCGGCGGCGCGGCCACGGCGACAGCGACTTGGTCGCGCGCCGCGACGCGGCGTTCACCATGATGATTGACGCTTCGGCAAGGAATCGGCGGCCGATTTTCGACGCCCCCGATTCGGACTGGTATTGTTCTCGTCTCGTGCCGCCGCTCTCACTTCGGGACGACGGAAACGGTCATCGGATTCACTTTCGGCTAAACCTATCGACGCGGCTTCCCGCGCATCGCGCATAGCGACGAGTGAAAATCGAGGACACGAAGTCTTCACCACACTTCTTGACGTTTCGGCAAAGAATCGGCCGCCGATTTTCGGCGCCCCCGATTCGAACGGGCTTTGTCCACCTCTCGTGCCATTCTTCCCGCTTCGGGACGACGCCGCGCGGCCGAAGATTCACGTCTCGCTAAGCAAAAAATCGGAGCCGGGGGCGGCGACCGCCTTCGATAGCGGTCAAACTACATTTCTTGTATGGTTTCCCGAAACGGCCTTCGATCCTCATAAACGCCGGATCGACGCGCAGCATTCGAACATGGGCGAGGAATTTGAAAATGGCTCTCGAAGGGTCGGATAAAAGCTATCGCAATCGCATCATCTTCGCGAGCCTCGTCGGCACGACGATCGAATTCTTCGATTTCTACATCTACGCCACCGCCGCCGTGTCGGTGTTTCCGCTCTTGTTCTTCCCCGCCGGCGCGGGCAGCGCGGCGCTGCTCGCCTCCATGGCGACATTCGGCGTCGCCTTTGTCGCGCGGCCGATCGGCTCCGTCCTCTTCGGCCATTTCGGCGATCGCGTCGGGCGCAAGGCGACGCTCGTCGGCTCGCTGCTGCTGATGGGCCTCGCCACTTTCGCCATCGGCCTTCTGCCGACCTATCATCAGATCGGCCTGTTCGCGCCGGTCCTGCTCACCATTTTCCGTTTCAGCCAGGGCGTCGGCCTCGGCGGCGAATGGTCCGGCGCGGCGCTGCTCGCCACCGAGACCGCCGACAAGGGCAAGCGCGCCTGGGCGGCGATGTGGCCGCAGCTCGGCGCGCCTTTCGGATTCATTCTCGCCAATGGATTCTTCCTGACGCTCACCATTCTCTTCGCCTTCGACTCGACGCGCGCGACGCCGGACGAGCATTTCCTCGCCTGGGGCTGGCGCCTGCCCTTTCTGCTCTCCATTCTGCTCGTCACGCTCGGCCTCTATGTGCGCTTGAAGCTGCATGAGACGCCGGTCTTCGCGCGCGCATTGGAGCGCGGCGAGAAATTGAAATCGCCGCTCGCCCATGTGTTCCGCAACAATGCGAAAGAGCTTCTGCTCGGCACTTTCATCATGGTCGCGACCTATGGTCTCTTCTATCTGATGACGACGTGGATTTTATCCTATGGCATAGGCAAAATCGCGCTCGGCAATCTCGGCATAGGCTATCGCGATTTTCTCGTGCTGCAGCTCATTTCGGTGCTGTTCTTCGCCGGCTTCATCCCCGTCTCTGGGCATCTCGCCGACAGGATCGGCCGCCGCAAGCTGCTGCTGATCGTGACGAGCGGCATCGTGCTGTTCGGCCTCTCCTTCCGCTTCTTCCTCTCCAAGGATCTCATCGGCACCGGCGAGAGCGCCAATCACGGGCTCATATTGGTTTTCCTCAGCATCGGAATGTCGCTGATGGGTCTCACCTTCGGGCCAATGTCGGCCATATTGCCGGAGCTTTTCCCCACCAACACGCGCTATACGGGCTCGGGCGTCTCCTATAATCTCGCGTCGATACTCGGCGCGGCGCTGACGCCCTTTGTGGCGACATGGATCGCGCAAAATTACGGAGCGGAATCGGTCGGCCTCTATCTCGCCGCGCTCGGCACCTCGACGATCATCGCGCTCCTCTTCACCAAGGAGACGAAGGCGACCGATCTCGACAGCATGATCGACGAGGCAATCGCCGAGAATATCGAGAAGACATCGCCGTAGAGCGAGATCATCTCCGAATGGAAATTGGATGAGCGACAGACGCCCCATCGCCAAGGACACGCGGGAGCGGCAGCGCGCCGCCTCCGACCCCGCGCAATCGGCCTGGGTCGCGGCCCATGCGGGCTCGGGCAAGACGCATGTTCTCTCGCAGCGCGTGGTGCGCCTGCTGCTCGCCGGCGCGCCGCCCTCGCGCATTCTCTGCCTCACTTACACAAAGGCCGCGGCCGCCAATATGGCGGCGCGCATTTTCGATATTCTCGCCGGCTGGGCGCTGCTCGACGATGAGGCGCTGACCGCCGCGATTCTCGCCACCGGCGCGCCGCAGCCCTCGCGCGCGGAGCTCGTCTTCGCGCGGCGCCTGTTCGCGCGCACGGTGGAGACGCCCGGCGGGCTGAAGATTCAGACGATCCACGCTTTTTGCGAAAGGATTCTGCATCTCTTTCCCTTCGAGGCCAATGTCGCGGCGTCCTTCCGCGTGCTCGATGATCTCGAGCGCGCCGAGCTTTTGGAGCGCGCGCGACGGCAGACGCTCGCCCGCGCCGTGCTGGACGAAGGCGAATTGCGCGCGGCGCTGGAAACCGTGTCGCGGCTCTGCTCCGGCGGCGGCTTCGACGAGCTGATCGCGGAATTGCTCTGCCATAGGGCGGCGCATCGCAATCTCTCGTCCGGCGATTATGCGGAACTGCTGCGCGAGCGCTTGGGGCTGCGCGAAGGCGAGACGCTCGAGGCGGTGGAGCGCGCGATTATCGAGGGCGGGATAGCGCCGCGCGATTGGGCAGGCGTCGCGCAAGCGCTGCGCGGCGGCGGCGCGAATGATGGAAAGCTCGCGACGCAATTGATGCTCGCCGCGGGGCTCATAGGCGCTCTTCCACAACACGCCGCTCGCGCCGAAGAATATCTCGCCGTCTTCTTCAAGAAGGACGGCGAGCCACGCGGGCTCGGCAAGCAGAAGATCATCTCCGCCGCTTTGCAAAAGCAGCAGCCGGCGTTGCTGGCGCGGCTCGAGGAGGAGCGCGATCGGCTCGTCGCGCTGGTGGAAAAGCGCAAGGCCGCGGCGGCCTTCGATCGCTCCATGGCGCTGGCGCGGATCGGCGACGCCATTCTCTCCGCCTATGAGCGGATGAAGAGCAATCGCGGCCTCTTCGATTTCGACGATCTCATCGAGCGCACGCGCCGGCTGTTTCAAAGCTCGAGCCCGTCCTGGGTGCTCTACAAGCTCGATTCGCGCATCGATCATATTCTCGTCGACGAGGCGCAGGACACGAGCGCGGCGCAATGGGACATATTGGCCGCGCTCGCCGATGAATTTTGCGCCGGCGCCGGCGCCACGCGGCGCATCCGCACCTTTTTCGCCGTGGGCGACGAGAAGCAGTCGATCTTCTCCTTTCAAGGCGCCGCGCCGGAGAAATTCGACGCCATGCGCCGCGATTTCGAGCGCCGTTTCCGCGACGCCGAGCTCCGCTTCGAGCCTGTGCGGCTGACGCGCTCCTTCCGCTCCTCGCCGCAAGTGCTCGGCGCGGTGGATATCGTCTTCTCGGTCGAGGAGAACAGGCGCGGTCTCGCGGCGGATCGCGAGGAGCCCGCGCCTGTGCATGAGGCGTGGAAAAGCGACGTGTCCGGCCTCGTCGAAATATGGGAGCCGGAATCGTCCCAGGGCGCGGAGACGCCGGAGGATTGGCGCCTGCCGCTCGATTATGTGAACGAGGCCGGCCCGCCGGCTCGGCTCGCGCGAAAGATCGCGCGCAAGGTGAAGGCCCTGCTCGCGCCGCAGAATGGCGAATGCGTCGAGGACAGAGGCGCGATGCGCCCCGTGCGGCCCGGCGATGTGATGATATTGGTGCGCAAGCGCGACGCTTTTTTCGAAGGCGTCATTCGCGCGCTGAAGGCGGAGGCGATTCCCGTCGCCGGCGCCGATCGTCTCGATCTCTCCGGCCATATTGCGGTGATGGACCTCGTCGCGCTCGGCCGCGTCGCGCTGCTGCGCGAGGACGATCTCACCTTGGCGACGCTGCTGAAATCGCCGCTCTTCGGCTTCACCGATGATGATCTCATCGCCCTCGCGCCAAAGCGCGAAGGCGCGCTCATCGACGCGCTCGCCGCCTCGCCGGAGCCGGCGCATAGAGAGGCGGCGGCGCGCGTCGAAGCTTGGGCGCGTGAGGCGCGCACGCGCGCGCCTTTCGATTTCTACAGCCATATTCTCAGCGCCGGCGGCGGGCGCGAGAGACTGGTCGGGCGGCTCGGCCAGGAGGCCAATGACGCGATCGACGAATTTTTGCGCCTCGCGCTCACCTTCGAGCGCGAGCAGGCGCAGGGCCTCGCCGGATTTTTGGCGAGCGTCGAGAGCCTGCAGCTCTCCGTCAAGCGCGACATGGAGGCGGCCGGCGACGCCGTGCGCGTGATGACCGTGCACGCCTCCAAGGGTCTGGAGGCGAAGATCGTCTTTCTGCCGGATACATGCGGCGGCCCCTCCGGCCGGCACGACCCGAAGATATTCCGGCTCGGCGAGGAGGATGGCGCGACGCTGGTCTGGTCCGGCGCTATGGCCGCCGATCCGCCCGCCGTCGCCGACGCCCGCGAGGCGCTGCGCGAGGCGGCGCGAGAGGAGCATCGCAGGCTGCTCTATGTGGCGCTGACGCGCGCCGAGGAGCGGCTCTATGTCGGCGGCTTCCATGGGCCGGCGGGGCGCGGCGCCGGCTGCTGGTACGACGCGATCCGCAACGCGCTCGAGCCCGCCTGCGACAGCGCGCCGGACCCGCTGGACGAGACGAAGCAGATTTTGCGCTATGGCGTCACGGCGCATGGCGCGACGGCGGCGAACGAGACGCGAGAGGCCGCGGCGACCATGGTCCCGCTTTATGCGCGCACGCCGGCGCCGGAGGAGCGCGCGCCGGCCCCGCCCTTGCGACCGGCGACGGCGCTGGCGGCGGCCGATCCTTTCGCCGGCGAGGAGACCGCAGCGCCGACGCGGCGCGACCGCGAGCGTCTGCTGGTCGGCCGGCTCACCCATGCGCTGCTGCAACGCCTGCCGGACACGCCGCCGGAGCGGCGCGTCGAGGCGGCGCTGCGCTTTCTAGAGCTGCGCGCCGCCCCGCTCGACGCCGCGCAGCGCCAGGGGCTCGTCGCCGCTGTGCTCGCGGTGATCGACCACGCCTCGCTCGCGCCTTTGTTCGGGCCTGGCTCGGCGCCGGAGGTGGAGATCGTCGCGAAGCTCGACAGCCCGCGCGGCGAGATCGCCATTTGCGGCCGCATCGACCGGCTCGCCGAGACGGAAACCGACGTCATCGTCGCCGATTTCAAGACCGGCGCGCCGCGCCATCCGGCGACGCCCGCGCAATTGCGCCAGCTCGCCGTCTATCGCGCCGCGGCGCGGCGGCTCTATCCGCACAAAAATGTGCGCTGCGCGCTGATCTTCACGCAGAGCGCGACGATAGAGGAGCCGGAACCCGAGGCGCTGGACGCCGCGCTGGAGGAGATTTTGCGGGAGGTTTGAGACGAGGGAAAAGCCGGACGCGCTTTCGCCGCGATTTCACGCTAGCTTTCGTCACAATTGTCGACGCGCGCATTGGGACGATAGACCATGGAGATCGACCGCGGGGACCGCATCGCCCCGCCGCCTTCGCCGGAAAGGAGCCGCGTCTGGATCGGCGCGCTGGTCGCGATTTCCGCGGCGCTCGGGCTCGCTGTCGTCATCGCGCCCGAGCTCGGCGATTTTCTGCGCCGCGAGGCCTATGCGGCGGCGGAAGCCGTCGGCGCGCCGACCCCCGCCGACGAATATGCGCCGCTCTACGCCCGGCTGGAGATGGAGCCTTTGCGGGCGGGCCTCGTCGCCTCGCCCAAAATCTCCGCGCCGCTCGCCAAGCTTTTGCGCGAGCCCTGCGACAAGCGCGCGATCGCCGCTCTCGCCGAGGCGCTGATCGTCGAAGGCGAGGAGCGCGTCGCCGCGCGCGGCTACAGCGGCTTCGCCGCGGCCTGCCCGGACAGCGCGATCGAAAAGGGCCGCGCCGGCGAATTGTTCCTGCGCATAGGCGATGCGGAGGGCGCGCTGAAGATCGCCGACGCGCTGATCTCCGAGCAGCCGATCCAGCCGGATTTTCATTATCTGCGCGCGCGGACGCTGTTCGCGGCCAAGCGCTATGACGCGGCGATCGGCGAATATAAGACGGCGATCGAATTGTTCCACGATCGCGCCAAAGTGCATGAGCGATTATTCGTCGAGCTGGCCAACGCCTATGTCGCCGTGGGCAAGCCCTGCGACGCCGCCTTCACGCTGTTTTCCTGGATCGCGCTCGATCCCACGCGGCGCGGCACGCCGGGCGCGCGCAAGCGCGTCGAGGAATATGGCGCGCTCGGCTGCCGCAATCTGCCCGCCTTCGACGAGCCGAAGGGGTTGTGAAGGCTGCGTTCTTTTTGGGCTACCCCTCCCTAAAAGGACGAATAGGGACACGGCCCCATATAAATCCCATTTTGGCCAATAAGCCGTAGACACGTCGCGCGAGTCGCAGTATCTATCTCCCGTAGCGTCCCCGGTGGGCGGACGGCGTCTCTGGGGATGCGAGGGCGCAATGAGTGCGGAAAATGCAGACGCGGACACGCTACATCCCGAAGGCAAGCATAAGCGCACTCGCGAAGTCAGTTCGATTGGCTTTCCTTACGGAGACCTCGAAGATGCCCTTGAAGTCGCTACTGCCTTGCTGGAGCAGGGCGGCGTGCCCTGCGAGCCAGATCAACTCGCGGGGGCGATGAAGCAAGCATCCGCGAGCGGCAGCTTCCGACAGAAAATAGCTACAGCTCGGATGTTCGGGATTATTGAGACAATTCAAAATAAATATCAACTCACGCAACTTGGTTTCGCAATAACCGACGCAAGCCGATCGAAAGCTGCGAAAGCAGACGCCTTCCTGACGGTGCCACTGTATCGAAAGGCTTACGACACCTATCGCAATCAACAACTTCCTCCTCGTCCGCTAGGGCTTGAAAGAGCATTTATCGGCTTCGGCGTCTCTCATAAGCAAGCCGACAAGGCCCGCATTGCATTTGACGCCTCGGCGCAGTTTGCTGGTTTTTTTGAGCTTGGCGGTCGCGATCGTCTGATTCGACCTTCGGTCGGCTCCGTTGTCCCTAACGGCAACGGCTCGTCCGAGACGCCGCCCATTAACGACATTAGTCACGCTCCTGAACGTGAGAAACAGAGCCATGACAGTGGAGGCGGAGGCAGTAACTATCATCCTTTCGTTGAAGGTCTTTTGAAGACACTCCCGAGGACAGGTGATACCTGGCCGGTAAAAGACCGGGTGAAATGGCTTAAATTAGCTGCGAATGCGTTCGATCTCATCTACGAGAGCGATGGCGGAGAGATAGAAATCAAAACAAAAGCGGCCAGCGAAACGCCGGCCGCTTAAGAGCTTCATCGCGCGCGTGAGAACTGTGGAAGGGGACCACGCCGCGCAGTTTCGAGGGGAAAGGAGTTGCCCGATGTGGTTCATCGGCCCGACATTAGCCGAATAGGCCTGCAAAGGCCTAACAGCGCCCATTCCCATCAAAAGTGGCAGGCCCGAACCGCTTTTAGGTGGTCAGGACAGCGCACTTTAGTGACACTGTAAGATCGCATGTCGTGCCACCGTTTTCAAGGGTATCCCTGATACGGAGCCGGTAATGGAACCGCGCGTCCCTGTTAGGGCCTATGACCGCACGCGAGATGGCCGCCTCGAACACGTTCGAGCCCATTCTCGCGGCTGGCCTCGGCCTAAGCAGTTGAGACTCCCACTATAGCGATTTGGATCGAGGACGGTCGCGCCCTCGATTTTTCACAGCTTGCCGACGACGACGAGGCGCTTGATCTCGCCGCGCTCGAAAGCGCGCAGGAAGGCGGCGTAATTCTTGAACGACACGCAGCCATTGGAGTCGCCGCGCGGGCCGAGCATGTAAGTATGCGCGAGCAGGCCGGCGCGGCCGAAGATCGCGCCCTCGCCGCCGACCGGCGTCAAGCGGATCGCGCGCACGCCATGGAACAGGCTCTCGCGGAAGGTGAGATCGTAAGTATGCGGCGGCGTGACGCCGCGCATGCGCACATGGGCGAAGCGCGGATCGTCGAATTTGTCGCCGAGGCCCGAATGCGCCTCGAGACGCGTGCCGTCCGGCAGATAGACCGTATGCGCGCTGATGTCGTAGACGGCGGTCTGATTGTCATAGGCCGTCGTCGGATTGCCGCGCGTCGCATTGCGCAGACCGTCGAAGAGCCCCATCTCCGGCGCCGCATAGGCGAGCGCCTTGCCGGTGGGCTGCAGCGGGCCGAAGACTTTCTCGAAGAAGGAGGGGCTGCTCTCCTCTTCCGCGGACGGCGCGGAGGCGGTCTTTCGCGCGCTGCGAATGGTCGGCAGATGGACGCGCAGGCCGAATTCGGAGGGGCGCGGCGGCGGCAGCGGCGCGCTGTCTTCTTCCTCTTCCGCGACCTGCTGCTCGAGACCCGCGTCCTTGCGGGCGGGCGGCGTCGGCGCGGCCACGGGCGCCAGCGGAGGCGTCGGCAGGGATTTCGGCGCCTCGAGCGCGGCGACGACCGTCTTGGGCGCCGCATGGGAGCGCAGATCGCCGACCAGCACGCCGAAGGGAATGGAGAAGGACGGCGACTCGATCGAGGCCGTCGTCTCCTCGGGGCTGTCTATCGTGAGCGCGGCAGCTGCGGGCGGCTCGGGCTTCTGCTCGGCGCTGCGCATCGCGAGACCCGCCAGACCGCCCACGGTGAGGGCGCCGGCGAGAAAAAGAGTCGAGAGCAGAATGCGGCGAGAGATTTCACGGCGAGGCAATGAATTGGAAGAGCATCGTTCACCGGGATTCTTACGCATCCACCCCCACTTTCGGAAGGACTTCCGTTACGCACACTGTCGAAGCGTCTCCATGAGCGAGCCGCTCGACTACGCCACACGCGCCCGGAACGAAGCTTCTTCTCTCCGATCCCGAGCATTGTTCGAGAAACTGAAGTTACAATTTGGCGGTTTTTTGTCCGCGCTACGTAGCTTCAGCGTAAGTATTCGCAAGCTCGACTTCTCGAACCTTGCGGTTCGACCAACGCGAGCTTCACTGACCATGGAGGTGAATTACGCCGCAATATAGTAAACATTTTCGTAAATCCTTCGCATAATCTCGGCGGCCGGAATGCGACGCAGGGACGCGTGCGCCGGGCGCGCTTTCCCTCTATAGTCTCGGCGACAAAGGGAGCTTCGCATGAGCGGAGACATCGCCAATTCGCATTTGGACCGCGTGCGCTCGGTGGTCGCGGACGAGACCGCGCCGGCGCGCTCGGCGGTCGCCGCCTCCTGGCGCCGCTGCGTCACGCTGCATAAGCTCGATCCGGCGGCGAGCCTCGCGCCCGCCATTCTCACCGCCGCGGAATTGCGCGAGTCGCGCGAGGGGCTGGAGCCGCTGGCGCGCGTCGCGCAGAGCGTGATGGAGCGGCTCTCGGCCGCCATCGGCGATCTCGGCTGCTGCGTTCTTCTGGCCGATGCGCGCGGCGTTCCGCTGGAGCGCCGCGGCGCCCCGGCGGACGCCGAGATTTTCGACCGGCGCGGATTGCGGACCGGCGCGCGATGGAGCGAGGCGCATCAGGGCACCAACGCCATCGGCGCCTGCATCGTCGAGGAGCGCGCGCTGACGATCCATCGCGACCAGCATTTTCATGCCCAGAACACCGGGCTGAGCTGCACGGCCGCGCCGATCTTCGATCATTTGGGACGGCTGGCGGCGGCGCTCGACGTCTCCTCCTGCCGCGAGACGCTGGCCGACGGGCTGACCAATCTACTCTCCGTCGCCGTCGTCGACGCCGCGCGCACGATAGAGGCGCTGAACTTCCGCCGCGCTTTCGCCGAGGCGCGCATCATGCTCTCGCCGCAGGCCGATCGAAACTCGGCCTCGCTGATCGCCGTCGACCGTCACGATCTCGTCATCGGCGCGACGCGCGCGGCGCGGCTCGAGCTCGGCGTCACCGATGCGCGCATAGCGGCGCAGCTGGCGGCCGCCGATCTGCTGAGCGGCGCCGGCGAGACCGAGATGCAGAACGGAGAGCCGCAGCGAAGCGAGCTGGAAGACGCCGAGCGCGGCGCCATTCGCCGCGCCCTCGCCCGCGCCAATGGCAATGTGACCGCCGCCGCGCGCCTGCTCGGCGTCAGCCGCGCCACTCTGCATCGCAAGCTCGGCCGGCTCGGATTGTCGCAGGGACATTAGAAACCGCCGCAGGTGTCGCAAATTTGCGACACCTCTCGCTCCGTCATGCGTTCCCCCTCTGGCGCCGCCGACCGCTCGGGCGGATGATCTCCCCCGACGCCGCAAAGGCGCAGAGACACTAAAGGGGAAACGTCATGACGAGGCCCGAATTCCTCCGCTCCACGACGCCGAAGTTCGAGGCGCGCTACGAGAATTTCATCGGCGGCCGCTGGATCGCTCCGCGCGCCGGCCGCTATTTCGAGAATGTGACTCCGGTCAATGGACAGATTCTCTGCGAGGTCCCGCGCTCCGACGCGACCGACATAGAGCTCGCGCTCGACGCCGCCCATGCCGCCAAGGACGCATGGGGCCGCGCCAGCGTCGGCGAGCGCGCGCGCGTTCTCCTCGCCGTCGCCGATCGCATGGAGCAAAATCTCGCAGCGCTGGCGGAAGCCGAGAGCTGGGACAATGGCAAGCCGATCCGCGAGACGACGGCCGCCGACATTCCGCTCGCCATCGATCATTTCCGCTATTTCGCCTCGGCGATCCGCGCGCAGGAAGGCGGCGTATCGGAAATCGACCATGATACGGTCGCCTATCATTTCCACGAGCCGCTCGGCGTCGTCGGCCAGATCATCCCGTGGAACTTCCCGCTGCTGATGGCGGCGTGGAAGCTCGCTCCCGCGATCGCGGCGGGCAATTGCGTGGTGCTGAAACCGGCCGAGCAGACGCCCGCCTCCATACTCGTATGGGCGAAGATCGTCGGCGATCTGCTGCCGGCCGGCGTCGTCAATATCGTCAATGGATTCGGCCTAGAGGCCGGCAAGCCGCTCGCCTCCTCGCCGCGCATCGCCAAGATCGCCTTCACCGGCGAGACCAGCACGGGACGGCTGATCGGCGAATATGCCGCGCGCAATCTCATCCCCACGACATTGGAGCTGGGCGGCAAATCGCCGAACATCTTCTTCGCCGATGTGGCGGCGGAGGACGACGCTTTCCTCGACAAGGCGCTCGAGGGCTTCGCCATGTTCGCGCTCAATCAGGGCGAGGTCTGCACCTGCCCGAGCCGCGCTCTGGTGCACCGAAGCATCTATGACAAATTCATCGAGAAGGCGGTGAAGCGCGTCGGCGCCATCGTGCAGGGCGACCCGCTCGACGCCAAGACGATGATCGGCGCGCAGGCCTCCAAGGAGCAGATGGAGAAGATCCTCGGCTATATCGACATCGGCCAGAAGGAAGGCGCGGACATATTGATCGGTGGCGGACGCGCCGAGCTCGGCGGCGATCTTTCCGGCGGCTATTATGTGAAGCCCACAGTGCTCGCCGGCAATAATAAGATGCGCGTGTTCCAGGAGGAGATCTTCGGACCCGTCGTGTCGGTGACGGTGTTCGACACGGATGAAGAGGCGGTGGCGATCGCCAATGACACCATCTTCGGCCTCGGCGCCGGCGTGTGGACGCGCGACATCAACCGCGCCTATCGCGTCGGCCGCGCCGTGCAGGCGGGACGCGTGTGGACCAATTGCTATCACGCCTATCCGGCGCATGCGGCCTTCGGCGGCTACAAGCAGTCCGGCATCGGCCGCGAGAATCATCGCATGATGCTCGATCACTACCAGCAGACGAAGAATCTGCTGGTCAGCTATAGCCCGGACAAGCTCGGCTTCTTCTGAGCGTCCGGCCGGGGCGGCCGTTTCCCTCCCTGCGGTCGCCCCGCTCCCTTTCCTCGAAAAAATCACTAGTGCATTGTCAATTGCGGCGACGAGCGCTCGAGCGAGAGGACAGATTTTCTGTTTGCGAATATTTGATTGTACGTCGCAGCCAGAACCTCACACGGGATAAATCGGCGAAGTCGACCGCTTTTGCAATTGACGCGAATTCGCTTGCGGTATCCTCCAGCATCTTCACTGGAGTGATTCATGCTCACCGACAGCCGCGAGATCATCCGTCGTCTGGAACGCGAAGGCTGGCTGCTCGTCCGCTCCAAGGGCTCGCATCGGCAATACAAGCATCCGTACATCGTCGGACGCGTCACCGTCGCTCATCCGAAGAAGAATATTCCGCCGAAGACCGCCTCCGACATTTATCGTCAGGCCGGCTGGCCGAAGGACTGATTATTCCGCCGCGCGCGAGAGCCTGTCCCAAGGGGCTTCGATGGCGATGATGAAGGCGGCTCCTTCGAAGCTCTCCGCCCATTCTGGATCGTCTCTCAATTTCGACAGCTCGCGCGGCTCGGGGATCGGCGCGCCGTCCTCGCGCATGCCGTCCGCCCAAAGCTCCAGCGCCTCGGTCGCCATGACGAAGAGATCGTCGAGCTCGTCGGCCGCCGAGAAGCAGCCTGGCGCGTCGGGAAAGCTCACGCCATAGGCGCTGCCCTCTTCCTGATGGACGATCGCGATATAGGGTTTCATGGTCGGCCTGCTTTCGAAATCGTCGACAATATAGCTCATACGCCGGATTTGGCCACGCCCTTGCGACGCCAGCAGGGTCTTGACCGCGCCTCCAGCGCGACTTAACAGCCTGACGCGAGGGGGAGGCTCGGATCGAGCATATCGGGCGCGCCGGCCCGCTCCGTCCGCCGTTGCGAGGACGGAAATGAGACGCTGGCTCCTGCTCGTCCTGCTGATTCCCGTCACGCTCGGCCTGTGGCGGATGCGCGGCGACGCCTATGGCTCCGGCGCCTTCCTCGGCTATGTCGAGGGCGAGCTTCTCTATATCGGCCCGGTGGAGGGCGAGCGTCTCGCCCGGCTCGACGTCGAGGCCGGCAAGGAGGTCGCGGAAGGCGAGGCTCTCTTCTCCATGGCCACGCCGGTGCTGGACCGCCAACGCGCGGAAGCCGCCGCGCGGCTGGCGCAAATGCAGGCGCAGCTCGAGAATCTGCGCGCCTCCATGAACCGTCCACAGCAGATCGCCGTGCTGCAAGCGGCCGTCGAGGCCGCGCGCGCCTCGGCCACGCTCTCGGCCGCCGAATATGAGCGCAAGCGCATTCTCTATTCGCATGGCAATGCGCCGAAATCGGCGCTCGATCAGGCGGTGATGGCGCGTGATCGCGACAAGGCCGCGCTCGCGGAGGCGGAGCGCCAGATCGAGGTCGCGCGCCTGCCGAGCCGCAATCAGGAGATCGACGCCGCGCAATCGGCGATCGTCATGGCGCGCGCGCAGATCGAGCAGCTCGACACGCGCATCGGTCGGCAAAAGGTCGTCGCGCCGGCGGCGGGCGTGGTGCAGGATATTTTCTTCCGCGCCGGGGAGATGATCGCCGCCGGCCAGCCGGCGCTCTCTCTGCTGCCGCCGCAAAATCGCAAGGTGCGCTTCTATGTTCCGCAGGAGCGGCTCGCCGCGGCGAAGCTCGGCGCCAGCGTCGCCGTCGAATGCGACGGCTGCGAGAAGGGGCTTTCCGGCCGCATCAGCTTCATCGCGCAGCGGGAGGAATATACGCCGCCGGTGATCTTCAGCGATCAGGAGCGCGCCAAGCTCGTCTTCAAGGCGGAGGCGCGACTCGAGGACAGAGCGCTGCTGCTGCCGCTCGGCATTCCGGTGCGCGTGCGCCTTTCCGCCGAGAGCGCGTCGCCGTGAGCGGCGTCGAGATCGCCATCGAGGCCGAGGGGCTCACCAAATCCTTCGGCGCCCGCAAGGTGGTCGACAATCTCACCATGCGCGTCGAGCGCGGCCGCATCCATGGATTTCTCGGCCCAAATGGCAGCGGCAAGACGACCACGATCCGCATGCTCTGCGGATTGCTGACGCCCGATTCCGGCCGCGGCTCCTGCCTCGGCTACGACATTCGCACGCAGCAGAACGAGATCAAGCGCCGGGTCGGCTATATGACGCAGCGCTTCTCGCTCTACGCCGATCTCTCGATCCGCGAGAATCTCGAATTCGTCGCGCGCATCTACGGCCTCGCGCGGCCCGTGGAGGCGGCGCGGGAGGCGCTCATTCGCTTAGGGTTGGACAAGCGCGCCGAGCAGCTCGCCGGCGAGCTTTCCGGCGGCTGGAAGCAGCGCTTGGCGCTCGCCGCCTGCATATTGCCCGGCCCTGCGCTGCTCCTGCTCGACGAGCCGACGGCGGGCGTCGATCCCAAGGCGCGGCGCGATTTCTGGGACGAGATTCATTCGCTCGCCGCGCAAGGCCTCACCGTGCTCGTCTCCACCCATTACATGGACGAGGCGGAACGCTGTCACGAGATCGCCTATATCGCCGACGGCCGCCTTTTGGCGCAGGGGACGATCGCCGAGATCGTCGCCCGCTCCGGCCTCTCCACTTACGTCGTGACCGGCCCCGATCTCGGCGCGCTCGCCGCGCGGCTGAAGGCGACCGAGGGCGTCGACATGGTCGCGCCCTTCGGCATGGCGCTGCATGTCGCCGGCCGGGACGCCGCGCGCCTCGCGGAGATCGTGCGCGCGTTCAGCGAGAATGCGCCGCAGCAATGGATGCGCGGCGAGCCTTCGCTCGAGGATGTGTTCATCGACCTCATGACGCATAGAGAGGCGCGCGCATGAGCGTCCCGCCGAACATGCGCGCCGCGCTCGGGCGCCTCTATGCGATGTTCGTGAAGGAGCTGATTCAGCTGCGTCGCGATCGCGTGACGCTGGCCATGATCGTCGGCATTCCGCTCATTCAGCTCTTGCTGTTCGGCTACGCCATCAACGCCGATCCAAAGCATCTCGCCACAGCGCTGCTGGTGCAGGACGACGGGCCGCTGGCGCGCTCCTTCGTCGCAGCGCTCCGCACGACCGATTATTTCGACATCATCGCCGCGGCGACGGACGAGAGCGACGCCGAGAAGCTGATCCTCTCCAATCGCGTGCAGTTCGTCATAGAGGTGCCGCCCGATTTCGGCCGGCGCGTCATTCGCGGCGAGCGGCCTCCCGTGCTCGTCGTCGCCGACGCCACCGATCCCACGGCGACCGGCGGCGCCGTCTCCGCCGTGACGGCCGCGGCCGCGAGCGCGCTGGACCGCGAGCTGACCGGCCCGCTCGCCCATCTCGCGCAAGGATCGCCGCCTTTCGAGGTGCGCGTGCATCGCCGCTACAATGCGGCTGGCGAGACACGCCGAAACATCGTGCCCGGACTCGTCGGCACGATTCTCACAATGACCATGCTGATCTACACCGCGCTGTCGGTGACGCGCGAGATCGAGCGCGGCACGATGGAGGCGCTGCTCGCAATGCCGGTGCGGCCGACCGAGATCATGCTCGGCAAGATCGCGCCTTATGTCGTGGTCGGCGGCGTGCAGATGGGCATCATCCTCATCGTCGCGACGCTATTGTTCGGCGTGCCGATCGTCGGCTCGCTGCTCGCGCTGGCGCCGCTGACGCTCTTGTTCATCACCGCCAATCTCTCTGTCGGCTACACATTCTCGACGATCGCCGTCAATCAATTGCAGGCGATCCAGATGACCTTCTTCTTCTTCCTGCCCAATATGCTGCTCTCGGGCTTCTTCTTTCCCTTCCGCGGCATGCCGCAATGGGCGCAATATGTCGGCGAGGCGCTGCCGCTCACCCATTATCTGCGCATCGTGCGCTCGATCATGCTGAAAGGCTCGAGCTTCGGCGATCTGACCAGCGATACGCTCGCGCTCGGCGTCTTCACTCTGGCGGCGATGGGCGTCGCGGTGATGCGCTTCCGCCAGACTTTGGACTGATACGGCTTCGCTGATTGGTTCGCAAAGGGCGACCATGAACGCTTTTAGTCGCAACATGCTGCTCGCGCTCGGCGTCGCAGGCTTCGGCTATTTTCTGTGGTCGCTCTTCGTCGCCAGCCGCTATCAGGCGCTTTGCGAAATCTCCTATTGGTCCGCGACCGAGGCGCAATTGCGCGCTTGCGACGAGATGCGCTCCTCCCTGCCGAGAAATTGACGAGGCCGCGCCGCGCGCGCATTGCGGAACATGGAATGAACGCCTCACTCTACGCCCTTGCTTCCTTCGCGCTGCTGCTCGCTCCGCACGCCCTCGCCTCGGAAATTCATCTCGATTGCGGGCGCACGAATCGGACGGTCGCGATCGACATCGACACCGGCCGGCGCTTCGTGCAGCTCATTTGGGAGGACGGCGTCGCCGAGGAATATCGCGACGGCGATTCCTATGTCTCCGGCGCGAGCGGCTCCAGCGAGACGCAAAAGGTCACTTATGCGGTCAGCGTCGACAAGGATGCGGTGAGCTTCGGCCAGGACCGCGTCTGCGTCGCCGCGAATGGCAAATGCCACGACCAGCATGTTCGCAACCTGCTCGACATAGCCGCCGGCACGCTGAAATATGACGATGGCGGCGTCATCGCCGTGATGAAATGCGCGCCCGCGCCGCCGGGCCGCCGATTCTGAGAGACGGCCGGCCCGACAAAACCATCGCAGAGCTCCACCTTGCGCCGAGGCGGCGCGGTCGCCTAAGAGAGCGCATCCCGATGCGCGGCTCTCGCGCGCGGCGTTCAATCGAAAAGAGGTTCGCGTGGCCGACGACGAAGACTATGTCTATGACGAAGCGAGCGGCGAATGGGTTCCGGCGTCGCAGCTCGCCGCGGCGGCGGCGCAGGCGAAAGTCGTGAAGGATTCGGCCGGCAATGCGCTCGCCGACGGCGACTCGGTCATCCTCATCAAGGATCTGAAGGTGAAGGGCGCCAATCAGACCTTGAAGCAGGGCACGGTGATCAAATCGATCCGCCTCACCGACGACCCCGAGGAGATCGACTGCCGGCACGACACCATCAAAGGATTGGTGCTGCGCACGGAATTCGTGAAGAAGCGCTGAGCCGGCCTCCCGGCTCGCTCGTCAATGCCCGTTGGCGTCATGGCTCTTGCCATGGCCGTTCGCGAGGCGCTCCGACAGAGCGAAGGCCAGCGTCGAGACGACGAACACCATGTGAATGCCGAGATAGAAATACAGCTCCCGGTCATTGGTGTGCGGCACGTCCATGAAGGCTTCGAGCAATTTGATCGCCGATATGGCGACGATGGTCGAGAGCAGCTTCAGCTTCAGCTCGGAGAAATCGATCGAGCCCATCCAGTCCGGCCAGCCGGGCTGGTTCTTCGTATCGACTCTGGAGACGAAATTCTCATAGACCGACAGCATGACCGTCACCACCAGCGCGCCGGTGAGCGTCATGTCGATGAGGTCCAGCACCAGCAGCGTCATGTCGGATTCGGCGGCGGTGAGGAGATGCGCCGTCGCCTCGTACAAGCGCACGGCCGCTTTATAGAGAAGCTCCAGCAGCCCCACCGCCAGCATGACGAAGAAGGGCGCGAGCATCCAGCGCGACAGGAACAGGAAGGATTCGAATAAGCGCTTCATCTTCGACTCGTTCTGTGGGGAGGCGACGGAGCCGTACACGAATTCGCCGCGCCGGCCAAGCTCGGGACCGGCGCGGCCGATCGCCGCTCTGCCCGCGGAATCGCCTTGACCCCTGCGGTCGTCTCCCGTAACGTCTGCTCCGTTATTTCACCTGGAGCGGGCCGTGAAGGGCATTCTTCTCGTAGGCAGGGCGCTGGAGACGGAGCGGGTCTGATCCCGAGCTTCCGCCGCTGGCGCTTATCCGAGGCCCTCCAGGGGGCCTTTTTTATTGCCTATGGGGGCGCGCCCGCGCGGCCCTACGTCTCGAGGGTCGAGGAAAGCGGAGCTGGAGAGAATGGCGAAGCAAATGACCGGAGCGGAAATGGTGGTCGAGGCCCTGAAGGACCAGGGCGTCGAAGTGCTTTTCGGCTATCCCGGCGGCGCCGTCCTTCCGATCTATGACGTTCTCTTCCACCAGGAGAAGGTGCGGCATATTCTCGTGCGCCACGAGCAGGGCGCGGCGCACGCCGCCGAGGGTTACGCCCGCTCCTCCGGCAAGCCGGGCGTGCTGCTGGTGACATCCGGCCCCGGCGCCACCAACACCATCACCGGCCTCACCGACGCGCTGATGGACTCCATTCCGCTGGTCTGCATCACCGGCCAGGTGCCGACGCATCTCATCGGCTCCGACGCCTTTCAGGAATGCGACACGGTCGGCATCACCCGCCACTGCACCAAGCATAATTATCTGGTGAAGAATATCGCCGATCTGCCGCGCATTCTGCACGAGGCTTTCTATGTCGCCTCCAGCGGGCGGCCGGGGCCGGTGGTGATCGACATTCCCAAGGATGTGCAATTCGCGTCGGGGGCCTACACCGGCCCGCGCAATGTGCATCACAAGACCTATCAGCCCAAGCTCGACGCCGACACGGACGCCATTCGCCGCGCGGTGAAGATGATGGCCGCCGCCAAGCGGCCGATCTTCTACACGGGCGGCGGCGTCATCAATTCCGGCCCGGCCGCCTCGACGCTGCTGCGCGAATTGGTGTCGCTCACCGGCTTTCCGATCACCTCCACGCTGATGGGCCTCGGCGCCTATCCGGGCTCCGGCCCCAATTGGCTCGGCATGCTCGGCATGCACGGCACTTTCGAGGCCAATAACGCCATGCACGACTGCGATCTGATGATCGCCGTCGGCTCGCGCTTCGACGATCGCATCACCGGACGGCTCGACGCCTTCTCGCCCGGCTCGAAGAAAATCCACATCGATATCGACCGCTCCTCGATCAATAAGAATGTGAAGGTCGATCTGCCGATCGTCGGCGATTGCGGCCATGTGCTCGAGAGCATGGTGCGCATCTGGCGCGCCGAGGCGATGCACGCCGAGAAGCAGCCGCTCGACGCCTGGTGGAAGAAGATCGACGAATGGCGCGACCGCAAGTCGCTGGCCTTCCGCAACTCGGACAAGGTCATCAAGCCGCAATACGCCGTGCAGCGGCTCTATGCGCTGACCAAGGATCGCGATCCTTACGTCACCACCGAGGTCGGCCAGCATCAGATGTGGGCCGCGCAGCATTATCATTTCGACGAGCCCAATCGCTGGATGACCTCCGGCGGGCTCGGCACAATGGGCTATGGCCTGCCGGCGGCGATCGGCGCGCAGCTCGCGCATCCCAAATCGCTGGTCGTCGATATCGCCGGCGAGGCGTCCATTCTGATGAACATTCAGGAGATGTCGACGGCGATCCAATATCGGCTGCCGGTCAAGATCTTCATCCTGAACAACGAATATATGGGCATGGTGCGCCAGTGGCAGGAGCTGCTGCACGGCGGGCGCTACTCGCACTCCTATTCCGAGGCGCTGCCCGATTTCGTGAAGCTCGCCGAGGCCTTCGGCGCCAAAGGCATTCGCTGCTCCGATCCCGCCGATCTCGATCGCGCCATTCAGGAGATGATCGACTATGACGGGCCGGTGATCTTCGACTGTCTCGTCGAGAAGGGCGAGAATTGCTTCCCGATGATCCCCTCGGGCAAGGCGCATAACGACATGCTGCTCGCCGATCTCTCCGACGACGCCGGAGTCGAGCTCGGCTCGATCATCGACGAAAAGGGCAAGATGCTGGTGTGAGCGAATAGCGAAATAGCGAGTAGCGAATAGAGCTACTCGCTACTCGCTATTCGCCACTCGCCACTCGCTGGAAACGGACCCATGAACGCTCCCCTCTCGCCACCCTCGCCCTACTCGTCCCCGACGTCGCGCTCCAATGTGGAGACGCATACGCTCGCCGTGCTGGTCGACAATGAGCCGGGCGTGCTGGCGCGCGTCGTCGGCCTGTTCTCCGGGCGCGGCTATAATATCGAGAGCCTGACGGTGGCGGAGGTCGCCCATGGCGAGCATCTCTCGCGCATCACCGTCGTCACCTCCGGCACGCCGGAGACGATCGAGCAAATTCAGCATCAGCTCGAGCGGCTGGTGCCGGTTCATAAAGTCACCGATCTCACCGTCTCCGCCCGCTCGCTCGAGCGCGAGCTGGCCATGGTGAAGGTCAAGGGCAAGGGCGAGGAGCGCAACGCCGCTCTGCAGCTGGCCGAAGCCTTCCGCGCCCGCGTCGTCGACGCCACCATCGAGAGCTTCATCTTCGAGCTGACCGGAAAGCCCGACAAGATCGACGAATTCGTCGATCTTTTGCGCCCGATCGGCCTCGTCGAGGTGTCGCGGACGGGGGTCGCCGCGATCTCGCGCGGGCCGGACCCGATCTGACCGCGCAAATCCTTAATTTTTGACCTTCGCGCGCCGGACGCGTAGAAAGGTCTGCGAAATACGCTCTCGTCCTGCGGTTCTTCCCGAGACGAGAGAAAAGCCACGTAAAATCAATCAGGAAACCGACTCCACCGGCGCGACCGGCGGTTGCGGCGCTCTTGAAGACTAGCGACGGCCGACTGTCGTCCTGCGGGGGAAAGCGAGAATATGCGCGTCTATTACGATCGGGATGCCGACATCAATCTGATCAAGGGCAAGAAGGTCGCGGTGGTGGGCTATGGCAGCCAGGGCCACGCCCATGTCCTGAACCTCAAGGATTCCGGCGTCGGCGAGGTCGCGGTCGCGCTGCGCAAGGGCTCTGCCTCCGCCAAGAAGGCCGAGGGCGCCGGCGTAAAGGTGCTGGAGGTGGCCGAGGCCGCCAAATGGGCCGATGTCGTCATGATGCTGACGCCGGACGAGCTGCAGGGCGAGATCTACGCCGCCGAGCTCGCGCCGAATCTCAAGCCCGGCGCGGCGCTGCTCTTCGCCCATGGCCTCAACATCCACTTCAATCTCATCGAGCCGCGCGCGGATCTCGACGTCATCATGGTCGCGCCCAAGGGCCCCGGCCATACGGTGCGCGGCGAATATCTGAAGGGCGGCGGCGTGCCCTGCCTCATCGCCGTGCATCAGAACGCCTCCGGCAATGCGCTCGAGCTCGGCCTCTCCTACGCCTCGGCGATCGGCGGTGGCCGCGCGGGCGTCATCGAGACCACCTTCCGCGAGGAATGCGAGACCGATCTCTTCGGCGAGCAGGTCGTGCTCTGCGGCGGCCTCGTCGAGCTGATCCGCAATGGCTTCGAGACGCTGGTCGAGGCCGGCTATGCGCCGGAAATGGCCTATTTCGAGTGCCTTCACGAGGTCAAGCTGATCGTCGACCTCATCTATGAGGGCGGCATCGCCAATATGAACTATTCGGTCTCCAACACGGCCGAATATGGCGAATATGTCACCGGCCCGCGCATCGTCACCAAGGACACCAAGGCCGAGATGAAGCGCGTGCTCGAGGACATTCAGTCCGGCAAGTTCACCCGCGACTGGATGCTCGAGAACAAGGTGAGCCAGACATCCTTCAAGGCCACGCGCGCCCGCAACGCCGCCCATCCGATCGAGGAGGTCGGCGGACGCCTGCGCGCGATGATGCCCTGGATCGGCAAGAACCGGCTGGTCGACAAGGACCGCAATTAGAGCGCGTTCCGATCGGGCGGAATCGCTCGATCGATCAGAATTCGCTCCCAACGAATGTTTCGAGAGCGCGAGCCGAGCCGATCGGATCGCGCTCTCGTCGAGCGCGATGGAGGGGGGCCATAGGGAAGTTCAGCTCGGATCGAACGCAACGTCGAAAGAGGAGCGGCCGAGACGCCGCCCCTACGACGGAGAGGCGCGATGCAGCCGAAAATCGACGCGCCTGACGAAGAGGAACGTCGCAAGTTGAGACACAATGTCTTCGAGATCACGCGCCTGCGCATGTCGGGCCAGATCGAGGAGATGTTGCGTTATTTTGCGCCGGACGTGATCGTTCGCTATCACGCGACCAAGGAAGGCTTGTTTCTTCCCGGCGTTCTCCATGGACGCGAGGCGTTTCGCGAGAATATTCGTCTCACCGACGTCGACTACGAGCCCCTCGGCAGCGAGGTGCTCGACATATTGGTGGACGGCGACATGACGGCGGTGCGGTGGCGCAACTCCTGGCGGCATCGCAACTCCGGCCGCACGGCGACCATGGACATGGCGCATTTCCTGTCCTGGCGAAACGGCATGGTCGTCGAAGTGTTCGAATATCTCGATTATCACGGCTGGAATCCCTTCAGCGACCACGAGCTCATCGAAAGGGACGAGCCCCGCCCCTGAGAAGAAAGCGCGAATCGAGGCGCCTATGACCGATATCGAAGAGCTTTTCGCCCGCCGCCCGCCGGGGCTGGAACGCGACGAAATCCGTCGCCGCCTCGATCTGATCGCCTCGCAGCCGGCCGAGAACGGCGATTTCAGCGTCATCCACGAGCTGTTCTCGCCGGATGTCGTCTGCGAGTTCGTCGGCGACAAGACGCGCATCCCCTATGCCGGCCGGCATACGGGCGTCGATGCGCTGCTCAATATTTTGCGCGCCATCAACATAGACTTCTGCCAGTCGGAGCCGATGATCGACGATGTGGTCATCGACGGCGGCCGCGTCGCGCTCCGGCGCAGCGTGCGCTGGCGGCATCGCGGCACCGGCCTCGAGGGCCGCGTCGACCTCGCCGATTTCGTGCGTTTCGAGCACGGGCTCATTGTCGAATTGATCGAGTTCCGCGATTCGATCAGCATTCTCAACATTCAAGGCGAGCCTTCCTGGCCCTGAATGTCGGCCCTGACCCTTTTGGCCCCAGCCGAGCCTCCGCCCTCCCCATGCGATTGCGCTTTTTCACGCTCGACGTCTTCACGACGCATCGTTTCGCTGGCAATCCGCTCGCCGTCGTGCTCGGCGCGGACGGGCTCGACGGCGCGACGATGCAGAATATCTCGCGCGAGTTCGCGCTCAGCGAGACCGTCTTCGTGCTGGAGCCGCGCGACCCGGTGAACACGGCGCGGCTGCGCATCTTCACGCCAGCGCGCGAGCTGCCTTTCGCCGGCCATCCGACCATCGGCGCGGCGATCCTCCTCGCCACACAGCGCGCGCCGGAGATGCTGACGCGCAATGGAATCGTCATCGCGCTCGAGGAGGAGATCGGCCTCGTCCGCTGCGATGTGGTGAGAGACGCCTCCCGCGCCGTTCTCGCCCGCTTCGCCGCGCCGCGCCTGCCGCTTCCCGGAGCGCCGGCGCCGGAGGCCGAAGCGCTGGCCCGCGCGCTCGGCCTCGCGGCCGCGGATATCGGCTTCGCCCGCCATATTCCTTCGCGCTTCTCGGCCGGGGTGGAGTTCGTCTTCATTCCGCTCTCCTCCCGCGCGGCGCTGGATCGCGCGCGGCCGGACCCTGCGCTCTTTCCGGCCGTCATGGGCGAGGCGGTCGGCGCCTATCTCTACACCAGCGACACGGTGGAGCCGGCGAGCGCGGTCTGCGCGCGAATGTTCGCCAATGGCGTCGGCATTGGAGAGGACCCGGCCACGGGCTCGGCCGCCGCGGCCTTCGCCGGCGTCGCCCACGCCTTCGAGGCGCCGGAGGACGGCGAGCACGAATTCGTCATCGAGCAGGGCTACGCCATGGGCCGCCCCTCCCGCATCATCCTCGGCTCGCGGATCGAGGCGGGCCGGCTCGTCGCCGTCACGGTGGCGGGCCATGCGGTGGAAATGCAACGCGGAGAATTGGAATTATGAGCGGCGAGATCGAGATCGCCGGCGCCGCCGCCCTGCATTGCGTGCTCGAGCCGCATGACTGGGCCTTCGATCGGCTGCGCGGCGCGGAGATCGACGCCCATTGGGCCGCGCGCCGCGCCTTGGCCCCCTCGCTCTATGACGGGCCCGTGCTGCTCGCCCATGGCGTCTCGCGCGGGGAGAACGGGACGCTCGGCGTCAAATTCTTCGCGACGCGCTTCTCGCGCTTTCTCGCTTGGCGGGATTTCGGCTTTCCGGGCGGCGGCGTCCACAACTGCTTCTCCATGCCGGCGCTGCGCTCGTCCGACGGCGCCTTTCTGCTCGGCGAGATGGGGGCGGATCATTCCGCTCCCGGGGCGATCTATTTCCCCGCCGGCACGCCGGACCCGAGCGACCTGCGCGACGGGATCGTCGATCTCGAGGCCAATCTGCTCCGCGAGCTGGAGGAGGAGACCGGCATTGCGGCGCATGAGGTGCGGCTTTCGCCCGAATGGACCATCGTCTTCGCCGGGCCGCGCGTCGCCTGCATGCGAATCGCGCAATCTTCGCTCTCCGCCGCCGCGCTGGAGGAGCGCGTGACCGCCTTTATCGCCGCGCAGAGCAAGCCGGAGCTGGCCGGCGTGCGCATGGCCGCGCGGCAGGCCGACCTCGCCGAGCCACGAATGCTTCACTTCATCCGCCGTTTTCTCGAGCCGCTGCTGCCCACATGAGCAAATGGGGGCTGAATTTCCTGGCGGCGCGGTGTAGATTGTACCTCATGAGCAAAGTGCAAGCGATCGGCGGCCATGCGGCGCGGCCGGGCGGACAGACTCCGCCCGAGGATAGCGCGCGCGCCATTCGCGGCGCTCTGCTCGGCCGCTCGCTGGTGCTCGTCGGCATGATGGGCTCGGGCAAGACCTCCATCGGCCAGCGCCTGGCGCAGCGCCTCGGCCTGCCCTTCAAGGACGCCGACGCAGAGATCGTCGCCGCCGCGGCCGGCATGTCGATCCCCGATATTTTCGCCAAATATGGCGAGGCGCATTTCCGCGATTGCGAGCGCCGCGTCATCGCCCGCCTGCTGGCCGGCGAGCCCTGCGTGCTGGCGACCGGCGGCGGCGCCTTCATGGACGAGGCCACCCGCGCGCGGGTGAAGGAGCGCGGCGTCTCGCTGTGGTTCGACGCCGCGCATGACGTGCTGCTGCGCCGCGTGCGCCGCAAGGGCGACCGGCCCCTGCTGCAGACCAGCGACCCCGCCGCCGTGCTGCGCCGGCTGATGGACGAGCGCTATCCGGTCTACCGCCAGGCGGACATCGCCGTGCTCTCCCGCGACGTTGCGCATGAGGTGATGGTCGAGGAGACCATCGCCGCGCTGCTGGCCTTCGCGCATGGCGCGCCGGAGAGCGCGACCACACGAGGATTCGACAGATTCATGACGTCACGAACGCCGCCCGCCCCTGTCGAGCCGCAGACTGTCGAGGTGGGGCTCGGCGACCGCGCCTATGACATCATCATCGGCGCCGGGCTGCTCGAGCAGGCGGGCGAGCATCTCGCGCGCGTCGCGCCGGGCGCCGCCTGCGCCGTCGTCACCGACGCCAATGTCGCGCGGCTGCAGCTGCCCGTGCTGCGGCACAGCCTGGAGAAAGCCGGGATACGCACGGTCTCGATCATCGTCGAGCCGGGCGAGGCCTCCAAATCCTTCCCCGTCTTCCAGCGCGTCTGCGAGGAGATTTTGGAAGCCCGCATCGAGCGGCGCGATGTGGTGCTGGCGCTGGGCGGCGGCGTCGTCGGCGATCTCGCCGGCTTCGCGGCGGCGAGCGTCCGGCGCGGCTCGCGCTTCGTGCAGGCGCCGACCACGCTGCTGGCGCAGGTCGACTCCTCCGTCGGCGGCAAGACCGGCATCAACACGCCGCAGGGCAAGAATCTCGTCGGCGCCTTCTATCAGCCCTCGCTGGTGCTGGCCGATGTCGACGCTCTGGCCACTCTGCCGCTGCGCGAGTTCCGCGCCGGCTACGCCGAGGTGGTCAAATACGGCCTCATCGACGACGCCTTCTTCTTCGAATGGCTGGAGAACAACGCCTCCGCCGTCTTCGCCGACCGCGCCGCGCGCGTCGAGGCGATCTCGGTGAGCTGCCGCTCCAAGGCCAAGATCGTCGCCCGCGACGAGACCGAGCAGGGCGATCGCGCATTGCTCAATCTCGGCCATACTTTCGGCCATGCGCTGGAGCGGCTCGTGCGTTACGATGGCGAGCGCCTCGTCCATGGCGAAGGCGTCGCCATCGGCCTCGTCTGCGCCTTCCGCTTCTCGGCGCGGCTCGGCCTCTGCAGCCTGCAGGACGCCGAGCGGGTCGGCCGCCATCTCACCCGCGTCGGTCTGCCGACTCGCATTCGCGACATTTCCGGCTGGCGCGACGACGCCGACGCCATGCTCGACGCCATGTTCCAGGACAAGAAGGTCGAGAAAGGCGCGCTCACCTTCATTCTGGCGCGCGGCATCGGACGCTCCTTCGTCGCCAAGGGCATAGACGTGGATCAGCTGCGCAGCTTCCTCAAAGACGAGATCACGCGCGAGTAGCGCGAGCAGGTTCATCATGCACGGCGGAGCGGAAGCGGGCCTGGAAAATGTCGACATATGGGTCGCGACCCTGGTCGTGCTGCTCTGCGTGCTTCTCTCGGCCTTCTTCTCCGCCTCGGAGACGGCGCTGACCGCCGCCTCCCATGCGCATATGCACTCGCTGGAGAAAGAAGGCGACCGCCGCGCGGCGGTGGTCAATCGCCTGCTGCGCCAGCGCAATCGCATGATCGCGGCGCTGCTGCTCGGCTCCACTCTGGTCAATATCGGCGGCTCGGCCTTCACCACCAGCGTGCTGGTCTATCTCACCGGCGAGAGCGGCGCCGTCTACGCCACCATCATCATGACGGTGCTGCTGCTGGTCTTCGCCGAGGTTCTGCCCAAGACGGTGGCGATCAACCATCCAGACCGCCTGTCCCTGCGCGTCGCCCGCGTCATCAGCGTCTTTGTCGCCGTCTTCGGCCCGCTGCTCTTTGCGGTGGAGGCCTTCGTGCGCGGCGTGCTGAAGCTCGTCGGCGTCGAGATCGGCCATGGCCGCACGCTGCTCTCGCCCTATGACGAGCTCAAGAGCGCCGTCGACATCATGCATGAGGAAGGCACCGTCGAGCGCAATTGGCGCGACATGTTCGGCGGCGTGCTCGATCTGCAAGTGCTGCATGTCGCCGATGTGATGATCCACCGCACGAAGATGCGCACGATAGACGCCGATCTGCCGCCCGAGCAGATCGTGCGCGAGGTGCTGGCCTCGCCTTTCACGCGCATGCCCTTGTGGCGCGACCGCCCGGACAATTTCATCGGCGTCATCCACTCCAAGGATCTGCTGCGCGCGCTCGACGCCGCGAAAGCGGATTTCTCCAAGCTCAATGTCGACGATATCGCTCTCGAGCCATGGTTCGTGCCGGAGTCGACGACGCTCGAGGATCAGCTCGAGGCCTTCCTCAAGCGCAAGACGCATTTCGCGCTCGTCGTCGACGAATATGGCGAGGTGATGGGCCTCGTCACGCTCGAGGACATATTGGAGGAGATCGTCGGCGACATTCGCGACGAGCACGACCTCGCCATGCAGGGCGTGCGCCCGCAGGAGGACGGCTCCGTGCTCGTCGACGGCGCCGTGCCGGTGCGCGATCTCAATCGCGTGATGGAATGGAGCCTGCCGGACGAGGAGGCGACGACGATCGCCGGCCTCGTCATCCATGAGGCGGCGGCGATTCCCGAGGCGGGGCAGGTGTTCAACTTCCACGGTTTCCGCTTCGAGGTGCTGCGCAAGATGCGCAACCGCATCACCGTGCTGAAAGTGACGCCCACGGAGGCCAAGGAGCCGGAGTGACGGGCGCCCGGCTCACGCCGCGCTCTCTTCGGCAGGCGCTTCGTCGAAGCGCCGCCGCGCCACGACGATCGCCGGATGGCTCTGCTCCGCCCAGCGAATGAGCGCGGCCAGCGGCTCCATCATGGCGCCGCCGAGCGGCGTCAGCCGATAATCCACGCTCGGCGGCTTGGTGGGATAGACCCTGCGCGCCGCCAGCCCATCGCGCTCCAGCGTGCGCAGCGTCTGCGTCAGCATGCGCTTCGAAATATCCGGCGTCGCGCGGTTGAGCGCGCCGAAGCGCTGCGGCCCGGCCGCCAGCGCGATCAAGATCAGCGTCGACCATTTGTCGCCGACGCGATCCAGCACATCGCGCACCGGACAGCGGCTCGCATCCAGCGCCAAACCTCGCCATTCGTCGAATTTGCGCGCCAGCTCCTCCCGCGCTGTCATCGAGACGGTTCCCTCGGCGTTCCCTTGTCCCAAAAAACTGCCTCCTTCACGGGCTCAATAGTCTCGTTTAGAGACCTTATATCAGAAACGAGACCTAAAGGAACGCCGCTATGACTTCCTCCGCCCAACCGCGCATTTTCGTCACCGGCGCGACCGGCCAACTTGGCCGGCTCGTCATCGACGCGCTGCTGCGAAACATTCCGGCGACGCGCATCGTCGCCGGCGTGCGCAGGACCGACAGCGACGCCGCCCGCGATCTCGCCGCCCGCGGCGTAGAGCTGCGCATCGCCGATTATTCCCGCCCGGAGACGCTCGACCCGGCCTTCGTGGGCGTCGATCGGCTGCTGCTGATCTCCTCGAGCGAGGTGGGCCAGCGCGTGGCTCAGCACCGCAATGTCATAGAGGCGGCGACGCGGGCCGGCGTCGGCCTTCTCGCCTATACGAGCCTGCTGCGCGCCGACGTCTCGCCGCTGGCGCTGGCGCAGGAGCATCGCGAGACGGAAGCGCTCCTGCGCGCCTCGGGAACGCCTTTCGCGCTGCTGCGCAATGGCTGGTATACGGAAAATTACGCCGCCTCCATCGCCCCGGCGCTGGCGCATGGCGTCTTCATCGGCGCCGCCGGCGATGGCGAGATCGCCTCCGCCGCGCGCGCCGATTACGCCGAGGCCGCCGCCGCCGTGCTGACAGGCGCGGATCAGGCCGGCCGCATCTATGAGCTGGCCGGAGACGAAGCCTATAAGCTGGCGGAATTCGCGGCCGCGATCAGCGATGTCGCGGGACGAAAGATCGCCTATCAGAACCTGACCGAGGCCGATTTCGCCGGCGCTCTTGTCGGCGCCGGCCTGCCGGGCGCATTCGCCGCTCTGCTGGCCGATTCCGACGCGGGCGCGGCGAAGGGCGCGCTGTTCGACAACGGCCTCCAGCTCAGCGCGCTGATCGGCCGGCCGACGACGCCCTACGCCGTCACCATCGCGCAGACATTCGCGACTCTCCCCGCCGCCCACAAATGACGCGCCGCGCCGCGATCGGTGATAAGGTTCGCGGATGAGCAAAGCGGCGGATTTCTCCACGGTCACGGTCGGCGCCGCTCGCCGCGTCGCCTTCGGCGATCATCTGCCGCTCGCCCTCATCGCCGGCCCCTGCGCGCTGGAGAGCCGCGCGCAGGGCCTCGAGATCGCTCAGGCGCTGGCCGAGCTCGCCGAGCGGCTGAGCATTGGCGTCGTCTTCAAAGCCTCTTTCGACAAGGCCAATCGCAGCTCCGGCTCCGCGGGACGCGGCCTCGGCCTTGCCGCCTCTCTGCCGATCTTCGCCGAGATCAAGGAGCGTTTCGGCCTTCCCATCCTCACCGACGTCCATGAGACGACGCAATGCGCGCCTGTCGCGGAAGTGGCGGATATTCTGCAAATCCCCGCCTTCCTCTGCCGGCAGACCGATCTTCTGGCCGCGGCGGCGCGCACGGGGCGCGTCGTCAATGTGAAGAAGGGCCAGTTTCTCGCGCCCTGGGACATGCGCCACGCCATCGACAAGCTGCGCGCCGAGGGCGCCGCCGGCGCGCTGGTCACGGAGCGCGGAACCAGCTTCGGCTATAACGCCCTCGTCTCCGACATGCGCGCGCTGCCCATTCTCGCCGAGACGACGGGCGTTCCGGTCATTTTCGACGCCACGCATTCCGTGCAGCAGCCGGGCGGGCTCGGCGCGGCCTCCGGCGGCGAAAGGCGCTTCGTCCCCGTGCTGGCGCGGGCGGCGGCGGCGGTGGGCGTCGCCGGCCTCTTCATCGAGACGCATCCAGACCCGGACAGCGCCGTCTCCGACGGTCCGAACATGATCGCGCTGCGCGATCTGCCCGCGCTGGTGGCGGGGCTTCTGCCCTTCGATCGGCTGGCGAAAGCGCTCGTATCATAATCGCGCGCGTCATTGCGAGCGAAGCGACGCAATCCAGAGCCATGGGCGGCCCCTGGATCGCTTCGTCGCTTCGCTCCTCGCGATGACAGCGAGCTTGCGCGACGTGTGCTGTTTTTCACCCCCGCCCGCGATAGGGCGGCACGCCCTGGTCGGGCAGCCAGAGTCCCGCGGGCGGCGCGCCCGTCTGCCAGAAGACGTCGATCGGAATGCCGCCGCGTGGATACCAATAGCCGCCGATGCGCAGCCAGCGCGGCGTCATCGCGGCCACGAGATCCTTGGCGATGCGAATGGTGCAATCCTCATGGAAGGCGCCGTGATTGCGATAGCTGCCGAGATAGAGCTTCAGCGACTTCGACTCGACCAGCCATTCCATCGGCGCATAGTCGATGACGATATGCGCGAAATCCGGCTGGCCGGTCACCGGGCAGAGTGAGGTGAATTCCGGCGCGGCGAAGCGGACGAGATAGGTCTCGCCCGGATGCGGATTGGCGACGAGGTCGAGCTCGGCCTCTTCGGGCGATTGCGGCAGCGGCGCCTTCTGCCCGAGAAGCGCGGCGCCCTTATGCGTCTTCGTCATGCGCAAAGCTCTTAACCCGACGCGCGCGCGCGTCAATCGGGAATGAGGTCCGAGCGAAAGCGGCGCGCGAGCTCGATCATCGCGCCCGCTGCGACGGCCGCGCCGGCGATGAGCGCGAAAAAGCCCGCGCCGGAGAGGCTCGACCAGAAGCCGCCGAGCCAGCCGCCGAGAAAATTGCCGGCGAACATTGTGAGGAACCAGGCGCCCATGGCCATGGAGCGTGAGCGCGGCGGCGCGAGACGCGACACCAGCGAGAGGGTGATCGGCGAAAAGCACAATTCGCCGAGCGTTAGCAAAGCGAAATAGGCCGCCAGCCACAGCCAGCTCGACAGCCCCTCCCCGCGCGTCTCCGCGGCGAAAACGAGGATCAGATAGGAAAGGCCGAGGCAAAAGCAGCCGAGCGACAATTTGACGATGGTCGAGGGCTCCCGCCCCGCCGCCGCAAGCCGCGCCCACAGCGCCACCAGCGGCGGCGTGAAGAGGAAGATCATCAGCGGATTGACGGACTGAAACCAGGTGACGGGAATTTCGCCGCGCCAGAACAGAAGATCGACATGGCGATCGGTGAACCGCTCCGCCCACAGCGCGATGGTGTTGCCCTGCTGCTCATAGGCCGCCCAAAAGAGAATGGCCGGCGGCGCCAGCAGCAGCAGGCCGAGCAGCGCGCGCCCATCGCCGCGCGTCGCGGGCGCGTCGACCGGCGCGGGCGCGGCCTCGAGCGGCAGGCTCGGCAGGCCCGAAAGATAGATCGCGAGGCCGATTCCCATGCCGATTCCGGCGCTGGCGAAGCCGTAATGCCAGCCCCAAGTCTCGCCCAGCGTGCCGCTCACCAGCGGCGCGAGAAAAGCTCCGAGATTTATGCCGACATAGAAGATCGAGAAGGCGCGGTCGCGGCGCGGATCGTCTTGCCGATAGAGCCCGCCGACTTGCGTGACGATATTGGGCTTGAAGGCGCCATTGCCGAGCGCCAATGTGACCAGCGCCAGCAGAAACAGGCCTTCGGACGCCATCATGAAATGGCCGGCCATCATCAGCGCCGCGCCGAGAATCACCGTGTAGCGGCGCCCGAGCCAGCGATCGGCGAGCCATCCGCCGAGAATGGGCGTCAGATAGACGAAGCCCGTGTAGAGCCCGTAGATTTGCGAGGCGAAAGGCTGCGGCGCCAGCGGCCCGAGCAGAAATTCGAGCCCCTGCTTCAGCGCGCCGAGGCCGATGACGCTCTGCGCGCGCTCGGGCGCGAGCAGATGATCGACCATATAGAGCACGAGGAGAGCGCGCATTCCGTAATAGGAGAAGCGCTCCCACATCTCGGTCGCGAAGAGAAAGGCGAGGCCCTTCGGATGGCCGAACAGATCGGCCACGCGCGCGCTCACAGAGGCTCGCCGGCGTCCGGCCGCATGGTCTTTTTCAGAATATCCGGCGGGATGCGAATATCGGCGACCTTCCACGTCCAATCCGTGAGCGCGAACACGATGGCGACGCCATCCTTATGGGTGATGCGAAACCGCGTCGGCGACAGAAGCTCGAAGCGATGCGCGAAGCGACGCAGATCGAGCTCCCTCGGCTCTTGTCCGCCAGCCTCGCCGCCTCCGCCGCCGGCCGCCGGCGCGCGCCGCGCCAGCAGAGCGCCGATGGCGGCGGGCGAGACGAAGCGATCGATCGCCGTGTCGATGAGCGCGGGGCCGATCGCCGCCAGCAGCCCGGCGCCGAGCCGCGCCCCGGCGCTGCGGCGCCTATCCGCCTCGTCCAGCGCGCGCGACATGACGATGGCCGAGAGCTGCTCCTTGATGGAGGCGCGCACGGCGGGAAAATCGACATGATCGGAAATGGCCGCGGCGTCGCCCGCCTTCACGCCCGCCTCGAGCTGGCGCAGCGAGAGAAAGGCATAGCCGGCGTAGAGAAGCGCAAGAGCGAGAAGGGCGAAAACGGCGATTAGAGCGCGTCGCATGATCGTTTCCCCAGGAGCCGCCCGAAACAGGGCTGCAGGATCTTTAAAAAATGCGGGTCTCCGCTTCTCGTCCCGTCGGGGCCGGCTTGCAAGCCCCTTCGGCGCGGCGGCGCTCTCGATCGGCGCGGCCGCTCATCGCGCCACCCAATTCGTTCCATTGCAGATCGCGAGCGTCTTCGTCGCGCCGCCGCCCGAGACCTTCGCGCCCCATATGGCCGCGCTCGCGTCGGTCACATAGGCGATTTGGCCGAGAGCGCCGGAATTGCAGCGGGGCAGAGAACCGACCGTCGAGCCGAGCAGCGTCGCCAGTCCCTTCGCCTCGGACGGGCCGTCGGCCGAAGAGCGCGGCCAGAGCCCCGAAAGATCGACCCCCGTCCCGCGGGAGGAATTGGACGACGGAGTCCTGACGCAGCCGGAAACGGCGGAGGGCGAAACCTTCACATTGCCGACCGTGTCCTGCGCCACGACGGCGTAATCATAGAGATAAGGCGCGAGGCAATATTGCATGTCGAGATGAATCGTCACATCCGAGGTCGATCCTTCCAGCCGAACTGCGGTCTGTCCGACGAACCCGGACGAGGCGAAAATCGCGTCTATTTTTATCCCGCGGACATTATGCGCGAGAACCCCGCCGGCCGAATCATTGGCGATCCACGTCCCTTCCATGCTTATCGAATTCACGCCGGCGCCGGCGGCCGCGGCGTCATCGGCATAGAAAGTGAAGGCGCTGCCGATATGCTTGGGCGAGGACGCCCGCGCATAAATATTGCCGATGTTTATATTCTGGATGATCGACCCCGCCCCGGTCGCCGTCGCTTCGACAATTCCGCCATTGACGGGACCGCCCTCCTCGCCGTGGCCGTCGAATTGAGAGCCGGTCTCGATCCATATGTCCGAGATCGCGGCGCCGTTCGAGGCCGCTATCTCCACATTCTTCGCGGAGTAATATCCGACCCACGCATGGAAGCGCAGGCCCGCGACGCCCGTTCCGGCATGATCGGCCTTGATCCATATATTGCGCGTGTAGTTTCCGCCGGTGGAGCAGGACGCCAGCGTCCCACGGCAGGGCGTGCAGTTCATTTGATAAAAATCGGCGTCGCCGACGAATGAGCCGGCGCTCGACGTCGGGTTTATGTTCAAACAATAAGCGCGCGGCGCGGTCGAGAACATTCCGATGCGCCGAAATTCGATCAAGCGCCCATTGCGCCATTCTACGGCGTTGACGAAATTCTCGAAGTCTATGTCGTGAATGCGGTTCTGCTGCGTGGGGTTGAACGACGTCCCGTCATCCTTGCCGATGCGCAGAAGACTCGTCGCCGAATAGGCGGAATTGTTGACGAGCTGGAATTGGCCGACATCGAATGACGCGTTCTGCTCGGAGGCGGCGGAAGGGGCGACGAGATCGATGAGCGCGTCGCCCTCGAATGTTTCGGAGGCCATGATTCGCGTGCCGCCGAGCGCCGCCGCGCAACCGGTGAATTGAAGCGGAAACCATGTCACCGGGGAAAGCGCGACGGTGCGGGCGAAAGTATAAAATCCGCAGCCGAGATCGACGCCATATTTCGTGTTCCGCGGCGTCAGGACGCCGCGGTGGAGCGCGGCGAATTTCGCGCTGTCATGCGCGGCCTGCACCGACGCCGCCTGATCGGCGTCCCCCCACCATTCCGGCTTGGGAAAAGCCAGCCCCCTGACCGCGCCGGGGCCGCTGAAAATCTGATAGGGGCCGGCGACGACCGTCGCCCCGTCCGCAAAGGTCAGCGCTTTCCGATTCGCGACCCGAAACCCTCCGCTGCGCTCGACGAGCCACATCGTCATGCCGGACAGAGCGAGATCGTTCGAGACCGCGCACACTCTGTCGATGACGATCGTTCGCCCGGCCGCCGCAGCCGCTGCGAGCGCCGCGTCGTCGCAGGTCGCGCCAAAGGCGGAAATGGACGTGATCGCCCTCTGCGCGCCGAGATCCTCGAAGCGAAGGTCCGTCGCATGGGCCGCCGTGACGCCCGCGATGATCGCCGCGCCTGCGAGAAGAGCTCTCTTCATTTTCGGCTTCGGCCCGGCGCGTCGGACGCCTTTCGGACCCGGGACATCCGCGGCTCGGCGGCGCTCCAAGACGCTCTGCGGGAGTGAGCGAGACACTCTGCGAGAGTGAGATGGTGCCCAGGAGAGGATTGGCTCTAGCCCGTCAATCGACACTGATTTTATTGCGCTTTTTGCCCCCGCAACTGGCCTCATGTGTATCAGCGGTATGTCCTACCGTCAACGGCGGGTCGGGTCCGCACTTTGACAAGCAAGGCGGCGCGCTTGAAGGGCAGAAACTGCCGCTCGGGAGACCATGGGCGTCTATGCGGGGGCCGCGTCGACGGACAGCCTGAAGGCGTGTGGGGAGGCCGTGAAGCTGCCCGCGGGTGTCATTCTGGGGGATTGGACGGCGGCGCGTATTTTGCGGCGGCAACGGCCATGATAACTAATAACCCTCTATTGCTCGACTGGTCGATCAACAAGGTATTGGGGGGACTATGAAGCCTCGGATGTTCATTGGGTCATCTGTAGAGCATCTTGACCTAGCTTACGCTGTCCAAGAAAATTTGGAGCATGACGTGGAATCGACGGTCTGGACGCAAGGTGTGTTCACACCCACTCGTACCGCGTTGGCGTCGCTTATCGATCAGCTTGACGAAAGCGATTTTGGCCTTTTCATTTTCGCACCCGACGACGTCACAATCCTTCGCGACCAGACCAAGCAAACGGTCCGAGACAATATCGTGTTTGAGATGGGCCTGTTTGCTGGAAGACTCGGTGCCGACCGCTGTTTCATGATTGTGCCGCGCGGAGTCGACGATCTCCATTTGCCGACCGACCTCCTTGGCGTCACTCCGGCCATTTTTGACCCAGATAGGCAGGACGGGAATATGGTCGCGGCACTCGGCGCAGCTTGTAACCGCGTCCGAAAAGCTGTTCAAAGACTGGGGGCGCGGCGCGCCGTCGTGAATGGGAATATCGCTGAAGAAAGCAAAAGCGAAGAAGCCCTTACTGAAGACCCCGACGACTGCATTTCTCTTATTCAATCTTGGATGGGCGGCCGGCCAGCTTCAGACAATTTACGCGCGATGAGATTTATCGACATCGACCGAGAGTTAAAACTGACTCCCGGGTCAGCGCGCAGTTATATCGCAAAAGCGGCCGAGCGCTGGGGCTATAGGATAGCAAGGACAGGAAAGGACTTCATTCTTCTGGAAGAAACACCCTATGGCTATGTTTGACCGCGCAACGCGCGCGCCCTGGTCACCAAAAAACACAGATTGCCACGGGCGCGCCTAAACATTCGTGACGAGCCGCGGCATTCACAGCCCCCACTCGGCGAGGGCCGCTTCAGCCGCCGCCGCATCGTCCTTGATCCGGTAGACAGTCTGCCGCGTCAGGCCCGTCACGGTCGCCACAGGGCCAACGCCCGCCCCCTGCCCGAGCATGTCGCGAACTGTGTCGAATTGCTCCCGCGAGTAGCTGGGCTTGCGGCCCCGATACTTGCTGGCCTCGCCGTTCGCCTTGGCGTGTTCGATCCCGGCGCGCTGAGCTTCCTTCGTGGCCTCGGCTTGGGCCTGTGCCGTGGCGGCCATGAACGCGATGAGGGCGTCTCTCACGGCCTGTTGCATGGGGTCCTTGGTCGCGCCATCGAAGACGAGGCCATTGATGACCGTCTTCACTACTACGCCGCGCCGCATAAACTCTCGAATGGTGTCCGTCACGTCGGCATAGTTGCGGCCGAGGCGGTCAACCCAACGGACTACCAAGGTATCGCCCGAGCGCAGCATGTCGAACAGGCGGCGACCCTAAGGCCGGTCGGCGAGCGCTCCAAAACACTCTGCGAGAGTGAGATGGTGCCCAGGAGAGGACTCGAACCTCCACGGCTTTCACCACTGGTACCTGAAACCAGCGCGTCTACCAATTCCGCCACCTGGGCAACGCGGCTCTCTTACGAGGCGGACGCTCTGCTTGTCAATGGCGCTCGTCACGCTTCGTTCACGCTGCTGCGGCGCATTCCCTTTCCGGCCAAATCGCGCTAGAGCATCCGCCCGAAACGGAGCGATAGTCTCGATCGCTCCTCGAGCGAATCGGCGTGGGGCGAAGAATGAGCGCAGATGTGAAGGATGCCGGGCGGATCGTGACGGTGTTCGGCGGGTCGGGATTCATCGGGCGCCATGTCGTGGCGGCCCTCGCGCGGGACGGCTGGCGCGTGCGCGTCGCCTGCCGGCGGCCGGATCTCGCCTTTTTCCTGCAGCCTCTCGGCAAGGTGGGGCAGATTTTCCCGGTGCAGGCCAATCTGCGCAATCCCGCCTCCGTCGCCGCCGCCGTGCGCGGGGCCGAGGCCGTCGTCAATCTGGTCGGCGTGCTGGCCGAGGGCGGCAAGCAGAAATTCTCCACCCTGCATGCGCAGGGGGCCAAGGCCGTCGCCGAGGCCGCCGTGGCGGCGGGCGTGAAGCACCTCGTCCATGTCTCGGCCATAGGCGCGGACAAGAATTCCCATTCCACCTACGCCCGCACCAAGGCGGAGGGCGAGGCCGCGATTCGCGCCGCCTTCCCCGGCGCGGTGATCTTGCGCCCCTCCGTCGTCTTCGGCCCGGAGGACGAGTTCTTCAACCGCTTCGGAACGCTGGCGCGCTATCTGCCCTTCGAGCCGGTGATCGGCGAGGCGACGCGCTTCCAGCCCGTCTATGTCGGCGACGTCGCGCAGGCCGTGGCGCTGGCGGTGGACGGCCGCGCCCAGGCCGGCGCGACCTATGAGCTCGGCGGCCCGGAGGTGAAGACCTTCCGCGCGCTGGTCGAATATGCGCTGAAGGTCGCCGAGCGCGACGTCAAAATCTGGCCGCTCTCCTTCGCGACGGGGGCGCTCATCGCCCGCATCACGCAGACGCTGCATTCGCTTTCGCTCGGCCTCTTCCCCAGCCTGCTGACGACGACCGTCGATCAGGTGGAGCTGCTGCGCCACGACAATGTGGTCTCCGCCGACGCCAAGGCCACCGGGCTGACGCTGCAAGGGCTCGGAATCACGCCGACGGCGATCGAGGCGATCGTCCCGACCTATCTCTACCGCTACCGCAAGACCGGCCAATATCAGGCGCAGCGGCTCGCCTGAGCCGCCCGACCCTCTCCAGCCTCAGCGCGCCCGCGCCTCCGCGCGGGCCGCCGGGGCAGTGAGGCGCTTGTGCAGGCGCACCATGAAGGCCACGCCGAACAAAGGCGTGAACAGATTGAGGCCCGGCACGGCGACGAAGCCGGCGATGAACAAGCCCGCGAGGAACAAGGTCGTCGCATGGCGACGGGTCAGCTCGCGGGCGTCCTCCAGCGAGCAATAACGCGTCGCGGCGAAGGCGAAATATTCCCGGCCGAACAGATAGGCGTTGGCCAGCACGAAGACGATGGCGTTGACGCCGGGCACGAGCAGCAGCAAGAGCGCGACGAGATTGACGCCCGCCGAGACGATCGCGAAGCGCAGCGCCATCACCATCGCCTGACCGGCCGGCAGCGGACGCCCGCGCGGCCCTTGCGGATCGATCTCCTCCTCGACCACATCGGCGAGATCGTCGAGGAAAAACCCCGCGACGAGGATGGAGATCGGCGCGATGAGAAAAGCAAGGCCGACGATGAGCCCGGCGCCCGTCGCGAAGGTGACGACGGCGCGCAACCAATAGTTGTCGGCCGTGAGAAAAGACAGCGCGGCCTTGTCCAGCCCCGTCCAGGCCAAGGCCAGCAGGACGAAGGTCAGACCGAGACTCTTGAGCAGAACGTTGCGAAAAGGCGGCGAGAAGATTTGACGGGCGGCGTCCAGGGCGTCTTGCAGCATGGGGGCTCCGAAGCGGAAGTCGCCGTCAAGATGGGGGGAGCCGGGCGCGGGCGCAAGCCGGACCGAGACCGCCCTTCGAGGAGCGCCGCGCCGGGTTAGGCGCGGCCGTGGATTTTGTGCTAGGGGCTGCGGCGCGGCCCGGATTCGAAAGGCGAGGTTTTCGCATTGCTAGGACGAAATTGGTTCAGACGACGCCCCCGCTCCGAGGAGGTCGCCGTCGCCAGCCTGTTTTCCGGCGAGGAGACGCGCTCCCCCTCGCATCAGAACGCCATCGACGCCATTCCCGGCTGGAACTGCCATTTTCCCGTCGAATTGGGGCTTACGGCCGGACGGCTGCCGGCCTTCGACGATCCGCGCATCACCTGGTGCATCGAGCGCTATGGCGATCTCACGGGACGCCGCGTGCTGGAGCTCGGTCCGCTGGAGGGCGCGCATACCTATATGCTGGCGAAGGCCGGCGCCCATATCGACGCGGTGGAGGCCAACCGGCTCGCCTTTCTGAAATGTCTGGTGACGCGGGAAGTTCTCGATTTTCCCGACACGCGCTTCTATCTCGGCGATTTCGTGCAATGGCTCGAGCAGGCCGGCCCGCGCTATGATCTCGTGGTGGCGAGCGGCGTGCTCTACCACATGCGCGAGCCGCTGCGGCTGCTGCGCGCCCTGTCCGAGCGCGCCGACGCCATCTATCTGTGGACGGTCATGGTCGACGACGACCAGGTTCCGCATACATTCACGCAGAAATTCGAAAATCTGGACGTGCGCCACTATGCGCGCGGCTATGGCGATCGCAGCGTCGCCTTTTGCGGCGGCGCGATGGATTTTCCCAATTGGATGCACCGGGACGACATTCTCGCCGTGCTGGCGGCGCTCGGCTATGACGACGTCACCGTGCTGAACGACATCATCGGGACGGCGGGCAATGTCCTGCCGACATTTTCTGTTTTCGCCAGACGGAGCGCTTCGGTCGGCTGACGACGCGGCGCGGCGGCGTTTCCATCGCGCCGCGGATAGATTCGAAGGCGCGCGCCGCGAGCGGGCGCCGCTTCACAGAGGAATGGCATGAGCATTCAGGACAACGCCAAGAAGCTCCCCATCGGCCGCCGCATCGTGCGCGCGCTTCGTTCGCTGGTCGGGCTGAAGAACGACCCCATCCCCGTGGAGCACGTCAAGCTCAACCGCAGCCAGTACAAGAACATCTGGAACGCCGTCTCGGTCTCCGAGAATGACGCGAAAATGGCGGTCTCCGGCTATATCGACGAAGATCTCTATCGCCAGATGGGCGAAGGCACGCGCGACATGCTGCAGTCCTATGTCGGCATCGGCCCGGACGATGTGGTGCTGGAGATCGGCGCCGGCGTCGGCCGCGTCGGCGCCGCGCTCGCGCCGATCTGCAAGGAATGGATCGGCGCCGATGTCGCCGAGAACATGCTCGGCCATATTCGCCAGCGCCTCGCGGCTTTCGACAATGTGCGCACGGTGGCGACCAGCGGCTTCGATCTCTCCGCCGTGCCGGACGCTTCCGTCGACGTCGTCTACAGCACGGTCGTGTTCATGCATCTCGAGGAATGGGATCGCTTCAATTACATCAAGGAAGGCTTCCGCATTCTGCGGCCGGGCGGACGCATGCTCGTCGACAATGTGGACATCACCTCCGATCTCGGCTGGAAATTCTTCGAGGAGCATTGCGCGGTGCCGCCCTTCGAGCGGCCGGCGCAGATCAGCAAGACCTCGACGCCGCAGGAGCTCGAGACCTATTTCAAGCGCGCCGGCTATGAGGCGATAGAGCAGGTCCGCGCCGGGCTCTGGATCATCACCTATGGCCGCAAGCCCGCGGCGCAGGAGCAGCCGCAAGAGCAGCCCGCCGAGCAGCAGGCCTCCTCCCCGGCGGAAGAGGCGCAAGCCGCCGTCTGACGGCGCAAATATTGCTTTCATGCCGCCCGAGGAAACGGGCGGCATGAAGACATTTCTCGACTGGTCGGCTTACGACACTTACGGAATAGGCGACGCCTATTCCGGCATTCCGGCGACGGGCGGCAATTACGCCAAGGCGGTTGCGGTCTGCATGCACAGCCGCGACTGCCAGAAGACCGCCAAGGGCGTCATGTGCCCGAGCTATCGCGTCACTGGCGAGGTCAAGCATTCCACAGAGGCGCGCGTCGCCGCCTTCAAGGCCGCGCTCAACGACGGCACGGATGAGCGCGCTTTCGCCGATCCGCGCCTCGACGAGGCGATGGACCTCTGCGTCTCTTGCAAGGCCTGTAAGAAGGAATGTCCCAGCGCCGTCGATATGACGCTGATAAAGACCGAATATCTCGCCCAGCGTCATGAGATCGTCGGCGTGCCGAAGCGCCTGCGCCTGTTCGGCGGCGTGCCGGAATGGACGGGCCGCCATCGCGCGCTGCTGCGCTTCGCCATTCGCCTGCGCAATCGCTCGCGCCTTCTCTCCAAGCTCGCGGAAAAATGGATCGGCGTCACCGCCCGCCGCCCCCTTCCCGAGCCCGCCCCTGCGGCTTTCGCCCGCTCCGCCCCGGCGGCGGGCGTCGGCGCGCGCGGCGAGGTGATCCTCTTCGTCGATACGTTCTGCCATCACTTCGATCCGCATGTGGCCGAGGCCGCCGTCGAGGTGCTGGAGCACGCCGGCTATAGCGTGCGCATCGCCAAGCCGGCGCCGACCGATTCCGAGCCGGACCGTCCGCTCTGCTGCGGCCGCACGTACCTGACCACCGGAATGGTGAAGAAGGCGCGCGGCGAGGCGGAGCGCGTGCTCGCCGCCTTCCGCGACGAGATCGCCGCCAAGACGCCGATCATCGGCCTCGAGCCCTCCTGCCTGCTGTCGCTGCGCGACGAGCTCTACAGCCTCGGCCTCGGGCCGGAGGTCGGCGATCTCGGCAAGCAGCTCTATCTGCTCGAGGAGTTTCTCGCCCGCGAACATCAGAACAAGGGCCTGCGCCTGTCGCTGAAGCCGCTCGATCTGCCCAAGGCGGTCGTGCACGGCCATTGCCATCAGAAGGCCTTCGGCGTGATGAAGGCGACGAAGAAGGTGCTCGGCTGGATTCCGGGCTTCACCTTCGACATCGTCGAGACGAGCTGCTGCGGCATGGCCGGCAGCTTCGGCCTCGAGGCCGAGCATTACGAGACCTCGATGAAAATGGCGGAGCTGTCTCTGCTGCCGGCGATGCGCGACGCCGCGCCCGACGCGCCACTCATCGCCAATGGTTTTTCATGCCGCCATCAGATCGAGCATGGCAGCGGCCGCCAGGCCCGCCATATCGCTCTGCTGCTGCGCGATGCGCTGGCGGCGAGATAGCGACCGCGGATCGGACCATCGCCCGCGCAGACCGACCCGACAACAAGCCGACAATAGCGGATATAACCCGACACTGGCGCGCCAGTCGGGTCGGTGACGTGGCGTGAATTCGGCGCGAGGTGAAAGAAGAGCGTGTCGAACTCGGGACGGGAATCGCCATGCTGGTTCAAAAGCTCAGGCTTCAACGCGGTTGGTCGCAGGAACAGCTCGCCGCTGTGAGCGGCCTGAGCGTGCGAACGATCCAGCGCATCGAGCGCGGCAATTCCGCCAGCCTCGAAAGCGCGAAAGCTCTGGCGTCTGTTTTCGAGATCGATCTCTCTCAACTCCAGGAGGTCGACATGCCCGCTCCCGCAAGCAATGCAGACGAGGCGGCCGAGGCGCTCGCTTTCGCCCATGTGCGCAAGGTGAAACGCTTCTATCTGCACGCCATGCTTTACGCCATCGCCATAGCCGCGCTGTTCACGATCAACTTGCTGACGAGGCCCGGCTATATTTGGGTGATCTGGCCCGCGCTCGGCTGGGGCGTCGGCCTCGCCTTGCACGGCTTTTCGGTCTTCGACAAAGTTCCGTTTTTCAATGCGGAATGGGAAAAGCGCGAAGCGGAGAAGTTTTTGGGGCGTAAATTGTGACGCCCTGCGCCCACCCACGGGCGCGCGTCTCACACCATTTCTCGCCGCGCGGAGTTACATCCGCGCGGAAAACGCGAGGAACCGGCCGCGATTGTGAGCTTTCCGACAGTCTCGGCAGCCGACTCGCTCAGCTCTCGCCGGCGCGACGCTGGGACAGCTCCTCCATCAGCGCCGACACCGTGTCGAGCAAGCGGATCGCGCCGGGCAGGCGGGAATGCGCATTCTGCTGCGCCTCGCCCTCCGGGTCCATGCCGCGCCACCAGTCGATGAGGTCGCCGATCAGCGCGCGCCCCGGAATTTGCTCGAACGGAACGCCCGGATAGGCGTCTAATCCGAAAGCCGCCTCGAAGTCGCGCAGGCAGGCTTCGACATAGCGCGCGTCGGCGCCATTGAGCGCGAAAGGCCGCTCCGGCGCGCGACGCACCATGCGCACCTCGCTCAGCTCCGGGATATAGTCCTTTATCACCGCCCTTGCTCCGTCTCCCGAGGTCCCGCGACAGGTTGGCTCCATCAATTGCGGCGCCAGCCCGCTGGGCGGCAATGGCGCGACGCTTGCATTTTTGGAGGCATGACCACACACGCGACCGAGAGAGGGCCGGTTCCGCCCGCGCTCAAACGATTCATCTGGGATATTCAGTCGATGGTCGAGCTCGCCGACAGCGAGCGGGAGATTCTTCTCATCGGCCGCGATCTCATGACCCGCCTCGTCGCCAGCGACGATTGCCTGCCGGCGGTTTTCGCCGAGGCTCTGCCGGGGCGCGGGCGACAATTCCAGCTCTACAGCGACGGCGAGGAGCGCTTCGCCGTCGTCGCCTCCGTGCTCGCGGGCGGCGCCGGCCTGTCGCTGGAGCAGCCGGGGGTCTGGGAGATCGCCGGCGTCTTGCGCGGCGCGGTGGCGCGGCGCCTGCCCGGCGGAGCCGAAGACGCGCGCACGCTGGAGAAGGGCGCGGTCGAAGCGCGGCTTTCCAAGACCGGCCCCGCCGCCGCCTTCGCCAATGCGCTGGCCGAGGAGGTTTCGATCGCGATCCAGGTCTATGGCGGGCCGCTCGCCGGCATCGTCCGCCGGTCGGTCGCGCCCGATGGCGCGATCGGCGAGGCCGAGCCCTACGCCAATGGCGAGGCGACGCCGCCCTATGACATCTACACCATTCAGACCGAGATAAAGGATTGATTTAGAGCCGGGAAAGCCCCCTCCCCAGCCCTCCCCCGCTGCGCGGGAGAGGGAGCAGATTCCGCTCTTCATCGAGATTCGCGCAATGCCGGCCGTTCCCCTCTCCCGCAAAGCGGGGGAGGGTGAGGGAGGGGGCGCTCACGACTATCGGGCGAGGGCGCGCTCAGCGCGCCGAGACGAACCGATCCGTCGGCAAAATCGCCGCCTGTCCGGCGAAAGCCTGCGCCTGCCCGCTGGAAGTCGAAGGCGCGAAGAGCCCCGTGTCGGCGCGGGCGGCGGAGCGCGGCGCCGCGAGCGTGGTTCCGAGCGCCGTTCCGCCGGGCAGCCGGCTGGCGGACACGCCCGTCGTCAGCGCTTGGAAGTTGGAGCGGTCGAGACGCGCCGGCACCAGCTCCACCTTGGCGGGCGCGGGCCTCGGCGCCGGCTTGGCGGCGGGCAGACGCAGCTCCGGCGCGAGGTCGCTTCCATAGGGAAGCGATTGCGCGGCGGAAGGCGCATAGGCGAGCAGCGGCTCCGGCTTGGCGACGGCCTGCTGCGCCGGGCGAACCGGCGGCGGCGGGACGTTATGCGTCTCCTCGCTGACGCCGCCGCGCAGGCTGGCCGCGCCGAGATCGACGAGGCTGGCGATGGCGCCCCCGGCCCGGCGGGCGGGCGGCGCGGCGGGCGCGCTGGCCAGGGCGCCGAACTCGCTCGGCCGCGTGGGCGGCAGCGGCGCGCCGGCGACAGTGAGGAACATGGGCCGCCGGGGCGGCAGAGGGGCGGCCAACGCCGCGTCGAGCTTGGCGTCGATCTTCGCCTCCTCGGCGGAGGGCTCGAGCGAGGCCACGGCGACCGGCTTTTGCCGCTCGGCCGGACGCTCGACGGCGACCGGCTCGGCGCGCATCTGCGTCTCGCCGCGCGGCAGATTGCGCTCGGCCGCGGCGATGCGCTCCTGCTCGCGACGGCTCGGCGCCGGGGCCGGAGCGGCTTCGGCGCTCTCCTCCTCGGCGTCGGCCGAGACTCGGCCCGTGCGGCGCGGCGCCAGAGACGCCCATTGCTTGCGCGCAGCAGTCGGCGGCGGGGCCGCGGCGATCGCGCTGTCCTCGTCCTCCTCGCCGCCGCCGAACAGCATGGCGAAGAGACCCTTGCTCTGGCGCTCGACGGCCGGAACATAGGCGCCGTTGCCGCGCGCCTCGATCTCGGCCTTGGCTTCCTCATAACGCGCGAGCGGCTGGTTGTTGGTCGGCAGATGCACCGTCTTGCCGTCCGGGAACAGGCGCGCGAGCTGGTCGTAGCTCATGCGCGGCCAGGAGCGGACGCCGCCGACGTCGAGATGCACGAAAGGCGTGCCGGCGGTGGGATAATAGCCGACGCCGCCGCGCTGCATGCGCATGCCGATCTCGCGGATCTGCTCCATGGACATGCCCGGCATCGTCGTGTCCATCGCCTTGCCGAGCATGTGCTGCGAAAATTTCGCCACGGCGCGCGAGCGACGGCGCAGCATGGCGTTGGTCTCCGGCGAGCGATAGGCGGAGACGACATGGACCGGCTCGGTGGCGCCGGCCTGACGATAGGCCTCCCACACCACATCGAACAGATGCGGGTCCATCTTGGTCGGCTCGTCGCGACGCCAGTCGCGCAGGAACCAGTTCAGCTGCTCCAGCACCGCGGAATCATAGCGGCCGCCGACCAGATAGGTCGCGGCGATCTGCTCCTTGGTGTGGCTGTGGAAGAGATAGAGCGTGCGCGTCTCGCCATTGGCGACCGCATTCTCGGTGAAGGACGGAGCCAGCGCCGTGACGAGCGCCGCGGCGGCGCTCGCGAGCCGCGCGATAGACCGTCGTGAGAGGAGAGGCGCGCCTTCCCGCCGATCGTCCAAAACGTCTGTTCTTTCCGCTGGTCGACGGGCGAGAAGGCCCGACGAAATGAATTGCAGGACGCGAGCGCCGAACGCACGGACGATCGATCGGCAGATCGATCGCGGCTTCGTCCCTATCGGCGCCTCGGCGACGCGGGACCCGGCCTCTTCTCGAGACGAGCGAATCGGATTCGCGCGTAAGGCAAGGACGCTATTTCGACATAATGGCGAAAAATTGCCCAGCCGTCATAGTGACACAATGTCGAGTTCCCGTTGAAAGTCAATGCGCCACGCCTCCCGCGAGGGGCAGGACGAAGGCGCCGGAGGCCAAAATCGGCTGCCCGCCGGGGATCAGCGGCGCTGCGGCGGCCATCTCCGACAAAGGCTCCGAATGCGGCGCTTGCTGCGCGTCCGCGCTGGTGAAAGCGGCGGAAGGCGGGCGGCGGGGCGGCTCGGGCGCCTCGATCGGCGCGGCCTCATTGGCGCGGATGGAGGCGGTCGGAGTGGAATCTATGGCCCGGCTCGCCGACAGCCGATCGCGCTCGGCGAGGGCGAGGCGGATCGGCCCCTGCGGCGGAGCGGCGGGATCGGCGAAGGCCTGCGACACTGCGCCTCGCACCTTTTGGGCGAGATCGCCGAGCGGATCGGCGGCCGGCGCGGCGGCGGCGACCGTCTGCGCGCCGCGGCGGGCGCGGCTGGCGACCACCGTGCGGTCGCTGCCGTTGCAATTGCGAATGCCGAGCGAAATCAGCTCATTGCCGCTCAGCACCCGATATTGCCGGGTGAGATAGCCGAGCCGCTCGCGCACCGCCGCTGGATAGTAATTGAACAGCTCGGCGGAGACGCCGGCGTCGGTCTGATGGTCTATCGGATTATAGGCCAAATGAAATTTGACCTGCGAGTCGGGATAGACGCAGACATTGGGAAGGCTGAGCGCCATTGTGCAGGCGGATCGGCATTCGTGCAGCCGAACCTCGCGGCCCTCGCGGCGATAGATTTCCGTTTGCGCCTGATACTCCGAGACGAAACCGCCCACGTCCTTATAGACGATGACCGGCGCGGGAGCAGGCGGCGGCGACAGATAGCTCAAGCAACACCCCTACGCTCTACTGACGTCCGATAAGAGAAAATTCACCATGACAGGGTGAATAGTCTCTTAACGGCCGGATCATCCTCGAGCGGTCGGCTGGACGGCGACCCATCCGATCGCCCGTCGGATCATCCTCTGATTCCGACCCTGAGGCCGGGCGCAGGACGTTCTTGCAAGACATTGCGGCGAAAATGAAAAAGCGCCGCGGGGCGGCCGCCGGTCTTCAGCGACACCTCCCCCGTCGGCTCCACGGCGGCGGAGGTCTCGACGAGACGGCGGAAGTTCTGCTTGTGCAAATGTCGGCCGGCGATGGCCTCCACCGTGCGCTGCAGCTCGGTGAGCGTGAAGGCCGGCGGCATCAGCTCGAAGATCACCGGGCGGTATTTCATCTTGGCGCGCAGCCGGCCCATCGCCGTCGCCAGAATGCGCCGATGATCGTGCTGCATGGGCGCGCCGAGCGGCGGCGGCTTGGCGCCGCGCTTCAGCGCCGCCTCGCGGCCGTCGCGCCAGGCCTCCTCCACCAGTCCCGCCTCATAGAGCAGCTCATAGCGCTCGAGCGCATTCTCCTCATCGAGGCCCCTGCCCTGCGGGCGGAACAGGAGGTTGACGCGGTCGCGCCGCCGCAGGCCGGAAGAGGAGAGCGCGTCCGGCGCCTCCTCCACCCAGGCCGAGAGGCCCGGCAATATCGTCGCCTCCATCGCCTCGGGCCGGCCGCCGCGCCAATCCTCCCAGGGGAAGAACTCGTACCAGCTGCGAAAGCCGCGGATCTCCTCCGCCTGCTCCTCGGCGATGCGGGTCAGCGCGAGATAGCCGACGGAGACCACATGCGGATCGCGGTCGCCGGCGCGGGCGTGGCGGCCGCGGTCGCCGAAAGTGTAGAGCTGCTCGACATAGCCGAGCGACATGCCGGTCTGCTCGGCGACCCAGGCGCGCAGGCCGATCTCGAAAGTGCGGTGACGCACCGGATCGAAAGGGCCGGAGGGCAGAGCGGCGCGGGCGTCCTCGCCCGTGGCGGCGACGGTGAGGATGAGCGGCTCGTCCTCCTGCGCCGCGACGATCGCCGCCGTCAGGCCGATGGCGACCGGCAGCGGTCCTTCCGAGTCGCGCGAAGATGCGGGCGGCTCGCGCCGATGATCGAAGCTCGTCATCTTCTCTGGGTCAGGCGAGCTCGAGCGCGAAAGGCGCTCCCTCATAGCAATCCGCGCCGCGGCCGATCCCGGCTATGGCCGCCGACATGCGGCCGTCGCGCGCGAGAATGCGATCGGCCAAAGCGACGAGACGGCGGTTGGGCGTCGCCGTCGGCGAGGCGCGGCGCAGCTCGGACGCCAATTCGCTCTCCGCCCGCTGCGGGGCGAGCGCGCAGGCGAGAATGAAAGCCGCCGCCGGCGAGCGGCTGACGCCGGCGTAGCAATGGATGACCAGCGGCTCACGCCGATCCCACGCGCCGGCGAAGGCCAGAAGGCTCTCGATATGCGCGCGATTGGCCAGCACATGGCCGTCCTGATCCGCGTCTATGTCGGAGACGGCGAGCCGCAAATGTCGCTCGGGCTTGATCTCGCTCGGCCGCGCCAGCGAGGAGCCGGCGGTGAGGATTGTGATGAGCGAGCGCGCGCCGCTGGCGCGCACCGTGTCGACGACCTTCGTGAGCGAACAGACATAGAGGTGCGCCATGTCTCACCCGTTCTGTGTCACTTCGATGCCTCACGCTCTCATACGTCGCTACGCGCTTTGCTCGACCTCGGCGAAGCGCGCCAGAAAGCGCCGCTGCGCCTCCTCCACCGAAAGCGGCTCCAACGCCTGCGCGCAAGCGTCGGGCGCGACCGCCGGACGGCCGAAGATGCGCTCGGCTTCCGCGCGTGTAAAGCCGGCGAGTCTCACCGCCTCGAAAAATGCCGAGGCGCGATCCGCCCGCTTGGAGAGACGCAACAGCGCGGCGTCCGGCTCCGGCGGCAGAGAAAAGCGCAGCAGGATCGCCGTCAGAATGCGTTTCTCCACGCTCTTGTATGTGTCGCCGATGGCGGCTTTGAAGGGGGAGATCATGTCGCCGATCACATATTCCGGCGCGTCATGGAGCAGCATGAACAACCGCCCCTCGCGTCCGAGCCCAGGCGAGAGCGCGCAGGCGATCTCCTCGACCAGCAGGCTGTGCTGGGCGACCGAGAATATATGTGAGCCATGCGTCTGGCCGTTCCAGCGGGCGACGCGCGCCAGCCCATGGGCGATATCCTCGATTTCCACATCCAGCGGCGAGGGATCGAGCAGATCGAGCCGCCGGCCGGACAGCATGCGCTGCCAGGCGCGGGGCGCCGCCTCGGCCTTGCCCGCCTTCACTCCGCGCATCTGTGACACTCCGCCAAATGGTCGTCGACCATGCCGACCGCCTGCATGAAGGCGTAGACGATGGTCGGGCCGCAGAAGGCGAAGCCCCGCGCTTTCAGATCCTTGGCGAGGCGGCGCGAGATATCCGTCTGCGTCGGAACGTCGGCCGTCGTCCGGGGCCGGTTGACGATCGGCGTCCCATCGACGAAGCCCCAGAGATAATTGGAAAATCCCACGCTCTCCTCGATCTCCAAATAGGCGCGCGCGGAGGCGATGGCGCCTTCGATCTTGGCGCGATTGCGGATGATTGCCTGATTTTGCATCAGAGCTTCGACGCGGGCGGAGTCGAATCGCGCGATTCGGTCGGGATCGAATCCCTCGAAAGCGACGCGGAAGCCCTCGCGGCGACGCAGAATGGAAATCCAGGAGAGGCCAGCCTGGAAGCCATCGAGAATCAGCTTCTCGTAGAGCGCGCGCGAATCGCAATCCGGGCGGCCCCATTCCTCGTCGTGATAGGCGACATAGAGCGAATCGTAACCCGCCCAAGGACAACGCAAAAAGCCGTCTGGATGACGCAGCGGCGCAGCGTCGCGCCAGGCGCGTGGATTTTCTCTTTCGGCGGCCATCGCCCCTTCCCTCACGCTTTACGCGCGCCATCTGAGCCCAAAGAGCGTTTCATAACATCCTGATTGCGGTCCCGGCGAGCTTGCGGCCCCTGCCCCGATGCACGACAATTGGCACAGGCCGTGCTCGCAGTGCGGCCGTCGGGAGCCGTTTGCGCCGACGAATCATCATTGGCGACGGCGCTCACCAAGGAGAAATTTGATGTCGATCCGTCTCGTCTCTTACGCTGCCGTCGGCGCCCTCGCGGTCGGCTTGGCGGTCGCCGCCGCGGGTGAAGCGAAAGCGCAGGCGAATGTTTTGAAGGAATGCGGCACGCAATATCAGGCCGCCAAGGCCGCCAATGAGCTGAAGGGGCAGAGCTGGCAGGACTTTCTGAAGGCCTGCCGCGTGCGCCTGTCCGAGCAGCCCGCCGAGACCGCGCCGGCCGCCGCCGCTCCCGCGCCGACTCCGGCCCCCGCCCCTGCTCCGGCCGCCGCCGCGCCCGAGCCGACCCCTGCGCCCGCTCCCGCGCCGACGACGGCGACGCCTGCTCCGGCCCCCGCTCCGACGACCGCCGCCAAGCCGGCCAAGCCCGTCTCCGAAGGCAAGGCCGCCCAGGCCGCGCGCCAGAAGAAATGCGGCGCCGAATGGAAGTCCAAGAAGGCCGAGTTGCTGAAGGCCGACCCCAAGGCCACCTGGCCGAAATATTGGAGCGAGTGCAACAAGCGCCTCAAAGCCGCTGGCGAGTGAGCCCCAGCCGATCGCTCGACAATCAGGCCCGGCGTGTCGCGCCGGGCTTTTTCATTGAACAAGTTGCGCAGCCCCCGGCGGGCGCCCCTCTTGCGGCGCGGCCGCTTTTCGTGGCACAGGCTGCGGGCCGCGAGACGACGGCGAGGCGCTCGGCAAGAGGCGCGAAGCGGGGGAAGCCGTATGGAGAAGATCGAGCTGCGCAAGCTGCAGGCCTTCTTGCGCCAGGCGCTCGGCAATGACGGGATTCGCGTGACCGCCGATCCCAAGAACCCCGACGACGCCGCGGTTCATTTCGGCGAGCGCAAGATCGCCTCCATCGTCGTGGACGACGAGGACGGCGACCGCTCCTTCGCCTTCGCGATGAAGCTGCCCGTCGGCCGCGAGACGCTGCAATCCTATCTGCGCAAGCTGTTCGAGAACGACAAGCTCACCATCGCGCCGCGCGGCCGCAAGACCGATTCCGTCGAGCTCAACAGCGGCGAGGATTTTCTCGGCGTGATCTCCGCCGACGACGCCAAGCAGACCAGCTACACGCTGCAGATCGCTATTCTGGACATCGACCTCGACGATTTTTGATCGATCGCGTCAGCGCGGACGCGGCCGCTCCGCGTCGATAGAGGCGAGAAAAGCGCGCAGCCCGCGCGCCAGCTCTTCCCAATCGCGCAGCAGAACGGCGGAAAAGCGCGCCTCTACATCCAGATTCTTCCAGCGCAGCGCCCAAATGCAGGGCGCCGAGCCGAGAAAGCCGGCGTCACGACGCGGGCAGCGGGCGAAAAAATCCCGGCCCTCCGGCGGCGCGAGATAGAGCAGCTCCAGCTCATAGGGCGAGCCGGGCTCGAAACGCCGCATGACGAGGCCGCCCGGCCCGCCCCAGACCTCGCTCTCCAGAAAGCGCGCATAGAGGCGCGAGGGACGCTCGGCCGGGTCGAGCGCCTCCTCGCGCGGCGCCAGCGTGACGAAGACGCGCATCGGATCGACCTCCTCCGCGGCGCGCCGGCGCGGATCGGCGCTCGGCTTTTGCGGCGGCCCGAAATCTGGCGCGACGGCGATGAAGGAGAGGCGGTCCGGCGCGCCGCCATAGCGCGTCGAATCGTCGCGCGCATAGGCGGGCGCATAGGCGAAGCGGGCGTCGCCGAGGCTGGCGGCGACAATGGCCGGCTCGGCCGCATCGGTCTTGCGCGTGAAGCGATAGCCCGCCGCGACGAGCAGAGCCAAAAGCAGAGCGACGAGAAAGAGACGCATGATCTCAGAAGACAGAGGAGCAAAGCCGATTCGCCCGAGCTTAGCCGATTCAGCCCCGCGGCGCGCGCGGCCCGACAGCCGACGCGCGCGGTTCCCTCTTTTCGTCAAAGACTCTAGAAGGTCGGCGAACGCCCCCCGCGCCTCGCTCCGAGGCCGTCGCGAAGAGGGGCGCCGGAGACCTGACCCATGCCTCTCTACAAGCTCGACGGCGTCGCGCCGCGCGTCCCGGCCTCCGGCCGCTTCTGGGTCGCGCCCGACGCTCATGTCATCGGCCGCGTGCAGCTCGAGGAGGACGCCAACATCTGGTTCGGCTGCGTGCTGCGCGGGGACAACGAATGGATCACAGTCGGCGCGCGCAGCAATATTCAGGACAATAGCGTGCTCCACACCGATATGGGCTTTCCGCTCGTCATCGGCGCCGATTGCACTATCGGCCATGGCGTCATTCTGCACAGCTGCCTCATCGGCGAGGCCAGCCTGATCGGCATGGGCGCGACCATACTCAATGGCGCGAAGATCGGCCGCAACTGCCTCGTCGGCGCCAATGCGCTGGTCACGGAGAATAAGGAATTCCCCGACAACAGCCTGATCGTCGGCGCGCCGGCGCGCGTCGTGCGCACGCTGGACGAAGGCGCGCTCGCCCGCAATCTCGAATCGGCGAAGCATTATGTCGAGAACGCCGAGCGCTACGCCAAAGGGCTGGAGGCGATCTGACCGTCGCGGCGCGCCCTGCCGAAGGGCGCGCCGAGCGCCGGGCTCAGCGCGCGGCGAACAGCGGGACGTTGGGATCGTCGACTGCGACCCAGACATTCTGGTCGAGCTGCGACTGCCGCTTGACGAAGCGATAGGGCGTGTTGGTCCAGGGCCGCACCGCATCGTTCATATTGTCGAGGACGAACTCGCCGCGATTGGTCCTGACCGTCAATATCGCATGGCCGTCGCCATTCTTCTCCTTCACCACCGTCATCAGCAGAGCGCCGCGCGGATAGCCGAGCTCTATCAGCAAGCGGCGCTTCATCAGCGCATAATCCTCGCAATCGCCCTTGCCGTCGGTGGGATAGTCCCAGCGGTCGACGACGCCCCAATGATCCATGTCCGAGACCGGCTCGATCGCATGATTGACATGGGCGTTGACGCGCTGAATGTCCTTATAGGCTTTGGCGGTGAGATCGATGTCGCGCGGCCCGGCAGAGGCCTCGGCGGCGCATTCGCCGCGATAGCGATGACAAAAATCCAGCCAGCCATAGGGCACGCTGGTCTCCGGCCCCAGCGCCGCATAAAGCAGATGCTCCGAGGCCGCCCGGCCGGGCGCCGCCCCCCAGAGGGAGATCGCGCCGGCCAGCGCCGCGCTCATCGTCACTCTCGCTACTCTACCCAACATCTTCGTCGTCTCCCGATGTGGAGACGAGATTAGTTTTATTGTTTTGCTCGCTCTGTAAGTCGATAGCTCAGTTTTTCAGCCAATCCATTTAGATTTGACGACAATTTTTGTAAGTATACCAAGAGATGACCGAAATAGGCCAAATTTCGAGGTATTTTCCATAGATCGCTGGAATCACGCGCTGTTCTCGCCCAAGCGCGGCGGCGCGGCCGAGGCCCTCCATAGGCGTTTTTGCCCCTGACGGGCCGATTCGTTAACATGAGCCCCGGAATCGTCGTTAACGGGCTTGCCGCGGCGACGACGAGCGACGAAATTACGGCGGCGGCCATGGTTCCGTCTCAAAGGCGGCGTAGGGACCTCGGTCGAGTTTCCATCGGGTTCCGAGATTCCATCGGGGTTCTATGACGATGTTGCTGCGCTTCGCTATCGCTCTCGCGGTGAGCCTCATGGCCTTCGTCGTCACAGATGCGCCGATCGCCGAGCCGCTCAATCGCGCGGCGGAGAACCCGTTCGTCGCCAGGCGTAGTCCGCTCGAGAGCCATATGGACGAATGGCGTCTCGCCCTGCGCCTCTCCGGCGAGCAGGAGCGGCTGTTCTCCGCCTTCGCGCAGCAGCTGCACGCCCTGGTTCAAGATCGCGACGCCGCCATCGTCGCCGCGGCGATCGACCGCAATCGCGACGGCGCCCCCCGCGACCCCGGCGCGCCGCTTCGCGCTCGCGCCGATCGGCTGAGCCGACATGTGGAGAATTTGCGCGCCCTCGCCGACGCCGAGAGCAGCTTCTTCGCCTCGCTCTCCGACGAGCAGCGCCGCATAGCCGATCACGTGCTGCCCCGCGACGTGCTCGGCGCGCATGATCTTTTCCGCCGCCGCGGTCTCCGCCCGGACCGGAACGGCTGATGGCCCGCGCCGAGGACCATGAACATGCGCGCGCCGGCTCGCTCGAACGATAAAAATCGTCTATCCGCCCACGAAGACAAAGCTCGTCATTCTGCCCTTCGCCCGCGAGACAAGAAAATGACATCCGTTTCGCTCGCCCCGAGCGCCCGCCCCGCGCTCCGCGTCGCCGTCGGACTTTGGGGCCTGCTGATCTGCGCCCTTTCGGTGACCTCGGCCTCGCCGGCCTTCGCCGCCAATGGCGCGGACAAGCCGCCGGCGCTGGAGCCCGCGCCGGCTCCCGCCGCCCCGCCGCCGCCGGCCCTCGCCGGCAAATCGGCGCAGCCGGCGCCGGCCCCCGTGCGCAAGCGGCTCACCAAATTCGAGGCGAGGCGCATCCGCCACGCCTGCCAGGGGCGCGCCAATGAGCGCAACCTCGTCGGGCCGGAGCGTGAAGCCTTTTTGGGGCGCTGCTATTTTGGCCGCGTGTCGACGCGCGTCGAGCGGCAGCAATGCCGGCAAGAGGCGGCCGCGCGCGGGATAGAACGCGCAAACCAGCGCGTCTTCATACGCGAATGCGTCCGCGAGCGGGTCCGCGCCAAGCGAGAGCACAAGGATTGAGCGCTCCGCTCGAGAGTGTTTTCGAGCGAAGTGGGAACGTCTAGCGCCCTCGGTTCGGATCGAAACGGGGGCGCTGCATCTCGTTGTTTTATCGCCGCACGACCAGCACGGAGCATTTGGCGTGGCGGACGATGGTCTTGGCGTTGGAGCCGAGCAGATAGGTGGACATGGCCGGCCGGTGCGAGCCGAGCACGATGAGATCGGCTCCCCACTCCTCCGCCTCCGCCAGCACCTCGGGATAGATCGCGCCGAAGCGCACCACAGTCGTCACCAGATTCTTGGGATAGTCGATCTTGGCCGCGACATCGGCGAGCTCCTGCTCCGCCGAGGTGCGCAGCTCCTCGTCGAAATTCGGCGGGATGTAGTCGATGAAGGCGACAGGCACCAGAGATTGCACATTGATGAGCCGAAGCTTGGGCTGCGGCGAGCCCTTGGCGAGGGCGAGCGCCTCGTCCAGCGCGAGGCGCGTGAGGTCCGGCTCGGTCAAATCGAGCGGAATGAGGATTTTCTCATGCATGAGCGCTCCCTCCTCTCATCGATCTAAGCCGCGCGCGCCGGCTTTGTCAGGGGCGCCACGTCGGCTTCATGGGCCATCCTCGCGCGGCGGAAGGTCGCGCCCGTCGATTTCCGCCTCGGCGAGATCGCCTTCGCGGACCACGGGCCGAAACTCCGAGCGGCGCGCCGCGACCGCCTCTATATGGCGTCCGATCTCAGGATTGCGCTGCGTGAAAACATGGAGATCGAAAGCATCGAGTATCAGCAGCTTTATGGGCGTCGCGGCGCGCACATTGGCGGTGCGGCGCGTCTTGCGCAGCAGCGCGATCTCGCCGAAGAACTGCCCCTCGCCGAGCCGCGTCGGCCCGCTCGGCAGCTCCACCTCCACCTCGCCGGCGGCGATGAAATACATGGAATGCGCCGGCTCGCCGCGGCGCACGACCAGCGCGCCTGCCGGCAGGGATTGCGCGCGCAGATAACGCATGATCTCGGCGATCGCCGATGCGTCGAGCGCGGCGAACAGCGGCGCCTTGGCCACCATGCTCCAGGTGACGACGAATTCGCGCCGATGAATCTCCTCCGCGAAAGCGGTGGCGACGATGCCGACCGGCAGGCCGAGCATGACGAAGCCCATCACCATGGAGATCGCGGCGATGATGCGCCCCGCCGGCGTATGCGGCACCACATCGCCATAGCCGACCGTCGCAATGGTCTGGATCGCCCACCACATCGCGGCGGGAATGGAGCGGAACGCCTCCGGCTGCGCGTCATGCTCGGCGATATGCATGGCGGTCGCCATGAACAGAACGACGCCGAACAGCACGATGCCGGAGGCCGCGAGCGCTTTGCGCTCGGCCTCCAGCACGGCGAAGATGGAGCGTATGCCCGGCGAGTAGCGCGCCAGCTTGAAGAAGCGCGCGAGTCGCAGGAACAAGAGGATGCGCAGATCGGCGGCGACGAGGACGGAGAGATAGAAAGGCGCGATGGCGATGAGGTCGACGATCGCGGAGACCGAGCTGACGAAGGCGATGCGCGCCTGCGCCGGGCGCATCGCCGCATAGAGCGCATGGTCGGGCGCGCTCCAGATGCGCAGCGCATATTCGACGCTGAAGGCGGCGACGGCGACATATTCGACCGCGCGAAACAGCGCGCCATATCGCGCGGCGTTATCGGGATCGGATTCGAGGATCACCGCGCCGACGGAGAGAATGACCAGCGCCATCAGCGCGCCATGGATGATTTGAGCGGCGCGGTCGCCGACGCCGCCGCTGTCGAGCAGAATATGGACGCGGCGGCGGAGGCCGAACGGCGCCTCCTCGATCGCGGCGCCCTCCTCGCTCACTGCGCCGCCGTGACCCGCAGCGTCTCCTCGATCGCCGCCAGCGCCGCCTCCAGCGCGGTGGCGTCCGGCCCACCGGCCTGAGCGAGATCGGGCCGGCCGCCGCCGCCCTTGCCGCCGAGCTTCTCCGAGGCGACGCGCACCAGATCGATGGCGCTGTAGCGCGCCGTGAGATCGGCGGTCACGCCGACGACCACGCCGGCCTTGCCGTCGGCCGAGGCGTTGGCGATGGCGACGACGCCGGAGCCGATCGTCTTCTTGGCCTCGTCGACGAGCGATTTCAGGTCTTTGGCGTCTATGCCGCTGACCGCCTTGGCGAAGAGCTTGATTCCTGCGACGTCTCGAACGGGCTCCGCCGCGCCATTGCCGCCGCCGCCCATGGCCAGCTTGCGCTTGGCGTCGGCGAGCTCGCGCTCCAGAGTCTTGCGCTCTTCTATGAGGCTCGCGAGCCGGGCGGGCGCGTCCTCGACGGACGCGCGGACAAGAGTCGCGATCTCGCGCAGCGCCTTGGCCTCGGAGACGAGCTGCGCGCGGGCGCCTTCCGCCGTCTTGGCCTCGATGCGGCGCACGCCGGAGGCAACCGCGCCCTGCGAGACGATGCTGATGAGGCCGATGTCGCCAGTGCGGCGCACATGCGTGCCGCCGCAGAGCTCGACCGAAAAGGCGCGATCGGCGTCGATGGGCGCATGGCCCATGGCGACGACGCGCACCTCATCGCCGTATTTCTCGCCGAACAGCGCGCGGGCGCCGGAGCGAATGGCCTCGTCCTGACCCATCAGCCGCGTCTCGACCGGGGCGTTGTCCTGCACCACCTCATTGGCGATCTGCTCGACGGCGGCGATCTCTTCCTCGCTCAGCGGCTTGGGATGCGTAAAGTCGAAGCGCAGCCGGTCCGGCGCGACGAGCGAGCCCTTCTGCGCGACATGATCGCCGAGCACGCGGCGCAGAGCCTCATGCAGAATATGCGTCGCCGAATGATTGGCGCGCACGGCGTTGCGGCGGACGTGCTCGACCTCGAGCTCGAGCGCGAGACCGGGCGTGAGCGCGCCCTCCTCCACCACGCCCTCATGAACGAAGAGGCCGTGAACCTTCTTTTGCGTGCCGGTGACGCGAAAACGCACGCCCTTGGCGCGCATCACGCCGATATCGCCGATCTGGCCGCCGGATTCGGCGTAGAAAGGCGTCTGATTGAGCAGCACGGCGCCGCGTGCGCCGGTCTCGAGCCGGAAGGTCTCCGCGCCGTCGTGCAGAAGGGCGACGATCTGCCCCTCGGCCTTCTCCCGCTCATAGCCGAGGAACTCAGTCGCGCCGAGACGTTCCTCGAGCGCGAACCAGACGGCCTCGGTCGCGGTCTCGCCGGAGCCGGCCCAGGCCTTGCGGGCCTCGGCGCGCTGGCGCTCCATGGCGGTCTCGAAAGCGGCCTTGTCGACGACGATGCCGCGCGGGCGCAGCGCATCCTCGGTGAGATCGAGCGGAAAGCCGTAAGTGTCGTAGAGCTTGAAGGCGGTCTCGCCGGAAAAGCTCGCGCCGGCCGTGAGCGAGGCGCTCTCCTCGTCGAGGATGGAGAGGCCGCGCACGAGAGTCTGGCGAAAGCGCGTCTCCTCGGTCAGCAGCGTGTCGCGAATGAGGCTTTCGGCGCGGGTCAGCTCGGGATAGGCGAGGCCCATCTCGGAGACCAGCTCGCCGACGAGGCGATGCATCAATGGCTCGGCGGCGCCCAGAAGCTGGGCATGGCGCATGGCGCGACGCATGATTCGGCGCAGCACATAGCCACGGCCCTCATTCGACGGCGTCACGCCATCGGCGACGAGAAAGGCCGAGGCGCGCAGATGATCGGCGATGACACGGTGGCTCGCCGCCTGCGGGCCGGCGGAATCGACGCTGGTGGCGTCGGCCACGGCGCCGATGAGTCGGCGAAAAAGATCGATCTCGAAGACCGATTGCACGCCCTGCAGCAGCGCGGCGATTCGCTCGAGGCCCATGCCCGTGTCGATGGAGGGACGCGGCAAGGGCGCGCGCTCGCCGGGCGCGGTCTGCTCATATTGCATGAAGACGAGGTTCCAGAATTCCAGGAACCGATCGCCGTCCTCTTCCGGGCTGCCGGGCGGACCGCCGGCGACGCTTTCGCCCTGATCGAAGAAGATCTCCGAGCAGGGGCCGCAGGGGCCGACGTCGCCCATGCTCCAGAAATTATCCGCCGTGGGGATGCGGATGATGCGATCGTCGGAGAAGCCGGCGATCTTTTTCCACAGCGAAAACGCCTCGTCATCGTCGTGATAGACGGTGACCAGCAGCTTTTCGCGCGGGAGGGCCAGCTCGCGGGAGACGAAGTTCCAGGCGAGCTCGATCGCGCCTTCCTTGAAATAATCGCCGAAGGAGAAATTGCCGAGCATCTCGAAAAAGGTCAGATGCCGCGCCGTATAGCCGACATTGTCGAGATCATTGTGCTTGCCGCCGGCGCGCATGCATTTTTGCGCCGTGGTGGCGCGCGTGTAATGGCGCTTCTCGAAGCCGGTGAAGACATTCTTGAACTGCACCATGCCGGCGTTGGTGAACATCAGCGTGGGGTCGTTCTGCGGGACGAGCGGCGAGGAGGCGACCTTCTCGTGTCCATTGCGCGAGAAATAGTCGAGGAAGGTCGAACGGATCTGGTTGACGCCACTCATATCGGTTCTTGTCGCCCGCTTGTTCGGCTCGAAATGCCATCGAACGCGCGCTCGGCCGTAACCGTCGCTGGGAAAAGGAAAAGGCCCGGCGCGAACCGAGCCCTTCTAGAGCATTTGTCCGCGAAGTGGAACAGGCGGCGCCGATCGCGGAAGGGGATGACGCTTCGGAGAGTCTTCGCGCCGTGACCCCACCCTCCCCCTGAAGGGGAGGGTGGGCGTTCGCCGTCTGCGATCAGTCCTCGGCGCCCTCGCCCTCACCCTCGCCGCCGGCGTCGAGAATGCGCTCGGCGATGAGGCCGGAATTCTCGCGGATCGCCTGCTCGATCCGCTCGGCCGCTTCTTTGTTCTGCTTGAGGAAGGTCTTGGCGTTCTCGCGGCCCTGGCCGAGGCGCTGACTGTCATAGGAGAACCAGGCGCCGGATTTCTCGACGACGCCGGCCTTCACGCCGAGATCGATGAGCTCGCCGACCTTGGAGACGCCCTCGCCATACATGATGTCGAACTCGACCTGCTTGAACGGCGGCGCCACCTTATTCTTGACCACCTTCACGCGGGTCTGATTGCCGGTGACCTCGTCGCGGTCCTTGATGGAGCCGATGCGACGAATGTCGAGGCGCACAGAGGCGTAGAACTTCAAGGCGTTGCCGCCCGTGGTCGTCTCCGGCGAGCCATACATGACGCCGATCTTCATGCGGATCTGATTGATGAAGATGACGAGCGTGTTGGAGCGCGAGATGGAGGCGGTGAGCTTGCGCAGCGCCTGGCTCATCAGGCGCGCCTGCAAGCCGGGCTGCACCTCGCCCATCTCGCCCTCGATCTCGGCGCGCGGCGTCAGGGCCGCGACCGAATCGATGATGAGAACGTCGACCGCGCCGGAGCGCACGAGCGTGTCGGTGATCTCCAGCGCCTGCTCGCCCGTGTCGGGCTGAGAGATCAGCAGCTCCTCGAGATTGACGCCGAGCTTGCGGGCGTAGACCGGATCGAGCGCATGCTCGGCGTCGACGAAGGCGCAGACGCCGCCCTTCTTCTGCGCCTCGGCGATCACATGCAGCGCCAGAGTGGTCTTGCCCGAAGATTCCGGCCCATAGATCTCCACGATACGTCCGCGCGGCATGCCGCCGACGCCGAGCGCGATATCGAGCCCGAGCGAGCCGGTCGAGATCGTCTCGATCTCCACGGCTTTCTGATTCTTGCCGAGCCGCATGATCGAGCCTTTACCGAAGGCCCGCTCGATCTGCGACAAAGCGGCGTCCAGCGCCTTGGTCTTGTCCACGGATGTTCCTTCCACGAGGCGGAGATTGGCTTGGCTCACGGCGATGATTCCTTCTGGCACGGGTCGGGCGGCGGGCGCAACGCGAGATGCGGCCCCGGGGCGAAAGACTTGTGATGATTGGATCAGAAGCGAAGGCGAAGATCGGATGGGCAGATTGTATCGCATTTGTTCTCTTCGCCAAGTTCTTTTTTTGTTCTCGGTGATTTTTCCCGCGCAGCCCGGCTGGGCGCGGGCCGGGCGCGAGCCGAGGAATGGAACCGGCTTGAAGTCCGCGAGTTCCTGGGCGTAAGGGACCGCAGCCGGCCCCCGGCCTATTTCTCATGATCGACAGCGGAGTTTCGACAGCCCATGAGCGACACGCGCGCGCCTTCCCGTCCCGACGCCGTTATCGACCCCGCCGATCCGCGCTGGGCGCGGCTGCATCGGCTGATCGACACGCATTCGCTGCTGCGCGGCGATTTCACGCTCTCCTCGGGCCGCAAGAGCAATTATCTCTTCCAGCTGCGCCAGACGACCATGCTGCCGGAAGGCGCGCATCTCATCGCCGATATCGTCGTCGATTATATGAAGGCGCAGGGGATAAGAGGCGTCGGCGGGCTGGCCGTGGGCGCCGTGCCGCTGGTGGCGGCCATCGCCGCGGTGAGCTTTCCCAAAGGCGCGCCGGTCGAGGCTTTTTTCGTGCGCAAGGAGGCCAAGGGCCATGGCGCCAAGGAGCGCATCGACGGCTATGTGCCCAAGGACGGGGAGGCGCTGATCGTGGACGATGTGGCGACCACGGGCGGCTCTATATTGGAGGCCATCGCCGGCATGGCGGAGGAACACCCGCAGGCGAGAGCGACGCGGGCGCTGGTCGTGATCGACCGAGAGGAAGGCGCTGCGGAAAAGCTCGCCGAAAAGGGAATCACGCTGGTGTCGATCTTCAAGCGCGGCGACTTTACGATATAGCTTCTCATACCGTTTCGGAGGGAGAGCCCATGAATTGCGCGACGCCGATGGTCCTGGCCTTCATCGCTTGCGGAGGCGTCGCGGCGCCGGCGCTGGCGCAATCGAGCGATCCTTCCGCCGGGCGGCGTCTCGCCGCCTCGCTCTGCGTCGAATGCCATCGCATAGACGACAAGACGCCGGCCAAGGACGAGGCCGCCAAAGCGCCGAGCTTCGTCGATGTGGCGCGCATGCCCTCGACGACCGAGCTGGCGATCAAGGTTTTTCTGCGCAGCTCGCATCGGAACATGCCCAATCTCATCCTCACGCCGGATGAGATCGACTCGCTCTCCGCCTATATCGTCGGTCTCGCGCCCGCGCGTTGAGGCGTCACGGCTTCGGGCAGTCGGGCTGCAGAAACTTCGCGTCTATGGTGAAGCCGGAGCGCTCGCGCGTGACGCCGCTCTTTTGCGTGAGCGTCGTCTTCGATTGCGCGCGATACCAGCTCGAGAAATCGCCCGTGAACAGAAGGCTCGTCACCTCGCGCGCGCCGTGGAGATCGCATGAGAAAGTGACGATGACCTCGCCGCCCTGCGCGGATTCGACCGTCGGCTTCGTGCAATTGTCCTGCGGGGCGCCGAGCAGGCCGTCGCTCGCCTCGATGCAGACGTCATGCGACTGCAATCCCACTTCCGGCGATATCGTTTTTATGCGCCACAGGCCGGGCCGACGCTGCGGGAGATCATCCGCCGAAGCGCTCGCGGCGAAGGGCAAGATCACGGCGATGAGCGTCGCGCGACACGCGGTAGAAAGGTTCAACTCTTCGCCTCGATGACGGATGATCTTTTACGGCGCGGACTATGTGACGCGCGCCTTTGCGAGGCAATTCGTTTTCGATGTCGAGCGCTTTTTTGAGAATAGCTCCCGCGCGCGCATCCCTATTTTTCCCGATAGCGTGACGCGGCCTCCCGAAGGAGGCCGCGCGACGGAGACTCAGGCCTGGCCCGCGGCGCCTTGGCCCTTGGGAATGCGCAGCACCTGGCCGGGATAGATCTTGTCGGGATCGGAGAGCAGCGGCCGATTGGCGGCGAAGATCTCTTCGTATTTTCCGCCCTTGCCCTGGCCATATTGCGTCTCGGCGATCTTCCACAGCGTGTCGCCCTGGCGCACCTTGTAGAAGAAGGATTCCGTCTCCTGCTTGCCGACGACGATATTGCTCTCGACCTGCGAGACGCCCTTGGTGTTGCCGACAGCGAGCACGATCTTCTCTGCGTCGCTGGTGGACTCGGCCTTGCCGCCGAGCTTGACCTTGTCGCCATCGACCGAGATTTCGATCTTGGAGGCGTCGAGGCCTTTCTTCTCGATCTCCTTCTTCAGCTCTTCGGCCGGCGCGGCGGCGTTCTCGGTCGCGCCCTTGGGCGAAGGCGCATTCTTGTCGATCTTGTCGCCGCTCTTCGAGTTGTTCCAGAAATTGAAGAGACCCATTTTCTCGACCTCCTTCGCGCTTTGGCGTGAGCGCGAGCGCCGGTGGAATGGCGCCCGCGCCGCGTTACATAGGGCGCGCCGCGCTCAGGCGAGCCCATCGCGAAGAAGGCGCTCTTTCGCCGCCCGCACCCATAGCTTCGCGGCGAGCGGCGAGAAATGCAGGCCGTCATCGGTCATCTCCGGCAGCCGCGCGCCATTGTGCGAGAGCTGCGGCGCGAGATCGACGACGGCGAGCCCGCGCGCCTCGGCGAGCGCGCGCATCAGCGCATTGATCTCGTCTATGCGCGGCGCCATCGCCGCATCGGCGACATGGGGCGCGAGCATCAGAACGCCGCGCGCATCCTCCGGCAGGCGGCGCAGCAGCGCGCGAAAATCATTTTCGATCTGCGCGAGCGGCGCCTCGTCGAACAAGAGATCGTTCAAGCCCCCGTCGATGACGAAGCAGCGCGCGCCCATCATGCGCGCCTCGACGATTTGCGCGCCTATATCCTTCAGCGTCGCGCCGCCGAGACAAAGGCGCAGCACGTCGAAAGGACGCCGGCGGAGCGGGCGCCAATCGCATTGCGCTGCGAGGCTGTCGCCGACGATGGCGTAGCGCGGCGGCCGCAGACGCGCGACGCGCCGATGCAGCGCGAGACGAAAGGCGCGCCGCACGCCGGCGTCGGAGGCCGCGATCAGCGCGCCGAAGAGCAGCGGGAGGATGCCGAGAATGAAAAGAATTTGCGCCAATGTCGCGATCATCGCCCTCGCCGCCTCGCCCGCGTCATCGGCGGAACATAGACCTGAATCGACTCTGAGGAGGACGCACGCATGATCGCCCGCATCGCCAAGATCCTGCTCACCGCCTGCGCCGGCCTGCTGGGCCTCATCGCCGGGCTCGGCAATATTTTCGATTATGACACGAATTTCGAGGTTCTTCGCCATGTCGTCGCCATGGACACGACCCATGCCGACGCCGCGCTGATGAGCCGCGCCATTCTCTCCGACTCGCTTCAGCGGCTGCTCTATGCCGGGACCATCGCGACGGAGCTCGCCTTCGGCGCGCTCTGCCTCTATGGCGCGCTGCGGCTTTTTGGCGCACGAAAGGACGAGCCGGCGCGCTTCGAAGCGGCGAAGCAATGCGCCATCGGCGGGCTCGCGCTCGGCTTCGCGCTCTATTTTTTCGGCTTCATGATCATCGGCGGCGAATGGTTCCAGATGTGGCGTTCCCTTGATTGGAACTTCCAGCAGCCGGCCTTTCGATTCATCGGCTCGCTCGGATTCATCCTGCTCTTCGTCGCGCAGCCGGAACCCCCGCGCGGCTGAAGCGGCGAGCGCATTGTTTGGAACCGATCCAATCTATGGAGTTTGACGGGATTGGCGCTCCTTCACTAGATTTCGCGCGTCCCGCTCATTCGCAGAGTTCCCTCTCGCGATCGGAGAATCTGACTATGGCGCTCGCCGCTCGATCGCGCCTCTCGACTTTGTCGCGCGCTTTTTTCTTTCTGCTCGCAGCCGCCGCGCCGGCGGCGAGCCTCGAATCGACGACGAGCGACGCGCGCGCCGCCGATGAGGCGCATCTCTCGCAGCGCGAGCTGCTGGGGAAACGAATTTTCGAGGACAAGAGCCTCTCGGAGCCCGCCGGCCTCTCCTGCGCCTCCTGCCATGATCCCGCCAAGGCGTTTCAGGGCAATAATGGCTCGCCCATAGCGGCGCTGGCGCGCGGCAGCCGGCCGGACGCGCTCGGAACGCGCAAGACGCCGACGCTCGGCTATGTGTCCTTCAGCCCGCGCTTTCATTTCATGAAGAAGAAGGACGAGGAGACCGGCGAGACCGAGCTGGTTCCCGTCGGCGGACAATTTTGGGACGGCCGCGCGGACGATCTCGCCGCGCAAGTGGAAGGGCCGCTGCTCAATCCGCGCGAGATGAACAATCCGTCGAAAGCCGCCGTGGTCGAGAAGATAAAATCCGGCGCCTATGCCGATCTCGCGCGACGCCTCTATGGCGAGAAGATTTTCGAGAGCGACGCGGGTTTCGACAAATTGGCGCATGCGGTCGCCGCCTATGAGAGCAGCGAGCGCTTTCATCCTTTCTCGTCCAAATTCGACGATTTTCTGCGCGGACGCGAGAAATTGACCGCCGAGGAAGCGAAGGGCTTCGCGCTGTTCAAGGACAAGAAGAAGGGCAATTGCATCGCCTGCCATGTCGGCGAGGAGAAATCGCGCCGGCCGCAGGACTGGCTGTTCACCGATTTCAGCTATGACGCGCTGGGCGCGCCGCGCAACGCCGCCATACCGGACAACAAAGACCCGGCATTTGTCGATCTCGGCCTCTGCAAGCGCGAGGGGCTCGCCAAGGTCGCGCCCAAGGGCTACGCCATCGACAGCCTCTGCGGGCAGTTCAAGGCGCCGACCTTGCGCAACATCGCCGTCACCGGCCCCTATCTGCACAATGGCGTCTTCGCCAGCCTGCGCGATGTCGTGGCCTTCTATGCGACGCGCGACACCGATCCCGCGCGCTGGTATCCCAAGAAAGAGGGCGCGACCGCAAAATATGACGATCTGCCGGAGACGTTCCACGACAATGTGAACGTCAAGGAAGTTCCCTATGATCGCAAGCCGGGCGAGACGCCGCGGATCGACGAGAGCGAGATCGACGCCATCGTCGCCTTTCTGCACACGCTGACCGACCGGCCCGCGCCCGCGGCGAAGGCGGAGAGATAGAGTGTTTTCGAGCGAAGCGGGAACCGGTTCGCGTGAAGAAAACACGACCGAACAAGGAGATTTAGAGAGCCGCAAGACGAGAGCCGCCGCGAAAAGGACATAAGCCTAGGGCCGGATGCCGCCTTCTTTCCCTCGAGGAGGCGGCCCATGCGGCTTCGCGTGCTTCTGCTCGTTTGCGTGTCTTCGATCGCTCTCACCCCCGCCTGGGCGAAGGAGACGATCGTCGAGGCGACATCGACGATCGACGGCGTCATCGTCCATCCCGACGCCGCCACGGTGACGCGCAGAGCGACGATCGATCTGCCCGCCGGCGCCGCGACAATTCTCCTCAAAAATCTTCCCTTCGCGCTCGACGCCGATTCGCTGCGCGTCTCCGGCGAGGCGAATGGGCGCGTGACGATCGGCGCCGTCGAGGCGCGGCTCGCGCCGGCGGAGACGCAGGCCCCGGACACGGCGATCGAGGCGAAGCTGAAGCAATTGCGCGCCGCGCGCGAGAGCCTGCAAGTGACGCTGGACGCGCTCGCCGCCAAGCAGGCGATGATCGCGCGCTATTCGCAGGCCGGACCGGAAAAGCTCGGCCCCGAGACGCGGCCGCTCGCGATCGGCGAATGGAGCGCGGCCTTCGACGCCATCGCCTCCGCATTGACCAGAACCGGCGAGGAATTGCGCGGCGCCCGCGTCAAGGCGAAGGAGCTCGACGACGAGATTCACGCGCTGGAGGCGGGAACAGGCGCGCGCGCGACGCGGCGCCCCTCGCGCGAGATCGCCATAGCGGTCGAATCGGCGAGCGGCGGCAGGCTGCAATTGTCGCTCTCCTATCTCGTCTCCGGCGCCTATTGGCGGCCCGCCTATGACGCGCGGCTGGAGACCGGCGGCGCGGAGGGCAAGCCGCAGCTCGAATTCATCCGCCGCGCCGCGGTGACCCAGAGCACGGGCGAGGATTGGAACGATGTCGCGCTCTCCGTCTCGACGACGCGCGCGCATCGCGGCGCAGCGGCGCCCGATGTGCAGCCGCAGCGCGTGAGCTTCTACGAGCCGCCGATCGTCTATGCGCCGAAAGCCGCGGCGCCCGCTCCGATGGAGCGGCAGATGCGCAGATCGGCGGAAGCGCCGATGGCAGCCGCTGCGGCGCCCGAGCCGGCGCCGGCGCCGGCGGAGCAGCAGACGGCCGCGCTCGAATCCAACGCCTTTCAGGCGAGCTTCAAAATCTCCGGCCGCGTCGGCGCGCCCGGCGACGGAACGACGAAGAGCTTTATCCTCTCCTCGCGCCGCATGACGCCGACGCTCGCCGCGCGCATCGCGCCGGCGCTCGATCCCACGGCTTTTCTCGAGGCGCGCATCGTCAATGAGGAGGACGCCCCGCTGCTGGCCGGCCCCGTCGCCGTGCAGCGCGACGGAATGCATGTGGGGCAGAGCCGCATCGCTTTCGTCGCGCCGGGAGAGGCGGTGGAGCTCGGCTTCGGCGCAGACGACAAGATCAAGGTCGCGCGCGCGCCGGTCAAGCGCCTCGAGAATGACCCGAGCTGGTTCGGCCAGACGAAATACGAGACGCGCGACTTCAAGACGACGGTCGAGAATCTGCACGATTTCATCGTTCCGGTGACGGTCGTCGATCAGATCCCGTTTTCGGAGAATACAGCGATCACGGTGGAGACGCTGCCGCAGACGACCGCGCCCACGACGAAGCAGATCGCCGACAAGCGCGGCGTTATGGGCTGGAGCTTCGACGCCAAGCCGCGTGAAACGAAAGAGCTGCGCCTCGCCTATCGCGTGAAATGGCCGGCGGAGCGCGACATTGTGACACAACCGGCGCCGATCACGCCGAGATGACGGACTTGAAAGGGACTTCGGCGTAGCCATTTGTGTCGTGTCGCGGCGCACGCGCGACGAGGAGACTCCCTGATGCATGTCAATATCGCCGCGGCGGAAGCCGCCATCACCGCCGCCCGCAAGCGCGCCTCCGAGCTCGGCACGAAAATGTGCATCGCCGTCGTCGATTCCGGCGCCGATCTGAAAGCCTTCTATCGCATGGACGACGCCTGGGTCGGCAGCATCGACATTGCGATCAAGAAGGCGAAGACGGCCGTCTTCTTCGGCATGCCGACGGGCGAGATCGGCAAGCTGTCGCAGCCGGGCGGTCCGCTCTTCGGCATAGAGCATTCCAATGACGGGCTCATCACCTTCCCCGGCGGCCTGCCCATCGTCGACGAGGATGGCGTGCTGGTCGGAGCCATAGGCGTCAGCGGCAGCTCGGTGGAGAATGACCACGCCGTCGCGCAGGCCGGTGTCGCCGTCGTCGGCGTCAGCGATCTGCCGGCGCATCCTTGGCGGACGTGAGCGCGCCGTCGAGCCAATCGCGCCACTGCGGCGCCGCGCCGATGAAATCGGCCAGCGCCGCATAGCCGCCGCTATTGGGGTGGGCGCCGTCGCCGGCGGCCGCCTCCTGCAAAAGCACGCCGCAGCGCGCAGCGAAGCCGCGCGTCTCGATATAGGGAATGCGCAGCGCGGCGCAGAGCTTTTGCAATCGCGGGCACAGACGATCGATCCGCGCTGCGCCCGGCAGAAACGGCCCGACCATCAATACGGGCGCGCGCGTCATAGCCTCGCGCAGCATTTGCTCCGCATGGGCCAGCGTCTCCTCGAGCGGAACGCGCGCGCGGCCCGCTCGCTCCTCCACGCAATCATTGGCGCCGAAGGAAAACAGCAGACGCGCGTCGCAATCTTCCGGCAGACGACGCCGCGCCTCCTCCCGCCAGCGCGCGGCGATATCGGCGCTGGTGTCGCGGCGAATGCCGAGATTATAAGCGGTGACGTCCCGCCCCGCCCGGCGCTCCCGCGAGACGAGCCGGCCCACCCAGCCGAGACCATCATCGTCGCCGGTTCCATTGACGAGGCTGTCGCCGAAAAAGCAGATGCGAACCGGCGTGGTCATTCCGCCTCCGCGCGCCATCCGCAGAGCGCCAGCGCTTCGCGCATATGCGCGGGCGCCGGGGCGCGCACGACGATGCGCTCCTTGTTCTCGCGCATCGGAATGTCGATCTCGCGCGCGTGAAGATGCAGCGGCGGCGCGCCTTCGCGCTTGCCATGGCCATAGACGGGATCGCCGAGCATGGGCCAGCCCATAGCCTGGCAATGAACGCGCAGCTGATGCGTGCGGCCGGTCTGCGGCCTCAGCTCGAGGAAGGCGAGATCATTGCCCTGCGCGTCGCGGGCGCGTCCCAGCACGCGCCAATCCGTCTGCGCCGGCAGGCCCAGCGGATCGGGGCGCATCCACCATCCGCGCGTCGAATCGAGCCGGCCGAGCGCCATGTCGATATGGCCCTCCTCCGCGGAAGGCGCGCCTTCGACGATCGCCCAATAGGTCTTTTTGATGCGCCCGTCATGAAACAGTCTGCCGAGCCGCTCCAGCGCCTTGCGGTGACGGCCGAGCACGAGGCAGCCCGAGGTGTCGCGATCGAGCCGATGGGCGAGCGCCGGCGCGCGCGGCAGGCCGAAGCGCAGAGCGTCGAAATGGTCCTCCAGATTCTCGCCGCCCTTGGGGCCGCGATGCACGGGCAGGCCGGCGGGCTTGTCGACGACGAGCATCAGCCCGTCCCGATAGAGGAGGCGCGAGACGAGATCATCCGGTGTCATGGGCGTCATCCTAATCGAATCGGCGATTTCGCGTGAGGGCAGGCGGCCCGCCCTTGCCGCCGCGTGGCGCGCGCTAGCTAGAGACATGCGGAGCCAGCCCTTCTTCCGAGGGCCGGCGATAGAGAACAACGGAGAGCACCATGGCCGAAGAAGACCAAGTCGACCGCCTGATGTCGCGGAACGCCTATATATTCGGAGGAGTCGGAGCCGTGCTCGGCGCGATCATGGGCGCCGGCGTCGTCGGCTTTCCCGCCGCGATCGGGACGGTGATCATCGGCGCGCTGCTGGGCGGCATTCTCGGGTCCTTCATCGTCACCAAATGACCCGGCCGAGCGACGCCATTTGGACGGAGCGCGGCCGCATGAAGCCGCCGCGCTCCCGCCGCGCTCAAGCCGAATGGCCGAGATGCGCGAGCACGACATCCAGCGCGCCGACGCGCTCCAGCAGCCAATAGGCGCCGAGCAGCGCGATGACGGCCGATAGCGCATAGACGAGCTGCGGGCTGCGCTTGCCGCCGGTCTGCTTGTCGATGAGGAGCAGCGCCGGCACGAAGACCAGCACGATCGCCACCTGTCCGAGCTCGACGCCTATGTTGAAGGAGGCGAGCGCCGGCAGCACGGCGTTCGCCAGCACGCCCAGCTCCTTCAGCCCGCTGGCGAAGCCGAAGCCATGGACGAAGCCGAAGAGAAACGTGTCGCGCCAGCGTCCATCGACGCGGCGCGAGAAGAAATTCTCGACCGCGACATAGATGATCGACGCGGCGATCGCCGCCTCCACCCATTGCGAGGGCAGCGTGACGATATCGAGCGCCGCCAGCGACAGCGTGACCGAATGCGAGACCGTGAAGGCGGTGACGATCTTCACCACCGGCCAGACGCGCGTCGCCCAGAGAAGAATGGCGATGAGGAAGGAAATGTGGTCGTAGCCGGTGAGAATATGCTCGACGCCGGCCTGCACGAATTTCCACATCAGCTGCCACACCGTCTCCAGCGGCTTGGAGAGATCGAGCGGAGGATCGGCCGGGCGGAGCATGGTCTCGCCGGCGTTGGCGCCGGTCAGCGTGACGAGATGCTTGGCCTTGGAGCCCGCGGCCGCCAGCAGCTTCCCGGCGTCGTAGAAAACCCGGCCGGGAACGCCGGCGCAGTCGAACTTCAGCTTCACCAATGCGCTGTCCGCATTGCTGGGGTCCTCGCCGGCATAATCCACGCGGCCGGCGCAGGCGTGGCCTTCGGCGTCATGCATGGCGACGCGGCGCTGAATGAGCTTGCCGATCTCCGTCTCCAGCACGCCGGGCTGCGACAGCTCGACGCCCGCGCGCTCCGCCATCGTCTCGGAGAAAATGCGCTCGAGATCGGTCGCCAGAAAGCCGACGTCGACCTGATAGGAATGGTCCTTCTCGGGCGTGATCTTGGCGGTGGAGATATCCGCCGTATGGGCGAAGGCCGGCGCGATCGACGCGAGCAATGCGGCGACGATGATCGGCAGGCATTTCAACGACCAGCTCATTTTCGAAGGACTCCGGGCAAGCCTGACGGGGCCGCGACAATGCCCGACGCCGCGAAAATGGACAAGACCGCGCCGCGCGGGCCGGCGCGCGATTGCGGCGGCGCGCCCGGACGGGTAAAAAACAAAGAGATGCGGCCCAGATTGGACCGCCGCGCGGGGGGAGCGTCCGACATGCAGCGTGTCACCATGACCATCGACGATGATCTCATGGCCGCTCTCGACCAATATATGGAGGCCGGAGGGCATCAGAATCGGTCCGAGGCGGTGCGCGATCTCGTGCGCGCCGGCCTGCTGAAGAAGCCCGAGGCCGACGGCGGCGACCGCCCCTGCATCGGCGCGCTCGTCTATCTCTACGATCACGAGACGCGGCAATTGTCGAAGCGGCTGATGCACGACCATCACAGCCACGCCGACCTCTCCATCGCCGCCCTGCATGTGCATGTCGACGCCGAGACCTGCCTCGAAGTGTCGCTGCTGCGCGGCCGCAAATCCGAGGTGGAGCATTTCGCGCGGCACGTGATCGGCGAGCGCGGCGTGCGCTACGGCCAGCTCGTCGTCGCGCCGGCCGAGGCGCATTCGCCGGACGGCTCCGCTCATGCGACGAGCCATGGCCACGGTCACAGCCATGCGTGAGCGACTGTGACGCAAATGCAACGCTGCGGGTAAATCCGTAAGCGGCCGTTGACCCCGGCCCCGTTCGTATGATCGAATAAAATAAAAATCATACGAATGGGGAGCTACGATGATCCGCCGCCGGCTTGGAGAAATATCCGCGCTCGCTCTGGCGACGGCGCTGTGGAGCGGGACGGCCTTCGGGCAAGAGGCGCTTCCCGAGATCGAGGTCGGAGCCAATGCGCCGGCCTCCGCCTCGGCCGCGACGCCCAGGCCCGCCGACGGCGTCGCCCAGAAGCCGGAGGTGACGATCAACGCCGCCAGCGAAAAAGTGTGGACCGGCCAGCAGGTCAACGCCGTTCCATTCTCGCGGCCCGGCGAGGCGCTGGAGGTGGTGCCCGGCCTCATCATCACCCAGCACAGCGGCGAGGGCAAAGCCAACCAATATATGCTGCGCGGCTTCCAGCTCGATCACGGCACCGATCTCTCGCTCACGCTGGACGGCATGCCGATCAACATGCGCACTCACGGCCACGGCCAGGGCTACGCCGACGCCAACTTCCTCATTCCAGAGCTGCTCTCCTCCATCGTGGCCCGCAAGGGACCCTATTACGCCGACAAGGGCGATTTCTCCTCGGCCGGCGCCGTCGACATGCAATATGTCGACAGGGTCGACCCCGGCCTGATCGCGGCGACGGGCGGCAGCTTCGCCTATGGGCGCCTGCTGAGCATCAAATCCTTCGAGGTGAATGGCGGCAATCTGCTCGCGGCGATCGAGAGCGGCGTCTATAGCGGCCCCTGGACGCGGCCGGACGAGGTGCGCAAGATCAATTCGGTGCTGCGCTGGTCACGCGGGACGCAGGATGACGGCGTCTCCATCACCGCCATGGCCTACGCCAATCGCTGGTTCTCGACCGACCAGATACCCGAGCGCGCCGTCTATGGCGGGGCGATTCCGCTCTGGGGCAATATCGACCCCACCGACGGCGGCAACGCCTCCCGCTTCAGCCTCTCCGGCCGCTGGAGCCAGACCGAGGGCGCGCATTCGTCGCGGATCGAGGCCTACGCCATTCGCTCGACGCTCAATCTCTACAATAATTTCTCCTATTTCCTCGCGCAGCCGGACATTTCCGACCAGTTCCGCCAGTTCGATCGCCGCACCGTGCTCGGCTTCAACGCGCAGCATTCGGTGAAATATGAATTCGCCGGCTTTCCCATAGAGACGCGCGTCGGGCTGCAGAGCCGCTACGACAATATTCGCGTCGGCCTGCAGGACGCCTATCGTCGCCAACCCTATGACACGATCAGCAATGACCAGGTGGCGGAAGGCAGCGTCGGCCTGTGGACCGACACGACGGTGAGCTGGACTCCCTGGCTGCGCACCGTCGCCGGCGTGCGCCTCGATTATTACGGCGCGTCGGTCGGCAATATTCAGGACCCGCTCTCCGCGCCCAAGGATTCGGCGACCGGCCTGCCGATCTGGACCGGCCCGTGGAATTCCGGCAGCAAGACCGCCGCGCTGTCGAGCCCCAAGGCCGGCATTATTCTCGGCCCCTTCGAGAAGACCGAATTCTTCCTCAATTTCGGCGAGGGCTTCCATTCGACCGACGCCCGCGGCACGGTCACCACGCTCAGCCCCGCGGACGGCTCGCAGGTCGCGACCATTCCGCTGTTGGTGAAATCGCGCGGCGCCGAGATCGGCGCGCGCACCAAGATCATCGACGGGCTCGACTCCTCGGTGAGCTTCTGGTGGCTCGACTTCGATTCCGAGAATCAGTTCGAGGGCGACACCGGCAACACGACCTTCGGCCGTCCGAGCCGGCGCTACGGCGTGGAAATCACCAATCACTACTCGCCGACGCCCTGGCTGCATCTCGAGGGAGATGTGGCGCTCACCCATGCGCGCTTCCGCGGCGTGGACCAGCTGCAGGCGCTCACCTGGGTCGGCCTGCTGCAGCCGGGCTCCTTCCAATATGGAACCTATGTCGGCAACGCCGCCGGCAATTTCGTTCCCGAGGCTCCGAGCATCGTCGCCTCGGGCTCGATCGAGGTCGGCGAGAAGACCGGCTGGTTCGGCGCTCTGCGCTATCGCTATTTCGGCACGCGGCCGCTGACCGAGGACGGCGCCTTCAAATCGCCGGCGACCGGCAGCCTCAATCTGCGCGTCGGCTATCGCTTCGACAATGGCTGGGCGATCCAGGCCGACGCGTTCAACGTCACCAATTCGCGCTCGGATCAGATCACCTACGCCTATGGATCGCTGCTCAAGACCGACGCGCTCTATGGTCTCTGCCAGGCGGGAACCGCGCCCGCCAATGTCTGCGCGATCGGCGTGATGGACCGTCATTTCAAGCCGATGGAGCCCGCGGCCGTGCGCGTCACCGTGAGCGGTCCGCTTCCCTTCTGATCGCTGTCGCAAAGGTTTCATACTGCGATCTGGCGCCCTGCGGAAAGCTCGGCTAGGCTGAGCGTTCCGCAGGGCGCGGGCTTTCCCGTCGTCGATGCGATTCCTTATCTAAGGCGCGTGATTTTTTCGGCGCGCCGAGCTCTTTGCGAAAGAGACGATTATGACCGCGACCAAGCCCGAGAAGAAAAAGCTCGTCATCTTTTGCGACGGCACATGGAACGAGCCCACCAAGCGCGGCACCAATGTCGTCCGCATGCTCCAAGGCACGGATTTCGCCGACTCCGACGGCAATCCGCAGCTCACCCATTACATCGCCGGCGTCGGCACGCGGAAGGACGAGAAGGTCGTCGGCGGCGCATTCGGCTTCGGCATCTCCGAAAACATAAAGGACGCCTACGCCTTCATCGTCAGCAATTACGAGCCCGGCGACGATATTTATCTCTTCGGCTTCAGCCGCGGCGCCTATACGGCGCGCAGCATCGCCGGGCTCATTCACAATCTCGGCGTGCTGCAGCGCTGGAATCTGCCGCTCGTCTCCATCGCCTATGACCATTACAAGGACAGAGCCGAGGAATGGCGCCCCGGCGGCGCCTCCGCGCAGAAATTTCGCGACGAGAATTGCCATCCCTATCCGGCCAAGATCAAATTCCTCGGCGTGTGGGACACGGTCGGCGCGCTCGGCGCGCCCTATGGCGAAATTATTGGCCGGCTCATCGACAAATTCTTCCACACGAGCTTTCACGACGTGACGCTGAGCACGAGCGTCGATTCCGCCTATCACGCGCTGGCGGCGGACGAGCGCCGCTGGCCCTTCCGGCCGACGCCGATCGCGCTCACCGACTATCACCGCGAGCGCAATGCGGCGAGCAGCTACCCGCTCTATGCGCAGCGCTGGTTTCCGGGCGTGCACTCCAATGTCGGCGGCGGCTATGAGGAGCACGGCCTCTCGGACTATGCGCTGGTGTGGATGGCCGAGCGCGCCGCGGAGAATGGTCTGAAGCTGTTGAATTTTTCCAATGTGAAGCTCTCCTTCACCCGGCCTTTCGGACCCGATCCTGCCGAGAAGATTCAGAACAGCCAGACATTCCTCTATCGTCTGGCGACCGTGCTGCTGGTGAAGCTGCCGGCGACGCTCGGCCTGCCCTCCGTCTATCCGCTCGAGGATCAGCGCCTCGCCAAATTTGTGACCTGGAGCGGCGATTACATCCGCCCCATCGATTCCAGCGAGGATTTCGCCCCGGTGCGCGAGAAAGCGGAGATCGACCCCGCCTATCGGCCGAAGCAGCTGGCGACTCTCCCCAGCGTGAAGGAGCCGGAGGAGGAGAAAGTGCGCGAGCCGGCATGAGGAGGCTCAGCGCCGCCGCTCTTTCACATATCCCCGCAGCACGGCGTTGATGCGCCGCTGATAGCCAGGACCTTCCTTCTTGAAAAAGTCGATGAGGTCCTGGTCCAGCCGGATGGAGATCGCCTGCTTTTTCGGCGGAACGACGACCTCGGCCTTGCTCCAGTCGATCGGCTCGAATTCGGCCCAATCAGGATCGCTCGCGATCGCCGCGTCGATTTCGGCGTCCGATTTTTCCGGCAAAGGAACCGGCCGCGCTCCGACATTTCTGTCGTCACGTTTCGCCGATATGCGCGTAGTACGCTTCTCGCTCATAGCTCCTTGCCATTCTGGCCGAAATCAACCGCTTTCGGCCACTCCTCTCGGTGTATACGACCGTGACCACTCGTCCTGAAACCGCACCGACAGCCAACCACCGCACTTCGCCCGAGCGGTCGGATGAAACCGTCACATAGGGCGTCTCGAATAGCTCGAGCACGTCCATGAAGGATATTCCGTGCTTTTCCAGGTTTGCTTCACTCTTGCGCGAATCCCACTCGAAATCTCCGAAAAAGGCGTCCATCCTCGCACATGTCCGTGCCGCGTTTCATAGCAAGATATATATTCGTATATACAAATGCCGACATCAAGCTCCGGTCGTCACGAAATGTGTTTTGGGTGGATATTTCTCGGTTTCTCCTCATTTCCGGCGTCGACCGTGATAGCTGAAGGCAAAGTCACGAGAGCCGATGCGATACCCACCCTCCTTCCTCGATGAAATTCGCGCCCGCGTGCCGGTCTCGGCCGTGGTGTCGAAGAAGGTCAAGCTCAAGAAGGAGGGGCGCGAGTGGCGCGGGCTGTCGCCCTTTCAGGCGGAGAAGACGCCCTCCTTCTATGTCAATGACCAGAAGGGCTTCTACAAGGACTTCTCCTCCGGCAAGCATGGGGACGGCTTCACCTTTCTGATGGAGACCGAGGGCCTCACCTTCCCCGAGGCGGTCGAGCGGCTCGCCGGAATGGCCGGCCTGCCCATGCCGGTGGAGACGAAAGAGGCGCAGGAGGCGGAGCAGCGCCGCGGCTCTCTGACCGAGGTGCTGGAATGGGCGGCGCAATTCTTCGAGAAGCAGCTGCGCGGCCCCGCCGGCGCCGAGGCGCGCGCCTATCTCGCCCGCCGCGAGCTGGGTGAAAAGGAGCAGGCGCAGTTTCGGCTAGGCTTCGGGCCGAGCGAGCGCTATGCGCTGCGCGACCATCTCGCCGGCAAGGGCGCGAGCGTCGAGACAATGATCGAGGCCGGCCTGCTCATCCATGGCGAGGACATCGCCGTCCCCTATGACCGATTCCGCAATCGGATCATGTTTCCGATCGCGGACCGCTCCGGCCGCGTCATCGCCTTCGGCGGGCGGGCCATGGAGAAGGACGCCAAGGCCAAATATCTCAACTCGCCGGAGACGCCGCTCTTCCACAAGGGCGCGACGCTCTACAATCTGCACAACGCCCGCAAGGCGGCGCATGAGGCGGGAAACATCATCGCCGTCGAGGGCTATGTCGACGTCATCGCCATGACCGCGGCCGGCTTTCCGCAGACGGTGGCGCCGCTGGGCACAGCGCTGACGGCCGAGCAATGCGGCCTGCTGTGGAACCACGCCGAGGAGCCGATTCTCTGCTTCGACGGCGACAAGGCCGGGCGCAACGCCGCCTTTCGGGCGATCGACACGGCTCTGCCGCTGATCGGCCCCGGCCGCAGCCTGCGCTTCGTGCTGCTGCCGGACGGGCAGGACCCGGACGAGCTCTTGCGCTCCGCCGGCCCTTCCGCCTTGGCCACGGCCGTGGCCGCGGCGCGCCCGCTGGTCAATCTGATATGGGCGCGGGAGACGGAGGGCGTTCCGCTCGACACGCCCGAGCGGCGCGCCGCGCTCGAACGCCGCCTCTCCGAGCTCGGCCGCGCCATCGCCGACGAGACCTTGCGCCGGCATTATCAGAGAGAATTCTCCGACCGCTGCGATTCGCTGTTCGGCCGGGCGCGCGGCCAATTTCAGCGCCGGCCGGAGGCCCGCCGTCCGGGCGGACCGCAGCGCTTCCGCCGCGATTTCGAGCCGACGCGCGGCCCGCTGACGATTGGCGCGGCGCTCGCCAATTCCCCGCTCTATCGCGGCACCACGCCCGCCATCGCGCCGCGCGAGGCGCTCATTTTGCTGATTCTCCTAAATCACCCGGAGCTGCTCGCCGCCCATCTAGAGGCGGTGTCGGCGCTCGATTTCGCCTCGGCGGAGGGCGAGAAGCTGCGCGCCGTGCTGGTGCGCACCCTCGCCGACGGGGCTGGCGGGCGCGAAGAATTCGCTCGCGCCGCCGCCGCCGCCGGGCTAGAAGCATTTTGCGAGAAATTGGCGGGAATGGGCGCCCATGCGACGCTGTGGAGCGTGCGCGCCGAGGCGGCCCCGGCCGACGCCGCCGAGAGCCTGCGCCAAGCTCTCGTCTTGCAACATCGCGTGCGCGCATTAGATAAAGAGCTGCGGAAAATCGAGGCGAGGTTGGCGATCGCGCCCAACGAGCAAGATTCCGCGAGATTAAGCGATATTCAGGCGCAATTGAACGCGCTCGATGGAACCGAAGCCGCTCTCGACGGGTTCGGTTCACAATCGGGCCGTTCGGCGAGAAGCCTTTGACCCGCAAGCCGATCGGACGACGAGCAAAAGCTCTACCGATTTGGTTAGGCGAAAGTTAAGCCCTGGCCGCGACTGTGGGCTCGGGCGAATCGGTAGGGTCCTCTGCGGGGTCGGCCGTCTTGTCATGCGGTCGACGCTGTGGTTTTTCGTTAAAATGCGGCGAGCGGAAAAGTGAACGATCCCGGCATGGCGCAGCCTTCGGCTCGGAATGGCGGCGTGGGGTGGGGCTTGGAGCGAAGAATGGCGAAAAAAGACGACGAGAAAGTCGAAAACGAGGGCGCGGTGGCGGTGGAAACCGCCGACGGTCCTCTGCTCGACCTCAACGACGCCGCCGTCAAGCGGATGATCAAGCTCGCCAAGAAGCGCGGCTTCGTCACTTATACCGAGCTGAACGCCGTTCTGCCGTCCGAGGAAGTGTCCTCCGACCAGATCGAGGACGTCTACGCCATGCTGCAGGAGATGGGCATCACCGTCTCCGAGGGCGACGACCCGGACGACGCCGAGGGCGAGGAGCAGCAGGAGGAGGAGGAGGCCGAGGGCGGCGAAGTCGTCGAATCCGCCCGCTCCACCGCCGTCGCCACGCGCACCTCCGAGCCCGCCGACCGCACCGACGATCCCGTCCGCATGTATCTGCGCGAGATGGGCTCGGTCGAGCTGCTGTCGCGCGAGGGCGAGATCGCCATCGCCAAGCGCATAGAGGCCGGCCGCGAGGCGATGATCGCCGGGCTCTGCGAGAGCCCGCTGACCTTCCAGGCCATCATCATCTGGCGCGAGGAGCTGGAGGCCGGCAAGGTCCTGCTGCGCGACATCATCGATCTCGAGGCGACCTACGCCGGCCCCGAGGGCAAGAACGCCGGCAAGCCGCCGGTCACGCCGTCCGATCTCGCGCCCGCCACCGCGCCGCGCTCGCCGCCGGCCGCGCTGGGCGAAGCCGGCGCGCCGCCGGAGGAGGCCTTCGAGGAGGAGGACGACCTCGAGAATTCGGTCTCGCTCTCCGCCATGGAGACCGAGCTGAAGCCCAAGGTTCTGGAAACTTTCGCCCGCGTCGCCGATGCTTACAAGAAGCTGCGCCGGCTGCAGGATCAGAATGTCGAGAACAAGCTCAAGAACGAGACTCTGACCCCGGCGCAGGACCGCAAATACAAGCAGCTCAAGAAAGAGATCGTCACCGATGTGAAGTCTCTCTCCTTGAACCAGAACCGTATCGAGGCGCTGGTCGAGCAGCTCTACGACATCAACAAGCGCCTCATCGGCTATGAGACCAAGCTGCTGCGTCTCGCCGACGCGCAGGGCGTCGCGCGCGAGGACTTCATCGACAAGTTCCAGGGCTCGGAGCTCGATCCCAAATGGATCATGCGCGTCTCCAAGCTCGGCTCGCGCGGCTGGAAGGAATTCGTCGCCAACGAGAAAGACCGGATCAAGGAGCTGCGCGGCGAGATTCACGCGCTGGCGACCGAGACGGGCCTCGAGATCGCCGAGTTCCGCAAGATCGTCCATATGGTTCAAAAGGGCGAGCGCGAGGCCCGGCAGGCGAAGAAGGAAATGGTCGAGGCGAATCTGCGTCTCGTGATCTCCATCGCCAAGAAATACACCAATCGCGGCCTGCAGTTCCTGGACCTCATTCAGGAAGGCAATATCGGCCTGATGAAGGCGGTCGATAAGTTCGAATATCGCCGCGGCTATAAATTCTCGACCTACGCCACTTGGTGGATTCGGCAGGCGATCACGCGCTCCATCGCGGATCAGGCGCGCACGATCCGCATTCCGGTGCATATGATCGAGACGATCAACAAGATCGTGCGCACCTCGCGCCAGATGCTGCACGAGATCGGCCGCGAGCCGACCCCGGAGGAGCTGTCCGAGAAGCTCGCCATGCCGCTGGAGAAAGTGCGCAAGGTGCTGAAGATCGCCAAGGAGCCGATCAGCCTGGAGACGCCGATCGGCGACGAGGAGGATTCGCATCTCGGCGATTTCATCGAGGACAAGAACGCCATTCTCCCGATCGAGGCGGCGATCCAGTCCAATCTGCGCGAGACGACGACGCGCGTATTGGCCTCGCTGACGCCGCGTGAAGAACGCGTGCTGCGCATGCGCTTCGGCATCGGCATGAACACCGACCACACGCTCGAGGAAGTCGGCCAGCAGTTCTCGGTGACGCGCGAGCGCATTCGCCAGATCGAGGCGAAGGCGCTGCGCAAGCTGAAGCATCCCTCGCGCTCGAGGAAGCTGCGGAGCTTCTTGGACAATTGATATCGAATGGCCGGCCTCGCGCCGGCCATTTTGTTTCAAGTGGCCAATTGTTCGTATCGAACCGAAGCCTTTCACATTGGATGAACGCGCCTCCAACGCCTCGCGCCGAGCCGAGCGCAAGCGCCGCGGCGTCGTCTACACGCCTGCTCCCATCGCCCGTTTTCTCGTCGCCCGAACCATTGCGCTGTCGCTCGACGAGCGGCGCGCGGCGCTCCTCGCGCAGCATGGCGGATGCGAGACGCCCGCCTTCTGGCGCGCATGGCTCGACGCTCTGCGGTCCTTCAAGATCATCGATCCCGCCTGCGGCGATGGCGCGCTTCTCGACGCCGCCTTCGACGAAATGGCGCGACGCTATGAGGAGACTGCGCTCGGCGCGATGATCGCGCTCGATGCGGCGCGCGAGACGATCGCCAATAATCTCTTCGGCATGGACATAGATGCGCGCGCGGTGGAGGCCGCGCGCCGCGCGCTGTGGAGCCGATGCCCGAAGATCGCCGCGACGAGCGCACCTGAAGGCTCGCAGTCCGAGGCGGCGACTGGACCGCGAGCCTTCAGGCTCGCTCTCGATCCAAACCATCCTCACGACAATTTGCGCGTCGGCGACAGCCTCATCGACGATAGTGCGGCGCGTAGCGGCTTCGATGTCGTCATCGGCAATCCGCCCTATGTGCGGATGGAATATCTCAAAGCGGCGAAGCCCTATCTCGCGAAACATTACGCCGTCGCCGCGGAGCGCGCCGATCTCTACGCCTATTTCTTCGAGAAAGGCGTGCGATTGCTGAGAGAGGGCGGACGGTTGGGCTTCATCTCCTCGTCGAGCTTCTTTCGCACCGGCGCCGGCGAGAGCCTGCGTCGCTTCCTCGCCGGGAATGCGACGATCGAAAGCGTCATCGACTTCGGCGATGTGCGCGTCTTCGACGATGTCGTCACCTATCCGGCGATCGTGACGCTGAGGAAGAGCGCGGATCGCGGCGATCTCTCCTTTCTGCTGTTGAAGGATCGCGCGCCGAAGGACCTCGAGGCGGAGTTTGCGGAGAATGCGCGGCCAATGCCGCAGGCGCGGCTCGGCGCCGCCTTCTGGCGCTTCGAGGAGGAGGCGCTGGCGCGTCTGCGCGACAAGATCGCGCAAGGCCGCAAGACGCTGCGAGAGACCTATGGCGCGCCGCTCTGGGGGATCAAGACGGGGCTCAACGACGCTTTCGTCATCGACGGCGCGACGCGCGACGCGCTCGTCGCCGCCGATCCGTGCAGCGCCGAGATTTTGAAGCCCTATTGTCGCGGGGGAAGCATCGGACGCTGGCGCGCCGCGCGCGAGGACTGGCTCGTCGATGCGCCGAAAGGCGCTTTCGACATCGCCGAATATCCGGCCGTTGCGGCATGGCTCGCGCCGCTGCGCGAACGGCTGGAGCGCCGCGCCACGCGACAAAAATGGTTCGAGCTGCAACAGGCGCAGCTCGCCTATCGCGCCGGCTTCGCGGCGCCCAAGATCGTGTTTCCAGATATTTCGCAAGGGCCGAAATTCGCGCTCGACGAAAGCGGCGGCCTCATCGACGCGACCTGCTTCTGCCTGCCTTGCGCCGATCTCGCTCTGCTCGCCTTTCTCAATTCGCGGCTCTGCTGGTTCGTGCTGCATTCCGTCTCCAATCCGCTGCGCGGCGGCAAATGGCGGCTGCGGCTGAAGGCGCAATATTTGGAGCCGCTGCCACTGCCCGATCTCGCCTCCCCTGTCGCGGAACGGCTCGCGGCGCTGGCGCGCGCCAATTGCGTCGCCGCAGCCGATCCCGACGCGGCCGGGCGCCTCGCCGCCGAGATCGAGAGCCGGGAGCAGGAGATCGATGCGTTGATCTACGATCTCTTCGGCCTGTCGGCGGCGGAGGCGGAATTGCTGGAGGCCTCGCTCGCCGGGCAATATTGAAAGGCGAAATCCCGCCCGGATTGCGCTATATTGCGCCGCATGAACCCGCATCTGCGCCCGATCGGCCTTCCGCTCGAGACTCAGGCCGCCGAGGGACTCCCCCGGCGCTGCTGGAGCGTGGCGGAAATCGAGGAAATGCTCCGCGCCGGCATCATCGATGACGACGAGCGGTTCGAGCTGATCGGCGGGGAGGTCGTGCCTATGTCGCCCAAGGGGGCCCGACACGAATGGGTGAAGATCGCGGTCAATCGTTTCTTGCAGCGCGCGGCTCCGCCGCATTTGGAAGTCGCCCAGGAGACCACGCTGCGCCTCGACGCGCGCACTTTCGTCGAGCCGGATTTCTGCGTTTTTCCCCGCGATCTGCCGCTCTCCGCTCTCGATGGGCCGGCGGTGCTTTTGGCGATCGAGATCGCCGATTCGAGCCTCGCCTATGACAAGGGCCGCAAGATCGGCGTCTATGCGGCGTTCGGCGTGCGCGAGGTGTGGGTCGTCGACGCCGTTCGGGCCGTGACCTTCGTTCATCGCCGGCTGGGCGCAGCGGGCTATGCCGAGATCGTCGAGCTCGCCGGCGCCGCGCGCCTCGAGCCCATGCTCGCGCCCGAGCTCGCCTTCAGCCTCGCCGAGCTCGGCGTGACGCCCGGCACGGAAAAGCAGTGATCCCATGACGCCGACGACGATCGCCCGCCCCTCGACGACCACTGCGCTGTTGCGCGGCTTTTTGCGCAAATGTCCGCGCTGCGGGACTGGCGCGCTCTTCGACGGCTATCTGAAGCGCGCCGACGCCTGCCCGCATTGCGCGGAGAGCTTCATCGGCGTCGACGCCGACGATGGCCCGGCCTGGCTCACCATCGGCGTCGTCGCCCATATCATCGTTCCGCTGCTGATCTTTCTGGAGACGCGCGCAACGCTGTCCTATGGCGCGGAGGCGGCGCTGGTGCTGTCCGCGACCATCGTCTCGACGCTTTTGCTGCTGCCTCTCTGCAAGGGCTTTTTCATCGCAGCTGTGTGGTCGCTGTCGAAGAAGACGGACTGACCGGCCAGTTCAGCGCTCGTCGCGCGGCTCGGGCTCGCGCGGCTCCAGAGGATGGCCGGCGGCCGCCCAGCCATCCGTTCCCTGCGAGAACCAGGACACGTCGGAATAACCGAGCGCCAATGCGCGCTTGGCGGCGTTCCAGGACATCCAGCAATTGGCGAGGCAGTAGAAAACCAGCGGACGGCTCTTGTCCCGAGCGCTCGCGCGCGCGAGGCCGCTTTCGAAATAGCGGAGCGAGGCCTCCGGCAATTCGCCATAGCCGGTCTCGGGAAGCCAGACGCTGCCCGGAATGTCGAAACGCGGCTTGTCGCGCCAGACGGCGTCGGGCGGCAGGCCGGCGGGCCTCGGAGGGCGCGGCAGGACATCGACGAAGGCGGCGGACTTGTCGCGCCATAGGGCGAAGGCCTGCTGCGCGTCGATCACGCGCGCGCCGCGCAGAGTGGCGGGCACGGCGGCGCGAAAATCAGAGAGCCGATAGCCCTCCGGCTCGGGAACGGTCTCGGCGACGGCGGGCGCCGAGACCAGAATTGCGAGGCCGAGCGCGAGGCCGAGCCAGCGCCTCATGGCGTGGACGCGGTGGGCGCCGGCGTGATCGGCGCGTCGGATTCGTCGATCAGCGGCACGCCGAAATCGGCGAGCAATCTGTCGATCTCGCCCTGATTCTGCGCGATGAGCCGATTGAGCTCGCGCTTCCACTCCTGATCGGAATGGCGAACCCCCATGGCGATACGGAAGCTCATGCGCGCGCCCTTGTCCCCGGTGAGCAGGGCCAGCTTCAGCCGACCGCCGGACTTTTTCGCATGATAGCCGGCGAAAGGCCCCCAGAGAATAGCGACGTCGATCGCGCCATTCTCGAGATCATGGATCATATCGGCGCCGGGCGCATCGACGCGCGTGTCGACGACCAGCGGATAGGGCTTCACCGCCGCGAGCAGCCGATAGCGGGCCAGGAGATTGCCCGGCGGCGTGTTGGCGACGAGGCCGATGCGCTTATTCTGCGCGAGGCGCGGATCGGCGAGAGAGGTCAGCCCCTCGAGATCGGAGCCGGCGCGATAGACCGCCGCATAGGAGGTCCGATAATAGGGATTGGTGGGCTGAACGAGATCGTCGCCCTGCGGCATTCCCATCACCACATCGCATAAATGCGCATTGAGCGTGTTGCGGATGAAGCCGGTCGCGCCCGGATAATAGGAATAGGCGATATCCTTGCCGAGCTTCTTGGCCAGAAGCTCCGCGAGCTTGTTCTCGAAGCCTTCTCCGGCGCTGTTGGAGAAGGGAAGATTGCTGGGATCGGCGCAGACGCGCAGAACCTTGGGGTCGATCAGCTCGATCGAGCCGCGCGCGTCGTCGACGCCCCCTTGGGGACGGGCGACGAGGCCCGGCGATTGCGCATGCGCCAGGGCCGTCGCGAGCAGGCCCGCGACGGCGACCAGAGAAAAAGCGAGACGACGCGACATGACGAGCCCTCGGCCGGTTCCGCCGCCAGCCGGCGCGCGAAGCCTCGACTGACGCGCGATCACTATTTGGCGCTCATGCACTTCGCTTCGGCCTCGGCGAAAGCCGGGGGCTTCTCCGCCTTCTTCTCCGGGCGGCCGCGGCCGACCGCCTCGGTCGAACGGGCGCGGAGATAGATATAGAGGTCGTCGATATAGCACATGGCGTTCTTGTTCTCGGCGAAAGCCGGCATGACGCTGTCATTGCCCGCCTGCTTGTTCTCGCGACCGCCGACGACAATGCCGTAGAACTCCTCGTAATTGAAGTTCTTGACCGAATTCTTCAGCGCCGGCGCATAGGTCGAGCCTTCGGCGTTGGGGCCGTGGCAGACGTGGCATTCGGCGTGATAGCGGCGATAGCCGGAGAAGGTGTACCAATCGACCGTGCCGTCCGCCTGCACCTTATAGGTCGGCTTGCCCTGCGCGTCGAACCACTTGCCGTCCACTTCCTTGACAGCAGTCGGGTCTCCCGGCGCTTCGGCGCGCGCGGTCGTTCCAACACCCATGAAGACGCTCAGGGCAAGGGCCCCGACGAGCGGCAGTCTCATTACTCCATCCTCCAGCAGTTTCCATCCACACAAACAAGGCGCTCGGCGCGCGCCAGGAGCGTACGCCGAGCGCTGATCTTTTTATTGGCCTATCAGTTCGCCGGAGCGACGATCGGCAGAGCGTAGTCGGGCAGCGAGAAGACGGTCAGCACGCCGCCGAGAGCGGTGTAGTCGGACAGCGCCTTATAGCCGCCGACCGCGCCGAGGCCTTCATTGCTCTTGGACAGGCCGGCCGCGAGACCGATGCCGGCCCAACCGCCGACGCCGGACAGAACCGCGACATACTGCTTGCCCTTGTGCTCATAGGTGATCACATTGCCGATGATGCCCGACGGAGTCTTGTACTTGTAGAGCTCCTTGCCGGTCTTGACGTCGACGGCCTTCAGATAGCCCTCGAGCGTGCCGTAGAAGGCGAGACCGCCGGCCGTGGTGACCGTGCCGGACCAGACCGAGAACTGCTCCTTGTTGGACCAGACGATCTTGCCGACGCGGGCGTCCCAAGCGATGAAATTGCCCATGTTGGATTCGCCGGGCGGCGGGAACATTTCCAGCGTCGCGCCGACATAGGGCTGACCCGCCGTGTAGCTGACGCGGAAGGGCTCATAGTCCATGCAGACGTGGTTGGTCGGCACATAGAACAGGCCGGTGTCCGGGTTGAAGGACGCGGGCTGCATGTCCTTGGAGCCGAGAGCCGCCGGGCAGACGCCCTTGGTGTTGACGTCCTCGCCGTTCTGCTGCGTCGAATATTTCGAGACGACGAGCGGACGGCCATAGGTCGGCGAGTTCTTGTCCTGATCGACCTTGGACGCCCAGTTGACGGCCGGGTCGTACTTCTCGGCGACGAGCAGCTCGCCGGTGACGCGATCGAGCGTGTAGCCGAAGCCGTTACGATCGAAGTGCACGGCGGTCTTGCGCGGCTGACCATTGATGGTCTGATCGGCGAGGATCACCTCGTTGATGCCGTCATAGTCCCACTCGTCATGGGGGGTCATCTGATAGACCCATTTGGCGACGCCGGTGTTGAGATCGCGCGCCCACAGGGTCATGGACCAGCGATTGTCGCCCGGACGCTGCGACGGGTTCCAGGTGGAGGGGTTGCCGGAGCCGTAGTAGATGAGGTTCAGCTCGGGGTCATAGGAATACCAGCCCCAGGTGGTGCCGCCGCCGATCTGCCACTGATCGCCTTCCCAGGTCTTCAGAGACGAATCCTTGCCGACCGGCTTGCCGAGGAAGGTGGTCTTCTCGGGGTCGAGCAGCACCTCGGAGTCCGGGCCTTCCGAATAGCCGCGCCAAGCGAGGCTGCCGTCCTTGATGTTATAAGCGGTGATGCTGCCGCGCACGCCGAACTCGCCGCCGGCGATGCCGACGAGGACCTTGTCCTTGAAGACGTGCGGAGCCGCGGTGGAGGTGGCGCCCTTGGACGGATCGCCGTTCTTCACCGACCAGACGAGCTTGCCGGTCTTGGCGTCGAGAGCGACGAGGGTGGTGTCGGCCTGGGCCAGGAAGATCTTGCCGTCGCCATAGGCGAGGCCGCGATTCACCGTGTCGCAGCACATGACCGGAACGACGCTCGGATCCTGCTTGGGCTCATACTTCCAGAGGATCTTGCCTTCGTTGTTGAGATCGAGGGCGTAGACGATGTTGGGGAACGGCGTATGAAGATACATCACGTCGCCGAGAACGAGCGGCGCGCCTTCGTGGCCGCGCAGCACGCCGGTCGAGAAGCTCCAAGCGGGAGCCAGCTTGCCGACGTTCTCGGTGGTGATCTGCTTCAGCTTGGAATGACGCAGATTGGCGTAGTCGCCGGTCGGCGAAACCCAATCCTTCGGATTCTTCTGGAGATCGAGCAGCTCGTCGGCGCTCGCCACGCCGGCCCCGAGCAGCGCGAGGATCCCCACCGAAGTCGACAACAACAGCTTATGCATGAGCTTTTCCTCCTGACGACATCACCGTGCAAAAGGCCCGGCCACGCCGCCGACATCGCGCCTTTCCGACGCCCTAGGCTTTGGGAAGCCGTTTCCCCGTTTTTTTGCCACGGCGATCAGGCGGAAACGCCGCGCCCGCAGCCCCGCCCGTACCTCCGTCGAGATGCTCTCCGGTTCCCGGCCGGAAAGCCTCTTTTAGGTCGGAAACGGCGGGATAATATGTCGCACAGAATTGAAGCGCAATCCCCAAATCCCATTCCCGAGTTTCCTGATTTCGCGCGTGAAACTGGCGAAAAACGAGGCTGAAAAACCAATGCTGCAACGCACTATTCTAGCGCTCGCCATCACGTGTCTCTGCCTCGTCGCCAGCGGCGCGAAAAGCTTCGAGCTGACGGAGATCGCGCCCGGAGTATTCGTTCATCAGGGGGTGACCGCCTTGATGTCCCGCGACAACGCTGGCGGCATCGCCAATCTCGGCGCCATTGTCGGCGCGGAGGCGGTCGCCGTCATCGACACGGGCGGCAGCCGCGCGGAGGGCGAGGCCTTCCTCGCTGCATTGCAGCAGCGCACGACCAAGCCGATCCGCTATGTCATCGACACCCATGTCCATCCCGATCATATTTTCGGGAATATTGCCTTTCGAGACACGGGAGCGGTCTTCGTCGGGCACAAGAATCTCGCCCGCGCCATGGCGACGCGCGGCCCGCATTATCTCTCGTCTTTCCGCGAGGCGATGGGCGCCCTGCTCGACGATGTGATTCTGGTTCCGCCGACCCTCGCCGTCGAGCGCGAGACGATTCTCGATCTCGGCGGCCGCGCGATCACGCTGAGAGCCTGGCGCACCGCCCATAGCGATTCCGATCTCACCGTGCTCGACCCGCAGAGCGGCACGCTCTTTACCGGCGATCTCTTGTTTCTGCAGCATGTGCCGATCGTCGACGGCAGCCTTTTGGGCTTTCTGTCCGTCATAGAGGAGTTGCGAAAGATCGAGGCGGTCCGCGTCGTGCCGGGCCATGGGCCGGCGGTCGCCCCCTGGCCGCAGGCGCTGGAGGCGCAAAAGGCCTATTTCGACCATCTCACCCGCGATTTGCGCGCCGACATCGCCAAAGGCGAGACGCTCGCGCGCGCGGTCACGACCGCCGGCCGCGGCGAAAAGCCCAATTGGCTGCTGTTCGAGGATTATCACACGCGCAACGCCACGGCCGGCTTCGCCGAGCTGGAATGGGAGGCCCCTTGAGCCGGCCGCGCTCACAGCGCTATGCTTCGACAGATACCGGAGGAAGGCAGATGAGCCCTTGGACCGCGAGCCTTCAGGCCCGCAAATCGCCGAATGAGAGCGAGCCCCGCGGCTCACGGTCCCTCCCGCGCTCCCTCGCAATGGCGGCGGCGCTCTGCCTTTCGGCCGGCGCGGCGCTGGCCCAGGAGCAGAAGATCGATCCGTGGCCGGGCCTCGTCACCGATATTTTCCACGACCGCGCGATCACGTCGCATGAGGGCGTGGTGGCGCTGGAGGCGCCGAAGCGGGCCGAGGACGCCGCCATCGTGCCGATGACCATCTCGCTGCTCGAGCCCGGCCTGCGCGCGGCGACGCTGGTCATCGACGAGAATCCGATGCCCATGGCGGCGGCCTTCTCCTTCGGCGAGGGCGCCGGCGTCGCGAAGATCGAGACGCGCGTGCGCGTGAACTCGTACACCAATGTGCATGTCGTCGGCCAAACGGGCGATGGCGCGCTGCATTCGGTGGTGAAATTCGTGAAGGCCTCGGGCGGCTGCTCGGCTCCGGCGATCAAGGATCAGGACGAGGCCTCCGCCAATCTCGGCAAGATGAAATATCGCGAGCTCCCGAGCGACAATCCCGCGCTGCGCGAGGCGCAGATCATGATCCGCCATCCCAATAATTCGGGATTGCAGATGGACCCGCTCACCCGCGCCTATATTCCCGCTCACTATGTCGACAAGGTGGAAGTGCGTCAGGGCGATGCGCTGATCTTCTCCATGGAGGGCGGAATTTCCCTGTCCGAGGATCCGAGCTTTCGCTTCGCCTACAGGCCCAATGGCGCCAAGGTGATGCGCGTCGAGGCGCGTGACAATCAGGGCAATGTGTTCAAAGGGGAGTGGCCGATCGGCGGGGCGTCGTGACTCGCTTTTCGTCCGTCGCCTCCACCCACTCGCGGGCGCGCGCCTCCGGCTCCGCGGCGCGCAATATATCGGTGACGACGCAGGCGCTGTCCGCCCCCGCCGCCAGCGCCGCGCGGGCGCGCTCCGGCGTCAGCCCGCCGATGGCGACGAGCGGAATCGCGCCGATGCGGCGTTTCCAGGCGCCGATCTTCTCGAGCCCCTGCGGGGCGAAGGCCATTTGCTTCAGCAAAGTCGGATAGATCGGCCCCAGCGCGACATAATCGGGAGCGAGCGCCAGCGCCCGCTCCAGCTCCGCCGCGTCATGCGTGCTGACGCCGACCCTTATCCCATGGGCGCGGATCGCGGCGATATCGGCCGTGTCGAGATCGCTCTGGCCGAGATGCACGAAATCGCAGGAAAGCTCGATGGCGAGCCGCCAATAATCATTGACGACGAGCTGCGCGCCATGGGCGGCGCAAAGGTCGCGAGCGCGGGCGATCTCCGCGCGCAGCGCCGCCTCCTCACGATCCTTGACGCGCAATTGCACGAGCCGCACGCCGCAAGGCAGCAGACGCGGCAGCCAATCGGCGGAATCGACGATGAGATAAAACGGGTCGAGCAAAATCGCGCTCATGCCTCGAATCCATCGCCGAAGGCGCGGCCGAGCACGGGCGTCGAGGGCGCCGCCATGTCGCGCGGCTCCATCAGACCGGAGAGATAGGCCGCCCGGCCCGCCTCTATGGCGAGCGAGAAAGCCCGCGCCATAACGACCGGGTCGCCGGCGCGCGCCACCGCCGTGTTGAGCAGAGCGGCGTCGAAGCCGAGCTCCATGACCGCCGCCGCCTGCGAGGGCGCGCCGAGGCCGGCGTCCACGATCAGCGGCGTGTCGGGAAAATGCGCGCGCAACGCCCGGAGGCCGAAGAGATTGTTGATCCCGCGGCCGGAGCCGATCGGCGCCGCCCAGGGCATCAGCACACGGCAGCCGGCGTCCAGCAGCCGCTCCGCGACGACCAGATCCTCTGTCGTATAGGGAAAGACGCAAAAGCCGTCGTCGCTGAGGATGCGCGCCGCCTCCACCAGGCCGAAGACGTCCGGCTGCAGCGTGTCCTCCTCGCCGATGACCTCGAGCTTGATCCAATTGGTTCCGAACAGCTCGCGCGCCATTTGCGCGGTGGCGACGGCCTCCTTGGCCGTGCGGCAGCCGGCGGTGTTGGGCAGCACGCGCACGCCCAGCTCGCGAATGAGCCGCCAAAAGCTCTCGCCCGCGCGCGAGCCTCCCGCCTCCCGCCGCAGCGAGACGGTGACGACCTCCGCCCCCGCCGCGCGGATCGCCTCGGCGAGTATCGCGGGCGAAGGATAGCGCGCCGTGCCGAGCAGGAAGCGGGAGGATAGGACCTCGCCATAGAGGAGGAGAGACGCAGTCATCGCATTCGGCTCGTTCGGGGCTCGACCGGAAACCGCATCGGCCATCAGTGCAGGAACAGCTTTCCGAGCACCAGAAGCGTGAGCGTGATGTTGGTCGCGAGCATCCATTTCACGGTGTTGAACTCGCCCTTCAGCAAGGCGAACTCATGCTGAACGTCGCTGTTCTTCGAGTCGAAATTAGCGACGACTTCCGCAGCCTTGCGCGCTTTCTCCTCGCTCGCGCCGGCTTCTCGAAGGGCGTCGTAGATTTCCGTGACGATCGTGCTCATGGGCCGACCCTAACATGGAGTTCATCGCCGAGGTAGCAAGTTCGGCGCTTCCCTCACCCTCCCTGCCGCGGCGTGACGATCTCGATCGTATCGTCCTCGACCAGCAGCGTCTCGCCGCGATCCTTGCTGCGCACGAATTCCTGGTTCACCGCCGTGGCGATGGTCTGCTCGCTAAAGCCCAATTCCTCGATGAGGCGCTCCAATGTCGGCGCCTCGACCTCGAGCGTCTGCCCATTCACCCTGATTCGCATTCATGACCTCCGGGAACATCTCGCCCGTGAAGAGGAAGCGCGCGACACGGCGCGCCAGCGCCGGCGCCAGAAGAAATCCATGCCGATAGAGCCCGTTCACATAGAGCGTCCGGCCCTGGCGCGAAATGCGCGGCAGATTGTCCGGGAAGGCGGGGCGCACATCCGAGCCCGTCTCGACGATCTCCGCCTCGGCGAAAGCGGGATGAATGGCGAAGGCCGAATTGACCAGCTCGACGATGGAGCGCGCGGTGACGCGGGAGCGCTCCTCATTCTCGATCATCGTCGCGCCGACCATGAACACGCCGTGCCCGCGCGGCACCACATAGACCGGATGGCGCGGATGCAGCATGCGGACGGGACGGGACAATTCGATCTCGTCGCTGTGCAGCACGAGCATCTCGCCCTTGACGCCGCGCAGTTCCGCCAGCTCGCCGCGCGCGGCGAAGCCGCGGCAATCGACGATCCAATCCGCCCGCGGGACAGAATCGGCGCAGAGCCGGATGCGGACATTGTCCATTGTCTGCAAACATTCGAACAGCGCCGCCATCGCCGCGCGCGGCTCGAGATGCGCCTCCTGCGAAAAATGGAGCCCGGCCGAGAATCGCCCGGCGAGCGCCGGCTCCAGCGCCGCGAGGCCATCGGCGTCCAGCCGCTCGAAACAGCGGGTGCGGCGGGAGAATTCGGTCAGCTCGGCGCGGTCGCGCGGCGGCGCGACGACGAGGCTGCCGGCGATTTTCGCGACGGGAATGTCCTTGGTCCAGAAGGCGAGCGCCTCCTCGCCGAGCGTCGCGACGATGGGCTCGGCGCTCTCCAATTCACACCAGGGCGCGATCATGCCGCCGGCGAAATGCGAGCAGCCGCGGCCCGGCCCCGCCGCTCTCTCCACCAGCTCGACCTCGACGCCGAAGGGCGCGCCGGCGCGAGCGATCTCGAAAGCCGCGGTCAGGCCGGCGACGCCGGCGCCGATCACGCCGATCAGCATCGATACGGCCCGACAGGGCCGAGGAATATCAGGAGCATGCGGCCTCCCTACGCCAGCGCGAACTGGATCAGGTTCGAAGGGTCGCCGAGCCGCTGTCTCCAGCCATCCGGCCTCTCAGCCTCTTGCCGCGCGCCGCAGCGCGCAGGCGGCGAGGCTCCCCTGGGCGAAACCGAGATTCGCGCAGGAGGGGCCGCGCGTCAAGCGGAGCCGCTACGGCTTTGCAAAAGGAGGCCGACCGTCGTCATTGCGAGCGAAGCGAAGCAGTCCAGAGCCCTGGGACGGCCCCTGGATCGCTGCGTCGCTGCGCTCCTCGCGATGACATAGCTACTCCTGCGGCGCGCGCGCCGTGATCGCCAGCGCGTGGACGCGGGTCGCCAGCTCCTCGGCGAGCAGCGCGTTCACGATGCGATGGCGCTCCACCAGCTTCTTGCCGGCGAAAGCCTCGCTCACCACCTCTATGCGAAAATGGCTCTCGCCGTCCTGATGATGGCCGCCGTGCCCGGCGTGCTTGTCGGACTCGTCGATCACCTTCAAGGTGACGGGCGCGAGCCCTTCGGTCAGCTTCGAACGGATGCGGGCCTGGACGGCGCCGATATTGCCTTGCTCGGCCATAGTGGAATCCTCCTCGTCGCCCCACTCCAAGCAAAATTCCCGCCGATCGAAATTGGCGACGGGTTCCGCTTGCAGCCTGCGGCCAGTCTACCATAATGCAGCGCCATGGATTTGAATTCGCCCCTCTTCGATCGTATCCGCGTGAAGCCCGAGCAGAGGCAGGAGCGCCGCGAGACTCGTTTTCGCTGCGACGCGCCCGGCTGCGAGGCCGAGGGAGCCCATCGCGCGCCCATGGGACGGCTGCGCGAGGGGCAATATTTCTGCTTCTGCCTTGAGCACGTGCGGGAATATAATAATTCATATAATTACTTCAACGGAATGAGCGACGAGGACGTCGCCCGTTACCTGAAGGACGACGCCACCACCGGCCATCGCCCCACCTGGTCCATGGGCGTGAAGCGCGGCCAGGCCTCCTTTCGCGAGGACCCGCTGCGGCCCGAGAATTTCGCCGATCCCATGGGCCTCTACCGGCAGAGGGCGCATCGCGCCCGGCCGCAGGCGGAGGCGAGCCCGCGCTATTCGGCGGTGACGATCAAGGCGCTGAATGCGCTCGGATTGGATGAGACCGCCGGTGCGGAGGCGATAAAGACGCGCTATAAGGAGCTCGTCAAACGTCACCATCCCGACGCCAATGGCGGAGATCGCTCCTGCGAGGAAAGACTGCGGGAGATCATTCACGCATATAAGACGTTGCGGGCCGCCAAGCTCGTTTGAACAAGCGTTTGACCAGGCCTTGCCGGCGCGAATGTCGCGAGCGCGCGTCGGCGAAACGGAGGATCAATGTCAACCCCAAGCGACAAAGCGGCCGGGTCCGCGCCCCTGCCGGACCTCAAAGTCTCCGTGCGCCAGCTGTTCGGCATCGACTCCGATCTCGAGGTTCCCGCCTATTCCGAGCGGACCGAGCATGTCCCGGACAAGGATCCCGACTATCTCTTCGACCGCGAGACAACGCTCGCCATTCTCGCCGGTTTCGCCCGCAACCGCCGCGTGATGGTGACGGGCTATCACGGCACCGGCAAATCGACGCATATCGAGCAGGTGGCCGCGCGGCTCAACTGGCCCTGCGTGCGCGTCAATCTGGACAGCCATGTCTCGCGCATCGATCTCGTCGGCAAGGACGCGATCGTGCTGAAGGACGGCAAGCAGGTCACGGAGTTCCGCGACGGCATTCTGCCCTGGGCGCTCCAGCACAATATCGCGCTGTGCTTCGACGAATATGACGCCGGCCGCCCCGATGTGATGTTCGTCATTCAGCGCGTGCTTGAAGTCTCCGGCCGGCTGACGCTGCTCGATCAGAACCGCGTCATTCGTCCGCATCCCGCCTTCCGCCTCTTCGCCACCGCCAACACGGTCGGCCTCGGCGACACATCGGGCCTCTATCACGGCACGCAGCAGATCAATCAGGGCCAGATGGACCGCTGGTCCATCGTCTCGACGCTCAATTATCTGCCGCATGACGCCGAGACCAATATCGTGCTCGCCAAGGTGAAGAGCTTCAACGCCACCAAGGAAGGCCGCGACGCCATCAACAAGATGGTGCGCGTCGCCGATCTCTCGCGCAACGCCTTCATGTCCGGCGATCTCTCCACAGTGATGAGCCCGCGCACGGTCATCACCTGGGCGGAGAATTCCGAGATATTCGGCGATGTCGGCTTCGCCTTCCGGCTCACCTTCCTGAACAAATGCGACGAGCTCGAGCGTCCGCTCGTCGCCGAGTTCTACCAGCGCTGCTTCGGCAAGGAATTGCCCGAGAGCGCGGTGAATGTGGTGATGTCCTGAACCGCGCTTTTCCGTCATTGCGAGGAGCGTAGCGACGAAGCAATCCAGGGCCGCCCCACGGCTCTGGATTGCTTCGCTTCGCTCGCAATGACGGAAAAAGCGTCGCGCCTGATCGCGGTCAGCGCTTCTTTCCGTCCCGCGCCAGCAAATCCGGCCGCCGCACGCGCGTCAGCTCGAGCGCGCGCTCATGGCGCCATTTCGCGATCTTGGCGTGATCGCCGCACAGCAGAATATCTGGAATGGCGCGGCCCTCGAAATCGCGCGGCCGCGTATATTGCGGATATTCGAGCAGACCGCTCTCGAAGCTCTCCTCCTCGCCCGAGGCCGACTCGCCCATTATGCCCGGCAATAGCCGCACGCAGGCGTCGACGAGCGCCATGGCCGCGATCTCGCCGCCCGAAAGCACATAATCGCCGATCGAGACCTCCTCCAGCGCGCGCGCTTCGATGATGCGCTCGTCCACGCCCTCGAAGCGTCCGCAGAGGATGACGGCGCCCTCGCCTTCGACCAGCGCGCGCACGCGGCTCTGCGTCAGCGGCGCGCCGCGCGGGCTCATCACGAGGCGCGGTCGCGCATCGCCCTGCGGCGCGGCGGCGTTGATCGCCGCGGCGAGAACATCGGCGCGCATCACCATGCCAGGACCGCCGCCGGCAGGCGTGTCATCGACGGCGCGATGACGGCCGAGGCCGTGCTCGCGAATATTGCGCGCCTCCAGCGACCAGAGCCCGCGCGCAAGCCCGTCGCCCGCGAGCGACAGGCCGAGCGGGCCGGGGAACATTTCCGGGAAGAGTGTGAGGATCGTCGCGCGCCACATGGGCGGGTTATGGCATGGAGGCGCGGGACGGGAAAGGCGGCGCGCTTTCGCCCGCGGTTCTCAGGCGCTAAAGTTGGTCGGATTTTCCACTCGTGGCGCAGCCTCCGCGCTGAGGTTCGCGCAGGATTGAACGACAATGGATTTCTTGCAGCTCACCGTCACGGGAAAAATCTGGAGATATCCCGGAAAAGGCGGCTGGTTCTTCGTCTCGCTGAGCGAGGAGGATTCGCGCGCGCTGAAAGCGGAAACACGGATCGAGCGGACCGGCTATGGCTACGCGCCGGTCACGGCGACGCTCGGCGCCACCGTCTGGACGACGACATTGTTCCCCTCGAAGGAAGGCCCTTATCTGCTGGCGATCAAGGCCGATGTGCGCGCGAAGGAGCATGTCGGCGTCGGCGACGAGGTCATCGTCGATTGTCGCGTCCCGCTTTCGAAATCAGAGCTAGACATCTTCCCCTGACGGCGCGTCGCCTTCGATCTCGAGCGGCGGCTCCACCACCACGCGGCCGCCCGCGACATCGACGATCGGAACGACGGCTTTGGTGAAGGGGAAGAGCAGCGTCTCGCCGCCGGCGGGCGGGCGCACTTCCAACAGATCGCCCGCGCCGAAATTGCGCACGGCGATCACCACCCCGAGCGTGTCCCCGGCGGGCGTTTCCGCGCGCAGACCTTCGAGATCGGCGAGATAGAATTCGTCTTCCTCCGGCTCCGGCAGCGCCGCGCGCGGAAGATAGAGTTCGACGCCGGTGAGCGCCGTCGCCGCCTCGCGGTCGCGCACGCCCTCGAGACGCGCGACGAACATGTCCTTGCCCAGAGGCCGCAGCGAGGCGATGACGAAACGGCGCGCGCCGCTCGCGTCGAACAAGGGACCGTAAGTGGAGATCGCCGAAGGATCGGCGGTGAAGCTCTGCAGACGGATTTCGCCGCGCACGCCATGGGCGGCGCCAAGCCGGCCGAGCAGGACGGCGTTCTTCATGCGCGGACGAGAGCGAGCCCGAAGGCTCGCGGTCCAAGACACGCAGAGGACCGCGAGCCTTCAGGCTCGCATCGCGAAATCGGCGAAGCGCTCCAGAGGCCGCCGCGCGGCCCTAGGTCGCTTCGCTTCGCTCGCAAGGACGGCGTCATCAGGCCGAGGCGGCCTCGGCGGCGGCGGCCGCAGCGGCGGCGCGCTCCTGCGCCTTCTTCTTCGGCTGGGCCTTCTGCGGATTGCTGCGCGCCTCACGCTTGCCGACGCCGACGCTCTCGAGCAGGCGGGCGACGCGATCGGTCGCCTGCGCGCCCTTGGCGATCCACTCCTTCGCCTTCTCGGCGTCGAGCACTAGACGATCGGCGGCGTCCTTCGGCTTCAGCGGATCGAAAGTGCCGAGACGCTCGATAAAGCGGCCGTCGCGGGGCGAGCGCGAATCGGCGACGACGACGCGATAGAAGGGACGCTTCTTGGCGCCGCCGCGGGAGAGTCTGATCTTCAGGGACATTTGGTTCTTCCTTTGTGTGAGCGAGTAGCGAGTAGCGAGTAGCGAATAGAGAGAGCGAACTATTCGCTATTCGCTACTCGCTGTTTCATTTCTTCTTCCCGAACGGATTCAACCCGCTCAGGAAACCTCCGCCGCCGCCGAGGCCCGGAAGCGTCGGCTTGGCGGAGAATGCGGAAGCCGGCGGCGCAGCGGGAATGCTGGGGCCGGCGCCGGGCGGCAGGCCGCCGCCCATTTTCTTCTGCAATTGCGCGAGCTGCTCGGGCGAAGGCGCTTGCATTCCGCCCATGCCCATCATCTGCGCGGCCTTGGCCATCATGCCGCCGCCCTTGCCGCCGCCCATGGCTTTCATCATGTCGGCCATCTGGCGGTGCTGCTTCAGCAGCTTGTTGACCTCCTCCACCTTCGCGCCGGAGCCCGCTGCGATGCGGCGCTTGCGCGAGGCTTTGAGAATGTCGGGATTGCGCCGCTCCTTGGGCGTCATCGACAGAATGATGGCGCGTTGGCGCTTGAACATTTTGTCGTCGATGTTGGCGGAGGCGATCTGCTCCTTCATCTTGGCGACGCCGGGCAGCAGCCCCATTATGCCGCCGAAGCCGCCGACCTTCTCCATCATGGCGAGCTGATCGGCCAAATCCTGCAGATCGAACTTGCCCTTCGCCATGCGCTCGGCGGCGCGCTGCGCTTGTTCCTGATCGACGGCGGCGGCGGCTTTCTCCACCAGCGCGACGATATCGCCCATGCCGAGAATGCGATTGGCGATGCGCTGCGGCGAGAATTCGTCGAGCGCATCCATCTTCTCGCCGGTGGCGATCAGCTTGATCGGCTTGCCGGTGACGGCGCGCATGGAGAGCGCCGCGCCGCCGCGGCCATCGCCGTCGACGCGCGTCAGCACAATGCCGGTCAAGCCAACGCGATCGTCGAAATTCTTGGCGAGATTGACCGCGTCCTGACCGGTCAGCGCATCGACGACGAGCAATATCTCATGCGGCTTGGAGACGGCCTTGATCTGCGCCATCTCCTCCATCAGCGGCTCGTCGATATGCGTGCGGCCCGCAGTGTCGAGCATCACCACATCATAGCCTTCGCGCCGGGCGGTCTCCTCGGCGCGCTTGGCGATCTTCACCGGGTCCTGGCCGGGGACGATCGCCAGAGTGTCGACATTCACCTGCCGGCCGAGAATGGCGAGCTGCTCCTGCGCAGCGGGACGCTTCACGTCCAGCGAGGCCATCAGCACGCGCTTGCCATGACGCTCGGTCAGGCGCTTGGCGATTTTGGCGGTGGTGGTCGTCTTGCCGGCGCCCTGCAGGCCGACCAGCATGATGGCGACCGGCGGCGCGGCGTCGAGGTCGATCGGCTGCGCGGTGGAGCCCAGCGTCTCGACCAGCACGTCATTGACGATCTTGACGACCATCTGGCCGGGCGAGACCGACTTCACCACATTGGCGCCGACGGCCTTCGCCTGCACGCTGTCGGTGAATGTGCGCACGACATCGAGCGCGACATCCGCCTCGAGCAGAGCGCGGCGCACCTCGCGCAGAGCCTCGGCGACATCGGCCTCCGAAAGGGCGCCGCGCCGCGTGAGCTTGTCGAATATGCCGGAGAGCTTGTCGGAAAGGCCCTCGAACATGCGGTTCTCCCAGGGAGCGAGTAGCGAATAGGAAGTAGCGAGTAGAGCCGAAGCTCGATCTCTTCGCTACTGCCTATTCGCCACGCGCCCGTCCAAAGCAAAGCGCGCCCGGGGGCGCTCAGCGCTGCCGGACGTTGGCCCTACGCCTCTTGGGCGAATGGGCGGGTCATAGGTCATCTCTGACGAGATTGGCGCGTTTTTAGGCGCTGGAGGCCGGGAAGTCAACGCGGAGCGTGGCGGGCTTCACCCTCTCGCCCCTTCCCGATCGCCTTCGGCGCTCGACCTACCCCTCCTGGGCTATCGAATTCATCCATCGCGAAACTCTGCCGCCGTCCTGGCCGGGCTTGTCCCGGCCATCCACGCCAAGCAGCTGAGAAACAAAAGGAAGCGCCCGCCACCGGCGGAGCTTCGGCGTTGCTTCTACCACGCCTCGGCGCGCGCTGGCGTGGTTGGCCGGGACAAGCCCGGCCAGGACGCCGTGGGGCGACGGTTTCGGAATAGGATTATCATCCGCCCACGCCGATGCGCCCGGCGCCTCGCGGCGGCGGGGGAGGAGGGCGGCTCGGGACGCTCCGACCCCTTTCGGCCGCGGCGCGAAGAGATATTCGTGGTTTCGGAGCGTCCCGAAACGCGGCTTCGCCTTCTCGTCGACGTCCCGAGGCGCTTTCGGACCCGCGAATCCTGGGTTTTCACGTGCAAGACCCGATCGCTTCCGAATGCCTGGGATCACGGAACGGCTCTCGCCCTCCCTATGGACGGGAGAGAAACGCCGGCCCGGCGACGCGCCGCCTGTCCAGGGACGGGGGTCGCCGTCCCGGATGGAGCCGGCCCCCGCCCGCGTTCCACGACCCGAAGAACGCGCCCTTGCGTCAGCGGGAGCGAGGGGGATATAGGAATATTTTCAGGATACGTCAAGGGTCCGGCGGTGGGGGAGCTCGAAATGCCCTCAAAATCGCTAACGTGGCTATTTAACGTTAGCTCGGCCAACGACCTTGTTGAGCCTCCTCTGCTCGGCTCTACGGCGTTGTCTAGACATCTTTTCTTGCGCGGTGCTCGTCGTAAGAGCTGGATACTCTTGATCGGAAAACTGCGTTTCCGTCATCGTTCCCGGATTAAAGATGCCGAAATCCTCTCGTAGCTTTTCCGCATGCCTCATTGCATCTTCGGTCAGCGCATCCCTCGACATAACGAGCAAGTCCTCGGAGCCGCCCTCTCGCCCAGTGACGCTGTATGGCGCATCGAAAGCGATGCCGACCACAACGTCAACATCGCCATATCTTTTTAGAACATTCAAACAATATCCATTGAGGATCACTGTGCGTAACTTTCTATATTCCTCATACCCGACATCACCGCATACCTGATCGATATATGCAAGTATTAGTATAATATATGCAATTTTATCTCCCGTATGTCGATGATTAGAAAGTAATACCCTGGCGAATCTGTGCGCTTTCTGTTCCTCAGCCGACCGCATAGCTCCGATAAGGCCGCTCGCGAGAAATCTTCGAGTGAAACGATCCTCAAGAGCCATAATGCGTAGCGCCCTCTCAGCTAGTGACGCACTTGGCTCGATCCCAAGAATATTGACCGACGTTCCGGCAAGGACGTGCTCGGAAAAAATACCGATCAGCTTATCCCATGTGTATGAAACGCGATCGGCCATTTTTTTTGCGTGATACTCCGGTCTGCGTAGAAGAGCGGCGAAAAAGCCGCTTTCAACACCAAAGCTATCACCTTCTTTCCAACTACTTCCGTCTGGTTTACGGAAATGGTGAGCCCCTTCTTTGTCCTCCGACTGAAGGTATAACCCTAAAAGCTCTTCCTCTCCCGGAGCGATTAATAAATGCCTTGCTCTTATCATTTCTTCACGCATAATCAGATACCTTGTGAAGTCCGCGATTGTATCCAGCTCCGCCATTACCAAATCTATACTTATGCTATCAAAAACATGCACAAATGACTTTCCAGACGCCACGTCTCCAACCGCGAACGGCATAAATGATTCGTGGCTTGGTTCGTGATGAGCGCCGTCCAAAATCCTTGGATTTATTAATAATGTTCCGACTCCTCCAGAAAAATATTCCTTGCAGGCTTGCTCTGCTCCATTCGCAACCACAATGCCATGTATTCTTTGTGTCTCAACTTTCGGAAACTCTGCAGGAAGTCGCTGCTCACACTTTCTATCGACAAATATTCGATCAGGAAATCTCTTAATCCACCGCTCTGCGCCATGAATTTGTTTAGCAGAATTATCAATAGCTCTCCTATACCATCGAGGCCATGCAATATTTATATTGTCGCAACTTGGCCACTCAATCACCTTGTCACTGAATATAATGATATCATTTCCGCATACAACCAATAAATCACACAGCTCTTTGCCTTCAGTTCCTTCCTTTTTGTCGATATAGGTGTTTGGGTATGACCAAAGATTCAAGAATGTTCTGTCGCCCAACTTTGCAAGGTGCTTTTCTGATTCAGTTACTCCTTTTCCACGAAATATTTTCATCATACATCCGTCGCTTAGCGTTGCGTTATTCTTTGAAAACGTCGCCTGACTCACATTGAACCGCCGCACCAAGTCTGCCTGCGTCGCGGTTCCATTCGCAAGGGCGTCACGGCCTCCCTGGCGTACGGCGGCTGAGGTGACCGGGCAGGCCCCCAACCATGTGCGCATCCCGTGCTTTCGTGCGCGCTTGGCCTACGCTTCTGCGTGGGGATTAAGATCGCGGTCGAATTCGACCCAACTGCTCGCTGGGAGGATAGCGAAGCGGCCGTTTTTTGAAAATAGCTTTTGCGTAGCGGGGACCCGAAGAAGACCGGGAGGGATCGATCTCGACGGAAACCGCCTGTTGCGCTCTGACGTCCCCTTACGCCACATCGGCGAAATTCGAGCCGATGCGCCACTAGCCATCAAACTCACCCGGTTCCCCGGCAATCGCATCCTCCCGGCAAATACAATCCCCTCATCCTGAGGCGCTTTTTGCGGAACGCAAAAAGCCTCGAAGGATGATCCAGGCGCGCTTCGACGCTTCGAGACGCCCGCTTCGCGGGCTCCTCAGCGTGAGGGGGCTGTTTGTGGCATGTCCGCTCCGCGCATCTCCTTCTCCCGCTTGCGGGAGAAGGAGGCCTCGCGAAGCGAGGTCGGATGAGGGTCCGTGCAGGTGAGCCGTTTCGAACTCGATTAGCGGCCTGCGGCAGGGGCCCTCATCCGACCCTCGCTGACGCGAGGGCCACCTTCTCCCACGAGTGGGAGAAGGATGCGCCGTCGCCGGGCGCGGGGCGAAAAACTTACCCCGAATCCGCGGCCCAGGGGTTTCCTCTTTCGAAAAAACGTGAAATCGCTCTCATTCTAAAATTCGCCGACGCGAGGGCCTTCCCCTCGCGCCTCGAACTGCGCCCGAAAGGGACCGCGCCCGGAAATGGGAAAGACGATGGCTGAGACAGAAGAATTGCCCCCGCGCGAAGCTATGGATTACGACGTCGTGATCGTCGGAGCCGGCCCGGCCGGCCTCTCCGCCGCGATCCGCCTCAAGCAGATTTCGCCCGATCTCTCGGTCGTCGTCATCGAGAAGGGCTCGGAGCCCGGCGCGCATATTCTCTCCGGCGCGGTCATCGACCCCATCGGCCTCGACCGCCTGCTGCCGGACTGGCGCGGCCGCGACGACGCGCCGCTGAAGACCAAAGTGACCAGCGACGACATGTTTTGGCTGACGCCGACGGGCGCGGTCTCTATCCCGCATGTCATCAATCCCAAGCTGATGAGCAATGAGGGCAAGTTCATCGGCTCGCTCGCCAGCGTCGTGCGCTTTTTGGCGCAGGAGGCGGAGGGGCTGGGCGTCGAAATCTATCCGGGCTTCGCCGGCGCCGAGCTGCTCTATGGCGAAAAGGGCGAGGTGCTGGGCGTCGCCACGGGCGATATGGGCGTCGGCCGCGACGGCGCGCCCAAGGACAGCTTTACGCGCGGCATGGAGCTGCGCGGCAAATATACGCTGATCGCGGAAGGCGCGCGCGGCTCGCTGGCCAAGGAGCTGCTGAAGAAATACGCGCTCGATGCTGATAGCGAGCCGCAGAAATTCAGCATCGGCCTCAAGGAGCTGTGGCGCATCCCCAAGGAGAAGCACCGCCCCGGCCATATGCAGCATTCGGTCGGCTGGCCGCTCGCCGACGACACGGGCGGCGGCTCCTTCCTCTATCATTTCGACGAGGATTTGGTTTCGGTCGGCTTCGTCGTCTATCTCAACTATTCCAATCCGACGCTCTCGCCCTTCGACGAGTTCCAGCGCTTCAAGGCGCATCCCGCCATCGCGCCGGTGCTGGAAGGCGGGCAGCGCCTCGCCTATGGCGCGCGCGCGCTGACCTCGGGCGGCTGGCAGAGCGTGCCGAAATTGACCTTCCCCGGCGGCGCGCTGATCGGCTGCTCGGCCGGCTTCATGAATGTCCCGCGCATAAAGGGCTCGCACAACGCCGTGCTATCCGGGATTCTCGCCGCCGATCATGTGGCGGCGGCGCTGGCGGAAGGCCGCGCGCATGACGAGGTCTCGGCCTATGACGCCGCCTGGCGCACCAGCGACATCGGCAAGGATTTGAAGCCGGTCCGCAATGTGAAGCCGCTGCTCTCCAAATTCGGAACCAAGCTCGGCATTGCGCTCGGCGGCTTCGACATGTGGACGAATGAGCTGTTCGGCGTCTCGCTCTTCGGCACGCTGAAGCACGGCAAGCCGGATTACGCCTGCCTGAAGCCGCTCTCGCAGGTGACGCCGATCGTCTATCCGAAGCTCACCAGCAAAGTGGTCTTCGACAAGCTGTCCTCCGTGTTCGTCTCCAACACGAACCATGAGGAAGACCAGCCCTGCCATCTGACGCTGCGCGATCCGTCGATCCCGATCGAGAAGAATCTGCCGCTCTATGGCGAGCCGGCGCAGCTCTATTGTCCCGCGGGCGTCTATGAGGTGGTCTATGCGGAGGAGGCGACGAAGAGCGATCCGCGCTTCGTCATCAACGCGCAGAATTGCGTGCACTGCAAGACTTGCGACATCAAGGACCCGGCGCAGAACATCAATTGGGTTCCGCCGGAGGGCGGCGGCGGGCCGAATTATCCGAATATGTGAGGCGCCGCGCCATCGTGACCCGGCGCGCGCGACGAGGCGCGCGCCGTTTCCTCCAGACTATTCGAGCGACAATGTTTTTCATCCTGTCCAAAATCGGCGAATTCTTCGTCGAGCCGCTGCATATCGCCCTTTCCATCGTCGCCGTCGGCGTGGCGCTCTGCTTCACCCGCTTCGCCGCCAGAGGACGCATTGTGGCGGCGCTCGGCGTGGCGGCGCTGCTGCTGCTGTGCTTCACCTCGCTCGGCGATCTGATGCTCTATCCGCTGGAGAACCGCTTTCCGCAGGTCGCCGAGGACGCGCCGGCGCCGGATGGAATCGTCGTGCTCGGCGGCGCGATCGACGAGAAGCTGAGCCAGGCGCGCGGCGGCGCGGCGCTGACCGAGGCCGGCGAGCGCGTGACCGCCATGGCCGAGCTGGCGCGCCGCTATCCTGCGGCCAAGCTGCTCTTCGCCGGCGGCTCCGGCCGGCTGTTCGAGGCCGCCGGCTCCGAGGCGGAGATCGTCGGGCGGCTGCTTCCGAAGCTCGGCGTCGAGCCGGGGCGCCTCATCCTCGAGGACCGCTCGCGCAATACATGGGAAAACGCCGTGAATGCGCTGGCGCTGGCGCGGCCGGCGCCCGGCGAGCGCTGGCTGCTCGTGACCTCGGCGAGCCATATGCCGCGCTCGATGGGGATTTTCCGCCGCGTCGGCTTCCCCGTCGTCGCCTATCCGGTCAATTATCACACGGGCCTGCGCCTGCCGATCGGCCTGCGCTCGCACGCGCCCGACCAGCTGAAGCTCATCGACACGGCGACGCATGAATGGGTCGGCCTCGTCGCCTATCGGCTGACCGGCAAGACCGACGCGCTGTTTCCCGCGCCCTGAGAGGCGGGCCTAATCGCGCGAGGCTTTCTTGCCGCGGGCGCCCGCCGACTCGGCGCGGCCGCCCGGCGTCGCCGCCGTCCAGGAGCCGTGCTTCATCTCCAGGAAGAGCGCGATGGCCTGGGCGCGATTGCGCACCTCGAGCTTCTCGAACAAATTGCGCAAGTGGAATTTGATCGTGTTGATCGAGACGCCGAAATCCTTGGCGAGCTGATTGTTGGTGTGGCCGGAGCCGAGCGCCGACAGCAGGCTGCGCTCGCGCAGAGTGAGATTCTCCAGCGGATCGGCGCGCATCTTGCGGATGTCGACGAAGGGGAACACCATGTCGCCCGCCGCCACGGAGGCGAGCACGTCGAGCAGACGCTCCGGCGGGGCGCGCTTGCTGACGAAGCCGGCGCCGCCCAATTGCAGCGTCTCCGCCGGCGCGGCCGGGTCGTTGGTGCCGCTATAGACGACGATCTTGGGCGCGGAGGGCTGGCGCGACAGGGCGCGCAGCACTTCCCGCGCATGGAGCGTCGGCAATTGCCAGCCGATGATGGCGATCTGGAAGCGCTGCAGATTGGCGGCGTCGAGAAACTCCTCGCCGTCCGTGACCTTCAGCACGAGATTGAAGCGGCGGTCGTCGGCGAGCAGCGCCTCGAGCCCGGCCAGGATCAGCGGGCTCTTGTCGGCGATGGCGACGTCGATCGGAAAGGTCGCGCCGCCCTCGTCGCGGTCCTCGCCGGAGCGATCGGCCTTATGGCGCGGAGCCGAAGGCCCGCCCTCGGCCGCGGCCTGCATGGCGGAGGCGCGGAGCGGAACGGAACGCCCGACGGCGCGCTGTCGCTCATCTCCGAGCTTCGTCGAAGACGTCGAGGCCATGGACCACTCCAAGGAACCACTCCATGTTGAAAAATGCCGCCGACGCAGCCGGTCTGCGCTCGGGCGGCGAAGCCCCCCGAGTGGGTAGGCCGGACTATATAACCAGCGGCTTCCATTGGAAAGCCTCGGCGCGCGTTTCACGCTGCGTCAAAGCCGCCGAATTTGGAAGATATGCGCAAAAAGAAGCGGCGCATCGGACAGGCCGATGCGCCGCATCATATCCGTAGCCGGTTCTGAAGCGTCAGTCGCTCAGGACCCAGCGCGCAGCGAAATAAGCGGCGGCGCCGACCGCGATGATCGCGATCATGCCCACCGGGGTCGCCGCATAGCTCGTCAGCTCGAGAATTGCTCCCATAACGCTTCCTCCTCCTTTAACGCCCGACTTCGTTCAGGCTGCCAGCAAAGCCACGATATCACCCATGGTAGGCGAAGTCTCGCCTCTACGTGCGATACGTTTTGGTGGATATCGTCGCCGGCTCGAATTCCGAGAACGTCGCGAATGCTGGCTGCAACTCGTGACGCGCCGACGTTAGTCGCGCCCGGCGCTGTTCTCCTCGAACGGCCGAACGAAGCCGCGATCCACGCTCGCAGCATGACGGTCGCAATTATTGTAGCCTTAAAGGCTTGTCAAGATGCGGCGCCCGCCCCACGCCGCCGGATGGGGCTTGCGGAGACCCGCGCGGCGCGGCTAATGAAGCTGCGGCTCGACGAAGAAAAAGAAAGAAAGCCGACGCGCATGGCACGCCCCTCCTTCGCCTTCATCGCCGTCGCCGGCATAGCGACGCTCGCCGGCGCCGTCTGGTTCTTCGGCTACCGCCGCACGCCCGCCTGCACGGGCGACGGCCGCTATATGTCCACCGTCCAGCAATGCCGCGCCTATGGGCTGGACGCCGCGCTCTGCGCCAGCGCGGTGGAGAAGGCCCGAGAGCTGGCGGCGAAGGTCGCGCCCCATGCGGAGACCTCCTTCGACTGCGAGGTGCGCTTCTCGGAATGTTTCGCGGGCGCGGATGGGCGCTTCACGCCCGCCCCCTCCTTCTGCCTCGCGCCGGGATCGGCGGAGCCGACGGAGGTGCGCTATCTCGAATATGAATCCGACCGCTTGAACCGCAAGAAGACGCGCGAGATCCGCATCGACTGAGCGCGTCTATTGTTCGGCCGTCGATCGCTCCGGGGCCGCTCTCTCCGCCGCCTGGCGACGGCCGCCGCCGAGGTGGAATTCCGCCGGCTCGACGGTCAGCATGCCGACATTGGTGCGCAGCGCCATGCGATAGGGCACCACCGCATGCGCCGTCGGCAGAGGCGCGAGCCAGACGGTGATGTCGCTGTTCTCCGCCATGAAGCGCGTGGAGGCGCTGTCCGGCCTGTGGCCGGCGATCGGACGATAGCGCGCCGCGCAGACCGACACCGGGCCGGAATAGCCGTGCGTCTCCACATTGCGCATCTCGACGAAGGAGAGCGTCACATCGAAGCGGGTGACGCCGTCGAAGACCGGAATGGTGCGATTGCAGGCGGAGGGGCCGACCAGCGGCTCGCTGGCCGGGACGCTCATGATGAGGGCGCTCACCGGATCGGTGATATGGGCCTTGTTGCTCTCCGTCACCGGAATGCGGACCGGCAGGTCCCAGGGCGTCGGATCGACATGCACGGCGCGCACGGAATTGCCGGCGAGCGACATGCGGACAGTGCGCGTCTCATAGGTGTTGGAGGTGGTGTTGGCGTAGCTCGTCGGCGCCAGCCCCTCGCTCGACAGCGCGCCGGAGGCGGTGGCGGCGCCGCGCGTGTCGTTGACGAGAGAAGCGAGGCCCGTCGTGCGCATCGAAATATCGATGCGGTAGCTGCGTCCCTCGATGACGCCATTGGCCGAGGCGTGGCCGATGGAGAGGCCGAGCAGGCTCAGCGCGAAATTCGCCTTGAGCGTCTCCGCCCCGCAGGGCGTGGCGACGGCGAGCGCGGCGAGCGCCACGAGCCCCGGAAAGGCGAGCGCCTCGGCCCTGCCGCGTCCGGCCCCGCCCTTGACGGATGAGAGAAACGCCATTCGAAGACCTGCGATCGATCGAATCAGTCCTGGCCACGATGGGCCAGCCGCGGGCGCTTGTCGATGCTCGGGGAGCGCCGGAGGACGCCGGGCTCGTCTCAAGCCCATTCCTGCCAGCTGCCGTCGGCGAATATGCGCCATGCGCGCAGACCTGCCTTGGCGACCACGATGCGACCGGCCTTCGCCTCGCTCACGAGATGCTTGAATACGAGAGGATTGCGCCAGGAAAACGGCTTTTCGGGGTCGCAGACCGCATGATATTCGTCGCTGTCCGGGTCGTCCATCAGCAGCGTGCCGACCTTGTCCGGCCGCAGCTGCGCGCCCAGCGAGCGCTCTTCCTTCCACAGGCAATGATAATCGCGGCACACGTCCGGGCGCGTGGCGTAGACGGCGCAGCCATTGGTCTGCGTGCAGTGCGGGCACCAGACGCCGGCCTTCTTGGGGAACTCCTCGATCTCCAGCACCTTGCAGCAGAAGGCGCAGGGACCGCAGGCCTTGCCTGGAATCTCGAGCATGGTCTCGATTTCGGCCTTTTCGGCGATTTTGGAAGCGAATCGATTCTGATACATTGCTACAACGATCGCCGCGCCGACGCCATCACGCGCGCGAGCCGCGGATCGACGGGAGAATCGCATGACGACGGCCGCTCCGAACATCGATCCCGAGACGCTGCTGGTCTCCACGCAATGGCTCGCCGACCATCTCCACGCGCCGGACGTCATCGTCTTCGACGCCTCCTGGCACATGCCGGCCGCCGGCCGCGACCCACGCGCCGAATTTCTCGACGCCCATATTCCCGGCGCCGTCTTCTTCGACATAGACGCCATAGCGGATCATTCGACCGATCTGCCGCATATGCTGCCGGACCCGGTCGCCTTCTCCTCGGCGGCGCGCAAGCTCGGCCTCGGCGACGGCATGCGCGCCGTGGTCTATGACAGCCTCGGCCTGTTCTCGGCGCCGCGCCTGTGGTGGACCTTGCGCGTCTTCGGCCTCACCGACGTCTCCATCCTCGACGGCGGCCTGCCGGCCTGGAAGGCGGAAGGGCGTCCGCTGGAGCAGGGCGAGAGCCAGCGGCCCTCGCGGCATTTCACCGCGCGCATGGACCATGCGCTGGTCGCCGACGCCGCCGATGTGTCGCGCGCCCTGGCCGACGGCTCGGCGCAGGTCGTCGACGTGCGCTCGGCGGAGCGTTTCGCGGGCGCCGTTCCCGAGCCGCGCCCCGGCCTGCGCTCCGGCCACATGCCCGGCGCGCTCAACCTGCCCTTCGGCAATCTCATCGCCGACGGCCGGCTGAAAGCCCCCGCCGCGCTGGACGAAATATTCGCGGCGGCCAAGATCGACCCCGCGCGGCCGGTGATCGCCAGCTGCGGCTCCGGCCTCACCGCCTCGATTCTGAGCTTCGCGCTGGCCGCGGCGGGACGCCGGCCCGCCACCGTCTATGACGGCTCCTGGTCCGAATGGGGCGCGCGGGCGGAACTGCCGGTCGTCGGCGCCGCCGGCTGAAGCGGCGCCTGCTAAAAAACAAGGCGGCAAAATGCTTTAGATAGCGGCGCCTCGGCCATGGCCGGGCGCTGCGCCCTGCCTCGCCGGATCATGCGGGATCACGCAAGCAGACGGCGATTTGTCACAAAAACAATAAAATATCGAAAAAGGCGCGCATGGCCGCGCCTTCCTCCTCCCAGAGGCGTCTGCGATCCAGGCTCCGCCCGGCTTTGGCATGAGCCGTGCTGAGCAGGCCGGGCCGTCGACGGTTTCGGCTCATCCGCCGACGAGTCGAACGGCGCCGCGTCGAGCGTCGATCAAGGGTAAGGAGGCGAATAAAAATGCCCAAGTACAAGCTCGAATATCTCTGGCTCGACGGCTACACGCCCGTGCCGAATCTCCGGGGCAAAACCCAGATCAAAGAATTCGACAGCTTCCCGACATTGGAGCAGCTCCCGCTGTGGGGCTTCGACGGCAGCTCGACCAAGCAGGCGGAAGGAAGAAGCTCGGACTGCGTTCTGAAGCCGGTCTCCGTCTTCCCCGACATCACCCGCACCAATGGCGCGCTGGTGATGTGCGAGGTGATGATGCCCGACGGCGTGACGCCGCATGCGTCCAACGCCCGCGCCACCATCCTCGACGATCCGGGCGCCTGGTTCGGCTTCGAGCAGGAGTATTTCTTCTATAAGAACGGCCGTCCGCTCGGCTTCCCCGAGGCGGGCTTCCCGGCTCCGCAGGGTCCCTATTACACCGGCGTCGGCTTCAAGAATGTCGGCGAGATCGCGCGCCAGATCGTCGAGGAGCATCTCGACATCTGCCTCGCCGCCGGCATCAACCACGAAGGCATCAACGCCGAGGTGGCCAAGGGCCAGTGGGAATTCCAGATCTTCGGCAAGGGCTCCCGCAAGGCGGCCGACGAGATGTGGGTGGCGCGCTACATTCTGCTGCGCCTCGCCGAGAAATACGGCATCGACATCGAGTTCCACTGCAAGCCGCTCGGCGCCACCGATTGGAACGGCTCGGGCATGCACGCCAATTTCTCGACGACCTATCTGCGCGAGGTGGGCGGCAAGGCCTATTTCGAGCAGCTGATGGGCGCGTTCGAGAAAGCCAAGGACGATCACATCGCCGTCTATGGCCCGGACAATCATATGCGTCTGACCGGCCTGCACGAGACGGCGTCGATCCACACCTTCAGCTGGGGCGTGGCGGATCGCGGCGCGTCGATCCGCGTGCCGCACAGCTTCATCAAGAACGACTATAAGGGCTATCTGGAAGATCGCCGCCCGAACTCGCAAGGCGACCCCTACCAGATCGCCTCGCAGATACTGAAGACCATCTCCACCGTCCCCACACGCTGAGGATGCGGCGCTCGGCTTCGCAAAAGCTGCGAAGCCGGCGCCGAGACGATGGAGCCCGCGAAGCGCGAGCTTCGTCCGTGGCCTCCCTCGCGGGAGCACGTGGTCTCCCTCGCGGGAGCAGATGACGCGAATGCGCCGATCGCAGGCCCCGCCCACAAAATGGGCGCGGCTTGCGGTTGGCTGCATGAATTTTATTCGTAGAACATTTTTGCCGCAAATGCTATGAGCCCCGTCGGTTCCTCGGCCGGATCGGACTTGAGTTTCGGCGCGAGGGGCATGAGCGATGCGGGGAAAGGTGAATGAAAAAAATCGAGGCGATCATCAAACCCTTCAAGCTCGATGAAGTAAAAGAAGCGCTGCAAGGCGCCGGCCTGCAAGGCATTACTGTCACCGAGGCGAAAGGTTTCGGTCGCCAGAAGGGGCATACGGAGCTCTACCGCGGCGCGGAATATGTGGTCGATTTTCTTCCCAAGGTGAAAATCGAGATCGTGCTCGCCGACGATGCGGTGGACCGCGCCGTCGAAGCCATTCGCAAAGCCGCGCAAACCGGACGCATCGGCGACGGAAAAATCTTCGTTTCGAATGTCGAAGGCGCCGTCCGCATCCGCACGGGAGAGACCGGCGCGGACGCGATCTGATCCGCGCGGCTCCCGACGCACGCCCCTCCGCCCTGCGGTTTTTCATTCTCGTCTCCCGCGCTGGACTCGATCGTCCACTTCGAACAGAGGCTCCACGAAATGACCACGGCCAAGGACGTTCTCAAGCAGATCGCCGATAACGACGTAAAATATGTGGATTTCCGTTTCACGGATCCGCGCGGCAAGTGGCAGCACGTCACCTTCGACGTGTCGATCGTCGATGAGGACGCGCTGAACGAAGGCATCATGTTCGACGGCTCCTCGATCGCCGGCTGGAAGGCGATCAACGAGTCGGACATGACTCTCCTGCCCGATCTCGGCACGGTCACGCACGACCCCTTCTTCGCCGCCTCCACGCTGTCCATCGTCTGCGACGTCGTCGAGCCCACCACCGGCCAGCCTTACAACCGCGACCCGCGCGGCATCGCCAAAAAGGCGCAGGCCTATCTGCAGTCGACCGGGATCGGCGACACCTCCTTCTTCGGTCCCGAGGCCGAATTCTTCGTCTTCGACGACGTGCGCTTCTCGACCGATCCCTACAACACCGGCTTCACCGTCGACTCCGTCGAGCTGCCCACCAATTCCGACACCGCCTATGAAGGCGGCAATCTCGGCCATCGCGTGCGCACCAAAGGCGGCTATTTCCCGGTTCCGCCGATCGACTCCGCCCAGGACATGCGCGGCGAGATGCTGGCGGCCATGGCGTCCATGGGCGTCGCCGTCGAGAAGCACCATCACGAGGTCGCTTCCGCGCAGCATGAGCTCGGTCTGAAGTTCGCGACGCTCGTCCAGGTCGCCGACCATCTGCAGATCTACAAATACGCCATTCATCAGGTGGCGCATTCCTACGGCAAGACGGCGACCTTCATGCCGAAGCCGGTCTATGGCGACAATGGCTCGGGCATGCACGTCCACCAGTCGATCTGGAAGGAAGGCAAGCCGGTGTTCGCGGGCGACAAATACGCCGGCCTCTCCCAGGAGTGCCTGTGGTATATCGGCGGTATCATCAAGCACGCCAAGGCGCTGAACGCCTTCACCAACCCGTCGACGAACTCCTATAAGCGCCTGGTTCCGGGCTTCGAGGCTCCGGTGCTGCTCGCCTATTCGTCGCGCAACCGCTCGGCCTCCTGCCGCATCCCCTTCGCGACCAGCCCGAAGGCGAAGCGCGTCGAGGTTCGCTTCCCCGATCCGACGGCCAATCCCTATCTCGCCTTCTCGGCCATGCTGATGGCCGGCCTCGACGGCATCGCCAACAAGATCGATCCGGGCCAGCCGTCCGACAAGGACCTCTACGACCTGCCGCCGGAGGAGCTGAAGGCGATCCCGACGGTCTGCGGCTCGCTGCGCGAGGCTCTCGACAGCCTGAAGGCCGACCACGCCTTCCTGACGGCCGGCGGCGTCTTCAACGAGGACTTCATCCACGCCTATATCGACCTCAAGTATCAGGACGTCTATCGCTTCGAGATGACGCCTCACCCGGTCGAGTACGACATGTATTATTCCTACTGATCGCTCCGCGATCGCGTAGAAACGAAAGGGCGGCCGAGAGGCCGCCCTTTTTGTTTCGTCGCATCGTCGAGGGACAAAAATCCTCGCCCTCAGGCTGAGGAGGTCGCGAAGCGACTTCCCTCGTCCTTTTAAGACGCGGCCTGCGGCCGCTCCTCGGGATGAGGGAAGCTTCGTTCGATCATCTTTAGCTATTCGACGTCGTCGACCTTCTCCGGCCCGCCGCCGAGCACGCGCTGGGCGAGCGAGGCCTGCATGAAATCGTCGAGCTCGCCGTCCAGCACCTCGTCCGGCGTGCCGGAAGTGTGGCCGGTGCGCAAATCCTTCACCAGCTGATAGGGCTGCAGCACATAGCTGCGAATCTGATGGCCCCAGCCGATATCGGATTTCGACGCCTCGACGGCGTTGGCCTCCGCCTCGCGCTTTTCCAGCTCCACCTCATAGAGGCGGGCGCGCAGCATGTTCCACGCAGTGGCGCGGTTCTTGTGCTGCGAGCGCTCCGCCTGGCACGCGACGACGATGCCGGACGGAATATGGGTGATGCGAATGGCCGAGTCCGTCGTGTTGACGTGCTGGCCGCCCGCGCCGGACGATCGATAGGTGTCGATGCGACAGTCGGATTCGTTGACCTGAATGTCGATCTTGTCGTCGATGACCGGATAGACCCAGACCGAGGCGAAGCTCGTGTGCCGCCGCGCATTGGAGTCGAAAGGCGAGATGCGCACGAGGCGATGCACGCCCGATTCGGTCTTGGCCCAGCCATGGGCGTTCATGCCCTTGACCAGCAGCGTGGCCGATTTGATGCCGGCCTCGTCGCCGGCGGTCTCCTCGATCACCTCGACCTTGAACTTCTTGCGCTCCGCCCAGCGGGCGTACATGCGGAACAGCATGCGCGCCCAGTCGCAGCTCTCGGTGCCGCCGGCGCCCGAATGCACCTCGATGAAAGTGTCGTTGCCGTCGGCCTCGCCCGAGAACAGCGCCTCGATCTGGCGCTCGCGCGATTCCTTCAGCAGCGCCACGAGCTGCGCTATGCCTTCTTTCTCGGTGTCGGCGTCATTCTCGGCCTCGCCGAGCTCGACGAGAGTGATAGCGTCCTCGAGATCGCGCTCGAGACGCGCGATGGAGGAGAGCTGATCCTCGAGCTGGGTGCGCTCGCGCATGATCTTCTGCGCGGATTCGGCGTCGTTCCAGAGATCGGGGTCCTCGACCCTGGCGTTCAGCTCGGCGAGACGTCGCGTTGAAGTCTCGACGTCAAAGATGCCTCCTCAGCAGTCCCATGGACTGCTCGATCTGTTCTTTCAGCGCAAGCGGCTCGGCGCGCATGTGTCTCTTCCCTTTGGGCTCAGGGCCGGCGGCCCGAGGCCGGAGGTATTAGAGCAAGACGCGCAAAAGATGAAGCCCCGCCGCCGCGCGCTCTGAAGCTCTAGTGGTTCGCGGCGCCCGCAAGAGCGAGCCTGAAGGCTCGCGGTCCAGATTCTGGCTCGCAGATCACTAGTATTTCGCGACCACCGGCGGCGGATCGACCCAGCCGAAATGATAATCGACGCCGAATCGCGCTATGGCGCCGTCATATTTCACGCGCGTCGTCGCAATGTTGAGAATGGCGATCGAGCCCGGCGCCTCCGGGTTGATGACGGCGCTCGGCGAGGTCGAGAGAGTCGCCGAGCCGAGATCGTAATAGAGCCCTTCGACCTTCAGGCTCCAGCGCGGCGCGAACATCCATTCGAAGCCGCCGCCCGCGATCCAGCCCGTGCGCGTGTCGCTGTAATTGCCCCAATTGGGCGTCACCGGATTGTCGGGATGACCGATCGGGTCCAGCGGATGCCAATGGGCGCCATAGGTGAAGACATTGGCGAAGCCGCCGCCATAGGCGAGGCCGCCCGTGCCATATACCAGCAGAGTGGGCGCGACGATATAGCCGAGCCTGCCGCGCAAGGAGCCGAGCCAGGAGAGCCCGGCGCGCGCGCTCGCCACGCCCGTCTGCATATGCAGCAGGTCATGCTCGTCCACCGCGCCGGCGAAGCCCTGCGAGGAGCCGGAGCCGCGGATGATGGCGCCGTCTATGTCGGTCTCGACGCCGAGCAGCATATTGGGCGACCACAGATGATTGTAGCCGAGCTGCGCGCCGCCGAGAAAGCCGCTCTGCTCGAGGCGCGCGAGGCCGGTGACATAGGGCGAGGAAAAGCCGAAGGGCATGCCGAGCGCGCCCGCGGCCCAATCATAGATCGAGGTTCCGAATGTCGGAACGTCATTGGAGCCGCCGAAGCCCCAGCCCGCGTTCAGCCCCACATAGGCGCCGCCCCACAGCGGCGGCGGCGGAACGGGAACGACGACGGAAGGCGCGACGATTTTCGCGAGAGCCGCCTCTTCCGCATACGCCGCGACAACGCCGGACAAAATGCAGGCGAAAGACGCCGCGAGCCTCTTCATCGACAGCCCCCATGATCGCGCGAGCCGATTCGCGCTTATCGGGGAACTGTGCTGAGCCGACGAGACTCGAACAATTTGCGGCGATCACGGAGCGCGCGCTCCGGCTGGAATGGTTCGGCGCTTTCCCCTTCTCCCCGCATTGCGGGGAGAAGGGAGGCGGCAAATACCGCGCCGAACCAATCCGCGGCAAGCCGAACGCCGCGCCCTTCACGCTCACGTCACACGCCCGCCTTGCCCGCGCAGGCGAGCGCGAAGGCCCATTCCAGCGCGACTTCCTCCAATCGCTCGAAACGGCCCGAGGCGCCTGCGTGACCGGCCTCCATATTGGTGCGCAGCAGCACCGGCCCGCCGCCGGCCATGCGCTCACGCAGGCGCGCCACCCATTTCAGCGGCTCCCAATAGGTCACGCGCGGATCGGTGAGGCCGGCGAGAGCGAGAATCGCCGGATAGGTCTTCGCGCCCACATTGTCATAGGGCGAGTAGGAGGCGAGCCGATCATAGGCCGTGACGTCGGCGATCGGATTGCCCCATTCCTCCCATTCGGGCGGCGTCAGCGGCAGGTCGTCGCGCAGCATGGTGGTCAGCACATCGACGAAAGGAACGCCGGCGATGATCCCCGAAAACAGCTCCGGCGCCTGATTGGCGATGGCGCCCATCAGCATGCCGCCGGCGCTCGCGCCTTGCGCGACGATTCCGCCTCGGCTCGCATAGCCCGTCGCGACGAGATGGCGCGCCACAGTGATGAAATCGGAGAATGTGTTGGGCTTGTGCTCGAGCTTGCCCTTCTCGTACCAGCTCCAGCCCTTGTCCGTGCCGCCGCGCGTATGGGCGAGCGCATAGACGAAGCCGCGATCGACCAGCGACAGCGCATGAGGATCGAAGCTCGCCGACAGCGGATGCCCATAGGCGCCATAGCCATAGAGCAGAGTGGGCGCGCCGGCGCCGGGCGTAAAATCGGCGCGATGCAGCAGAGTGACGGGAACCTCCGCGCCATCGTCGGCGCGCGCGAAGAAGCGGCGCGTCACATAGTTCTTCGGATCATGACCGGAAGGGATTTCCTCGCGCTTCAGCAGCGTGCGGGCGCGCGTGCGCATGTCGTAATCATAGGTCTCCTCCGGCGTCGTCATGGAGGAATAGGTGAAGCGCAGAATGTCCGTGTCGAATTCGAGGCCGGGCAGAAGATAGAGGGCGTAAGCCTCCTCGTCGAAGGCGATGGCGTGCTCCTCGCCGCTCTCGATCGCGCGAATGAAAATGCGCGGCAGGCCGTTGGCGCGCTCCACCCAGACGAGATGACGCGCATAGACAGTGCCGATGACGATGAGCCGTCCCGCCACATGCGGAACCACAGGGCGCCAATCGGCGCGCGTCGCGGTGGAGAGAGGCGCGCGAAAAATCGCGAAATCCTCGGCGCCGTCGGCGTTGGAGCGAATGTAGAGATCATCGCCGTGCGGCTCGACGTCATAGCGCAATTTGGGCTCGCGCTTCGCGACGAGGCGCGGCTTTGCGTTTTTGTCGCGCAGATCGACGAGATGGCATTCGCTGGCGTCATGGCCGCGAATGGCGACGATGGCGAAGCGTCCGCAACGGCTGCGATCGAGCGAGACGAACCAGGCGGGATCGCGCTCCTCGACGATCAGCGCGTCGCTCGCGGGATCGGCGCCGATATCATGGCGGAAGACCTGCGCCGTGCGGTGATTCTCGTCGACGCGAACGTAATAGAAGCTCTTGGAATCGGCGCTCCACACCATGGAGCCGTCGGTATGCGGGACGACATCGGCGCGGTCCTTTCCGTCGGCGAGGGCGCGCGTGCGGATCGCATAATATTCCGAGCCCTTGTCGTCCACGCTCCAGGCCAGCTGCGCATGATCGGGCGAATGATCGATCTCGCCTATGTCGAAGAAATGCTCCTCGCCGGCTTCTTCATCGCCGTCGAAGAGGATCGTCTCCGCGCCGCCGTCGCGCTTCGTGCGGCAATAGAGCGCATGCTCGCCGCCCTCGCGATAGCGCTCGAAATAGGCGAAGGCGCCGTCCGGCCACGGCGGCTCGCTGTCGTCCTCCTTTATGCGGCCGCGCAGCTCCGCCTGCAGCGTCTCGCGCAGCTCGGCCAGAGGAGCGAGGACTCGCCCGCAATAGGCGTTCTCGGCCCGCACCAGCGCGGCTATGTCCTCCGGCAGCGTGGCGGGGTCGCTCAGCACATCGCGCCAATTCTCGGCGGCGAGCCAGGCGTAAGGGTCGTCGAGAACGCGGCCATGGGTCACGCGCCGGGTCGGCCGCTTCTCGGCGGTCGGCGGGATGGCGCCGGCAAGGGCGAAGGCTTTTGATGTGTCGGCGGATGCCGCCATTGGCTGACTCCTCGCTCGGGGGCGCCATTGCGAGCGGAGCGAAGCAATCCAGAGTCCGGCCTGCGACTCTGGATTGCTTCGCCTTCGGCTCGCAATGACGCCGGCCGGTTTGTCGGGCCTCGACCCAGTGAATAGAATTGGGGCGCTTCGTTGTCTCGACTTCCTGCGCCGTGGCTGATAGGCATAGCGCGCGACGCAGGCTCCGGCGAGGGGCCGCGCCGCTCTTGCCTTCGCTTTCGGCCGTCGCGCCGGGAGCGGACAAAAAATGCCTGGGCGCAAACCCGGGCGTGGTGGAAACATCGGTTGGGGCAATGAGCAACGCGACGCTCGACGGCAAATCCATTTCTTCCGAAGACGCCTACGAACAAGCGGCCAAAATCCTGCAAGCCGCGAATTTCCCCCTCGTCGCCGGTCTCGGCGCCGATGTGGCGGGAGCAAAGGCCGCGATCCTGCTGGCCGAGCGGCTGAGAGGCGCTTTCGATCATCTCGCCTCGCGCGATTCGCTGACCGACCTCGAGGTCGTCCGCTCCGCGGGGATATTCGTGACGACGCCCAATGAGGCGCGCGTGCGCGCCGACCTCGTGCTGCTGGTCGGTCCGGGGCTCGCGGGCTATTGGCCGGCGATCTTCGATCGCCTCGCGCTCGACAAGGAGACGGTCCACGGCGGCAAGACCAAGCGCCGCGTGCTCTGGGTCGGCCCCAAGCGGGGCGAGGCCAAGATCGAGGGCGTCGAGGTCGAGACCATTCCGGCGACCGAGGCCGAGCTTCCCGGCGTGCTGGCGGCGCTGCGCGCGCGCGTCGGCGGACGGCCCGTGGCGCTTTCGGCGGCCGCGGCCAAAAAGCTCGACGCGGCTGCGGATGCGCTGAAATCGGCGCGTTTCGGCGTCGCCGTCTGGGCGGCGGCCGGGCTCGACACGCTGATGGTGGAAATGCTGCAGGGCATGATCACCGAGCTCAACGCCACGACGCGCTTCACGGGCGTGCCGATCGGCGGCCGCGCCGACGCCACCGGCGTGCTGCAGACCTCCGCCTGGATGACCGGCTTTCCGCCGCGCACGGGCTTTGGCCGCGGCTATCCCGAGCACGACACCTGGCGCTTCGAGGCGAGCCGGCTCGTCGAGAGCGGCGAGGCCGACGCCGCCTTGTGGATTTCCGCCTATGACGGCGAGCCGCCGCCCTGGGAGGCGGCGGATATTCCGCTCATCACGCTCGGACCGCCGGGCTCTGCGCCCAAGCGCGGGCTGTTCATCGCCGTCGGCAAGCCGGGCGAGAATTACGACGCGGTGGAATTCGCGCAGGAGACCAGCTCCATGGTGCTGCGGCGGGCGAGCGCGCCGGCCGAGCTGCCGAGCGTGGCGCAAGCCATCGCCGCCATCAGCGCCAAATTTTCGGAGGACTTGCCGTGCTGATCTGCCTTCGCGGCGGCCATATCGTCGATCCCGTCAATGGCGTGGACGGCGTGGGCGATCTCTATATCGAGGACGGCCGCATCGTCGCGCCGCCCGCCGGCCGGACGCCGGACGTCGAGCATGACGTCAGCGGCCATATCGTCATGGCCGGCGCCATCGACATTCACTCCCATATCGCGGGCGGCGGCGTGAACACCGCCCGCCTGCTGCTGCCGGAGGCGCATCGCGCGCATCGGCCGCGGCCGGCCAACACGCCGCTGTCGACGGCCGGCTGGTCCACCTTCGAGACCGGCCGCCTCTATGCGCAAATGGGCTACACCACGGTCATAGAGCCGGCGGTTTCGCCCCATCACGCGCTGCACGCCCATCTCGAGCTCGCCGATATTCCGATCATCGACAAGGGCTTCCTGACGGTGCTCGGCAATGAGGATTTCCTCCTCTCCGGCTTCCGCGACGGCGCGAGCCAGGATTCGGTGGTCGATTACATCGGCGCCACGCTGGAGGCGACGCGGGCGATCGGCGTCAAATGCGTCAACGCCGGCGGCGTCGACGCCTTCAAGCAGAATGTCCGGCACTTCTCGCTCGACGATGTGGTGCCGGAATATGGGCTCTCGTCTCGCGAGATATTCCAGACCCTGCAGCGGGCGGTGAACGCCACCAAGATCCGCCATCCGCTGCATCTGCACATGAATAATCTCGGCCTCGCCGGCAATATCGAGACGGCGGTGGCGACGATCGAGGCCTCGCAGGGCCTGCCGCTGCATCTCGCCCATATTCAATTCTACGCCTATGGGCTCGAGGGCAAGAACGGCTTCTCCTCGGCGGCCGCGCGGCTGGCCGAGACGGTCAACGCCCATAAGAACGTCACGGTGGACGTCGGTCAGGTGATGTTCGCCGACATTGTGACGATCTCCTCCGATGTGATGAAGCAGTTCAACAGCCTGCCCGGCGCGCGGCCGAAGAAGGGCGTCATCTTCGACGGCGACTCCAACGGCCTCGGCGTCTCGCCCTATTCCTACCGCGTGTCGGACTTCTACAATGCGGTGCAATGGGCGGCGGGCCTCGAGCTGTTCCTGCTGATCGACGATCCGATGCGGGTGTTCTTCACCACCGACCATCCGAACGGCGCGCCCTTCACCACCTACCCGGAAGTCTTCGCCCTGCTGATGAGCGCCGACAAGCGCGCGCAATATTGCTCGCGCCTGCCGGCCGATGTGCTGGAGCTGACCAATCTTCCGGCGCTGAAGCGCGAATATTCCTTCTATGAGATCGCGACCATGACGCGGGCCGCGCCGCGCAAGCTCTATGGCTTCGAGGATCGCGGCCAATTGGGCGTCGGCTCGGTCGGCGATGTCGCGGTCTACAAGCCGCAGAAGGACAAGGCGGCGATGTTCCGCAGCGCCGCTTACGTCTTCAAGGACGGCAATCTCGTCGTGCGCGACGGCAAGGTCTCGCATTACACCAAGGGAAGGACGCTGCGCGTGCGGCCGGAATACGACCGGGCGATCAACAGCCGCCTCGACAAATATTACGACGGGCTCTACGGCCTGCCGCGCTCCCTGTTCGAGGTGCAGGACGCCGCCCTCCCCAACGCCGACGCCTTTGCGGAGGTCCCATGCCGCAGCTGATCCGCAAGGGAATTCGCATCGACGAGAGCTTCGCCGAGGCCTTTCCGATGACCGGCTCCGGCGTGGTCGTCACCGCGCCGACCCGCAAATGGGCCTTGCAGGCCGCGACCACCATGACCGGCTACGCCACATCGGTCATCGGCTGCGACTGCGAGGCCGGCATCGACCGCGAATTGTCGACGCGCGAGACGCCGGACGGGCGTCCGGGCGTGCGCGTGCTGCTCTTCGGCTTCTCGCCCAAGAGCGTCGAGAAAGCGCTGGTCAATCGCATCGGCCAATGCGTGCTGACCTGCCCCGGCTCGGCCGTCTTCTCCGCCTTCGACGGCGAGGCGAAGATCAAGGTCGGCGACTCCATGCGCCAATTCGGCGACAAATGGCAGATTTCCAAGGCGATCGACGGCCGCCGCTACTGGCGCGTGCCGGTGATGGACGGCGAGTTCCTGGTGGAATCTTCCGTCGGCCTCACCAAGAAATCGGTCGGCGGCGGCAATCTGCTCATCATGGGCGAGGATTGGGCCAGCACCATGCGCGCGACCGAGGCCGCGGTGGAGGCCGTCCACAAGACGCCCGACGCCATCGCGCCCTTCCCGGGCGGCGTGGTCCGCTCCGGCTCCAAGGTCGGCTCCAAATACAAGGGCATGGGCGCCTCCACCAATGACGCCTATTGCCCGACGCTGCGCGGCGCCACCAATAGCGCGCTCGACGCCGATATCGGCTGCGTGCTGGAGATCGTCATCGACGGCCTCACCAGCGAGGCGGTCGCGGCGGGGATGCGCGCCGGCCTCAAGGCGATCATCGCGCTCGGCCCCAAGAATGGCGCGAAACGCGTCGGCGCCGGCAATTACGGCGGCAAGCTCGGCCCCTTCCACTATCATCTGAAGGATCTCGTGTAAGTGAAGCCGCTTCTCTTCACGCTGAAAGCCGAGCCCGACCAGCGGCTCGACCTCTCGCCCCTGACGCCCGATCGGCTCGTCGGCCGCTCGGCGAAGGAAATCGAGTCCCTCTCCATCGGCACGACGCGCGAGAGCGTGACGGTCGGCGACATCTTCAAGGTGAAGCTCGGCGACGTGACCTCGGTGCGCTTCGACGGCGGCTCCGACCGCTTCGATCTGCTCGGCGCCAAGCTGCTGCCGGGCTTCGCCATTCATGTCGAGGGCGATGTGGGCGCGCAGCTCGGCCGCGCCGCCAAGGGCGGGACGATCACGGTCGCCGGCGACGCCGGCCCCTACGCCGCCTCGCAATCGGCAGGCGCCAATATCGATATTTACGGCGACGCCGGGGATTTCCTGGGCGCGCCGCTCGCGGGCGAGATTCCCGGCATGTCCGGCGGGCGCGTCGTGGTGCGCGGCAGCGTCGGCGCGCGCGCCGGCGATCGGCTGCGCCGCGGCATCATCATCGTCGAGGGCGACGCGGGCGAGGATCTGGGCTCGCGCGCCATCGCCGGCACGATCATCGTGCTGGGGACGGCCGAGGGCGAGCGCATCGGCTATCTCAACAAGCGCGCAACCATCGTGCTCTCCGAGCAGCGCGAGCTCGGACCGACCTATGTCGATTGCGGCGTGCATAATCTCGGCTTCGCCAAGCTCTTCGCCAAATCGCTGGCGGGAGAGAGCCGCGGCGCCTCGCGCCTGCTCTCCGGCCGTCTGCAGCGCTTCGCCGGCGACACGGCGGTGTTCGGCAAGGGCGAGGTGCTGCTGCCGGCGTGAGCTACGCGCAGCCGCGCTCGATACGCCGACGTCGAACCTCAGCCGCTCGACGAGCGCTCGCGCCCTTGCGCTGCGTCTCGCCTTCGGCCGTCTTCCAGCCCGGATGCGAGCGTCGCGAGCAGCGTCCGCGCCGCGGCGATGTCCTCGATCTGCATTTCAGCGGATAGAGCCTCCATCCACTCGGCTTGCAGCTTCATCACCTCTCGATACGCCGCCGCTCCCTGCGGCGTAGGGCCGAGCAGCTTTGCGCGCGCGTGCTTCGGATTGGGGCTGTAGCGCGCGAATCCGTCCCGCGCCAGCTCATCGCCCAAACGTTGGACGCCCTGCCGGCTCTGCGACAGGCGGCGGCCGATGTCCGCTATGGTCGCCGCTCGGTGGACGATGACGCCCATGACCTGCCAACGGGCGGCGGTCAGTCCAAAGGGCGCGGTGAGCCTGTTGCCGAGCTCCGTCAGGCGGCCCGCGGTCAGCAATATTTCCCATATGAGCCCGCTCAGGGCGTCGCCGCGCGACTGAGGCATGATCGATCTCCCTGAACAGCCGAGATATTGACAATATATTGTCAAAATGACAAAAGACAATATGTTGTCAATGGAGGGAGCGTCATGACGCCGGCGGAGCTCGTCGAAGGCCTCTATGAGGATTGTCTCAACAAACGTCGGCTGGACCGGCTGGGCGATTATCTGACGCCGGATTTCATCGGCGCGAATGGCGAAAGCGGCCCGGAGGGTTTCCGGCGGACGATCGAACGCATGGTCACGGCCTTTCCCGACCTCCGATTTGAGATCGAGGATTTGTTCGCGGCCGACAACAAAGTGTGCCTGCGCTGGCGATTCTGCGCCGCGCAGCTCGGGCCGCTGGCCGGAGTCGCTCCGACGGGCAAAATGGTCGTTCAAGAGGGGATCGCCATCTATCACGCCGGCGACGGCAAGCTCGCCCGGGCATGGCTGCAGGTCGATCGTTTGGGAGTCTTGCAGCAGATCGGAGCGGCGACGCCATGACCGCGCCCCCGCGGCGGGAGACCCGATCCGCCTCTATGGGAGGATTGCCCGACCACAAGCGCGCCCGGCCGCCGCGGCGAATGTCGTTCCTCTCGCAACTTCCATGGGTTGCGACGAGGTCGGGAAGATTTGAAAACACGCTGTCTCAATTTGCCGAATTGCGCGTGGCATAGCTTCATGCTACTCAATCGCCCAGCTCAAACCTGCCAAGCTCATGCGGCCAAGCGCGATTGCAGCGAGAAGCGGGATGAGACATTCGCCTCGAAAGGGCGATTTCTTCGAACGGAGGAGATGAACATGGCATGGACCGCCCCGGTGATCGTCGAAGTCTGCGTCGGCATGGAAATCACCAGCTACGAATCCGCTGAAATCTGAACGGATTTCGCGCTCGCCGCTTCTGTCATGAAGCGGCCGAATTCAGCGAGCCGGTAAGAAGCCCGCTCTCCTCGCGGAGGCGACCTTCTTACCGGCTCGTCATTTTTTGCGCGCCAGCGCCTGCCGCGGTCGGGCGCCGCTCGTCCCTGCCGACGCCATAATGCGCGAAGGCTCGCGTCGGCCCTTCTCGCGCGACGCCCCCTCTCGCGCGACGGCCCCATCGACGTCTTCCAATGCGACGTCCCCTTGCGATCTCGACAATCGCACGGCCCCGGCGTTACGCTCCCAATGAGACGGCCGAGCTTTTCATCGGCGAGCCATCACATCGAAGTTGAGAAAAGACACGACCGGCCCGCGGCGGGCGCCGGCGTCGTCGAGGAGGCCAAATATGACTATGATCGTCCGCAATCTCGTCGGATCGCGGGATGCGTCCGTCCGTTCCGCGGCCTATCGCACCATCTGGCGCTGGCATTTCTATGCGGGGCTGTTCTGCCTGCCCTTCGTCGTCGTGCTGTCGCTCAGCGGCGCGGTCTATCTCTTCAAGCCGCAGATCGACGCCTGGCTCGACCGGCCCTACGACCATATGGCGCTGAATGGCGCGCCGCAATCGCTCGACGCGCAAGTGGCGGCGGCGCAGGCGGCTCTGCCCGACGCGCGGCTGACCGCGCTCGAGCTGCGCGCCGATCCGACCGACGCCGCCCGTGTGACCTTCATGACCGGGCGCCGCGGCTCCGAGGATTTCGCGATCCAGCGCGTGCTGGTGCGTCCCGACACGCTGGAAATTCTCGCGGTTCAGGACGACAAATACCGCCCGTCGCAGCTCGCCTCCGCCATTCATGGCGATCTGCTGCTGGGGACGCCCGGCCATGTGCTGCTGGAGCTCGCCGGCGCCTGGGCCATCGTCATGATCGTCAGCGGCCTCTATCTCTGGTGGCCGCGCGACGCGAAAGGCTTGGCCGGCGTCGCCTATCCGCGCCTCGCCGAGGGCGGCCGAATTTTCTGGCGCGACCTCCACGCCGTCACCGGTCTGTGGGTGTCGTTTTTCGCTCTGTTCCTGCTCGTCACGGCGCTGCCCTGGACATTGGTCTGGGGCGAGAGTTTCCGCTATATGCGCAATATCGGCGAGACGATGCTCGTCCATCCCGATTGGACGACGGGACCCGCCGACGCGCGGGAGCAGCGCAAGGAGCAGTTCCAGCAAGCCGCCCCCGCGCCGAGCGAACATGCGGAGCACCATGCGCATCACGTCGCCGCCGGCGCAATGACGGCGACGCGCGTCGGTTTCGATCGAATCGCGCCGATCGCGGCCGGGCTCGGTCTCGCCGAGCCGGTGACGATCTCGCCGCCCGGCCCGGAAGGCGCCGCTTGGAAGGTCCAATCGCGAACGCAGAACCGCCCGCTGCGCAGGACGATCGAATTCGACCCGGCGAGCTTCGAGCAATTGCGCGAGACGGGCTTCGCCACGTCTCCCCTCATCGACCGCATCTTCGGAATCGGCGTCGCCGCGCATGAGGGGCAGCTGTTCGGCTGGCTCAATCAGCTGCTCGGCCTGCTGACTGTCATCGCCTATCTGCTGCTCGTAGTCTCTTCCGTGGTCTTGTGGTGGCGGCGACGCCCGCGCGGCGCCCTGGGCGCGCCGCCGGCCTTCTCACCCGAGCCGCGCCTCGCGCCATTCATGCTGAGCCTCATCCTCGCCCTCGGCCTCTTCCTGCCGACGCTCGGCCTGTCTCTCCTCGCCGTGATCGCGGCGGAAACAGTCATCCGCCGCGCTTTTCCGAGCGCGAGCCGCTGGCTCGGATTGCGCCCGATCGGCGCCGCGCACCAACCCTAGCTGCGAAGTATGATTTTATGAGAGCCGGCCTTGCCGGCTCTCATAAATCGATACAGGATGCGCCCGCCGGAGCCCCAGCTCCCGCTACGAGAAACGGCGGACCATCATGACTTCCACCATAAAAATTTCCGCGCTGGTCGGATTTGCGGCTGCGGGATTGTGCCTCGCCGCGACCGCTGTCGCGGCCGGCGCCGACGTCGCGCTCCTTTCCGACGCCAAGCGCGTTTTCGCGCCTTTGCCGGCCTCGCCGAGCGCTACATCCGCCCAGGCCGAGCTCGGCCGGCGGCTGTTCTTCGAAAATCGCGTTTCCGCCGACGGCAATATCAGCTGCTCGCATTGCCATTTGCCCGAGAAGCAGGGCGCCGACGGGCTGCCGAAATCCTTCGGCGTGCTCGGCAAGCTCAATCCGCGCAATGCGCCGACGATCTTCAACGCCGCTTTGCAGTTCAAGGCGCATTGGCGCGGCGATCGCGAATCGATCGAGGATCAGGCCGAGAAATCGCCGACCGGCGCCGTGAGCTTCGGCAATCCCGATTTCGCGACGGTGATCGCCAAGCTGAAATCCATCCCCGGCTATACGGAGGCCTTCGCCAAGGCCTTCCCCGGCGAGGCGGACCCGGTGACACAGAAGAACTGGGGCAAGGCGCTCGGCGCCTATGAGCGCACGCTGCCGCAGCCGACGCGCTTCGACGCGTTTCTGAATGGCGACGCCAAGGCGCTGACGCCGGCCGAGCAGGAAGGCCTGCGCAAATTCGTCGATGTCGGCTGCGCCGGCTGTCACGACGGCGTCGGGCTCGGCGGAACCGCATTCTCCAAATTCGGCGTCGTCGAGGACTATTGGAAGCAGACGGGCTCCAAGGACCCGGACAAGGGCCGCGCCGATGTGACCAAGAATGACGCGGACCTCTATGTCTTCAAGGTCCCGAGCCTGCGCAATGTCGCCAAGACCGGCCCCTATTTCCACGACGGCTCCGTGGCCGAGCTGCCGCAGGCCGTGCGCGTGATGGCCAAGGTGCAATTGGGCGCGAACCTCTCCGACAAGGATGTGGCGGCGATCACCGCTTTCCTCGGCGCGCTGACGCAGCCCGTGCCGGCCAATTACTCCGCGCTCACGCCCTTCCCGGACGAGCCGGCGAAAAAATAAATCGCAACAACAGCGCAAAAAAAGCGGCGGCCCCGAAAACAGGGGCCGCCGTTTTCGTCTCAGCCTTCTTCATCCGTGTCGATGTCGCCATCGATGAGGCCGGCGACGTCGTCGTCCTCCTCTTCCTCGTTCTCGAGGAAGGTGTCGTCCTCCTCCGCGGCATCGTCGATCTCGACGTCCTCGTCCGCCTCGATCGATTCGGCCTTGTTCTCGGCGGCCTCCACCTCGTCGAGCGAGACGATCTCCGCATCCTTCTCGCCCTCGGCGCCCTCATCGGGATCGACATTGCGGGAGGCGATTCGCGACGTCACGATATGGAAAATCGCTCCGCACTTCGGGCAGACGACCGGATCCTTGTTCAGATCGAAAAATTTCACGCCACAAGACTGACATTGGCGCTTGGCGCCGAGTTCGGGTTTGGCCACGGTCCTTGCATCCTCGAGATAGAGCGGTGTGGGACCGCCCGTGGAGACGTTGGTCGGGCGCTCGGTTAGTTTGCCCTTGCCCGGCTGTCAAATGAGAAATCGAACGCGAGCCTGTCAAGCCGCACGCGCCGAAAAGCCCCGGATTGCGCGCGAATCGCCGAAAATCGCGCCTTTGGAGCGGCGCCGGCCGCGCGAGAGCATTGCCAAGCGCGGCGCGACTTGGCATATCTGCTCCGCCGCGGGTGTAGCTCAATGGTAGAGCAGCAGCCTTCCAAGCTGAATACGAGGGTTCGATTCCCTTCACCCGCTCCAGCTTTCGCTCCGCTCACCGACCATTCTTCTGCGGCGTGCGCATCGCCGCCAGCAGCGCCTCGCCCAGCGCGCCCGCGCCCTTTTGCGGCTCCGGCTGGCGCATCTGGCGCGGGCTCGCGCCGCCGCCGTCGCGGCGCTGGCCGCCCGACGGAGCCTGGCGCTGATCCGGCGTGTCGTCGAGCCGCATGGTGAGCGAGATGCGCTTGCGCGGCGCGTCGATCTCCAGCACCTTCACCTTGACGATATCGCCGGGCTTGGCCGCCTGACGTGGATCCTTGATGAAGGTCTTGGACATTGCGGAAATATGGACGAGCCCGTCCTGATGCACGCCGACGTCCACAAAGGCGCCGAAGGCCGCGACATTGGTGACGACGCCCTCGAGAATCATGCCGGGCTTCAGATCGGAAATCTTCTCCACGCCCTCCTGGAAGGTCGCGGTCTTGAAGGCGGGGCGCGGATCGCGGCCGGGCTTCTCCAGCTCGGCGAAAATATCGGTGACGGTCGGCAGGCCGAAATTCTCGTCGACGAATTGCGCCGGCCGCAGCTTGCGCAGCTCGGACGCATTGCCGATGAGCTGCTTTATGTCGGTCTTGGCGGCGGCGAGAATGCGCCGCACCACAGGATAGGCCTCTGGATGCACGCCGGAGCGATCGAGCGGATCGTCGCCGTCGACGATGCGCAAGAAGCCCGCGCTCTGCTCGAAAGCCTTCGGCCCGAGACGCGGCACTTTCTTCAAGGCTTCGCGCGTGCGGAAGGGGCCATTGGCGTCGCGATGCGCGACGATGTTGGAGGCGAGCAATTCGCCGACGCCGGACACGCGCGCCAGCAGCGGCGCTGAGGCGGTGTTGACGTCCACGCCCACGGCGTTCACGCAATCCTCGACGACGGCGTCGAGCGAATGGGAGAGCTTCACCTCGGAGACGTCGTGCTGATATTGGCCGACGCCGATCGCCTTGGGCTCGATCTTCACCAGCTCGGCGAGCGGGTCTTGCAGACGGCGCGCGATCGACGCCGCGCCGCGCAGCGACACATCGAGATCGGGCAATTCGCGCGAGGCGTATTCCGATGCGGAATAGACGGACGCGCCCGCCTCCGAGACGACGATCTTGGTGAGCTTCAGCTCCGGGAATTTCGACATGAGATCGCCGGCGAGCTTGTCGGTCTCGCGCGAGGCCGTGCCATTGCCGATGGCGATCAGCTCTATGGCGTGCTCGCGCGCCAGCTTGGCGAGAATGGAGAGCGATTCGTCCCATCGCCGTTGCGGCTCATGCGGATAGATCGCCGTCGTCGCGACGATCTTGCCGGTCTTGTCGATGACGGCGACCTTGACGCCGGTGCGGAATCCCGGATCGAGGCCGAGCGTCGCGCGCGCGCCGGCCGGCGCCGCGAGCAGAAGATCGCGCAAGTTCGCAGCGAAGACGCGAATCGCCTCATCCTCCGCGAGACGCCACAGGCGCGTGCGCAGATCGACGGAAAGATGCAGCTCGATCTTGGTGCGCCACGCCCAGCGCACAGTGTCGAGCAGCCAGCGGTCGCCCGGGCGGCCGCGATCGGCGATGACGAAACGCTGCGCGATCTGCCCCTCATAGCCGACGGCGCCTTCGCTCGGCTCGGCGACCATCTCGAGATCGAGAATCTCCTCCTTCTCGCCGCGGAACATCGCGAGAATGCGATGCGACGGAAGCTTGGTGAGCGGCTCGGAGAAATCGAAATAATCGGAGAATTTCGCGCCCGCCGTCTCCTTGCCGGCGCGCACTTTCGATTTCATCAGGCCTCGCGTCCAGAAGGTCTCGCGCAGGCGGCCAATGAGATCGGCGTCTTCCGCGAATCTCTCGACGAGAATGGCGCGCGCGCCCTCGAGCGCGGCGGTCGCGTCGGCGACATTCTTCTCGGCGTTCACGAAAGGCTCGGCCTGCGCTTTCGGCTCGCGCTCGGGATGGCCGAGCAGCGCTTCGGCGAGCGGCGCAAGACCGGCCTCGATCGCGATCTGCGCCTTGGTGCGGCGCTTGGGCTTATAGGGAAGATAAATATCCTCGAGCCGCGCCTTATTGTCGGCGTCCATTATGGTCGCGCGCAACGCGTCGTCGAGCTTGCCCTGCGCTTCGATGGAATCGAGAATCGCTTTGCGGCGGTCTTCCAATTCGCGCAAGTAACGCAGGCGCTCTTCCAGATGACGCAGCTGGATATCGTCGAGCTGGCCCGTCGCCTCCTTGCGGTAGCGGGCGATGAAGGGCACGGTCGAACCTTGATCGAGCAGAGCGACGGCCGCCTCCACCTGCCAAGGTTTCGCGGAGAGCTCCGTGCTGATTCGTTCGACGATCGACGCCATGCGCTATCCCTGTCGGCTGTTTCTCAAAAGAGGCGCGTTTTAGCGTTCGGCGCGGCGCCAAGTCAAAAGCCAAATGTCACGAGCGAAATTCTGTGGACATCCCCGGCGCGTCGCGCCACCTCGCTTCCCTCAAGGTCGTCAGGGCGAGGCGCGAAAGCGACGAAGCAATCCAGGGGGGGGCGCCCCACGGCTCTAGTTTGCTTCGCTTCGCTCGCAATGACGACGAGGAAATATCTCGCGGATGCATCGCCCGCTATTTGCGCGAATCGGGAAGATGCGGGTGATCCGGCCAACAGCTTCGCTGCTCGACCTCGAGCCGAGCGCCCTCGCTCGCCGCGAGCCATGGCGGAACCGTCGCCGCATGCGCGAGATAGTTGGTCGGAAAGACATTCGATTCGGTCTTGCGCCAGCTCGTGAGCAGATTGCAGTCGCTGATCGCGAAAGCGGGCGCGAGGAGCGTGCGCTTGATCTCCGTCGCCGGCGTCGCCGCGGAGATGATCACGAGCGTCGATATCGCCGAGGCGAGCAGGCCGCCGTCGCGCGGCGTCGCCACCGCGATCCCGGCGAAGGCGAAGGCGAGCAGAAACAGCGCCGGAATGGAGGCGCGCATAGCGAGATCATTGTTCGGGCCGAAGGAATAGAGCGGAAGCAGCAGCAGGACCAGGATCGAAGCCGAAAGCAGCGCACGATCGCTCGCCGCGAGCAGCGTCCGCTGCGCAAGCACGATCGCCGCATGGGGGATTTCGACGAGGATGAATGCGACATAGAGAAGAAGAAAGCCGGGCGTCGCAACGAGCCAGCCATGTGGCACCGAGCCCGCGTCGATCGTCAGATAGAGGGCGATCGGCAGAAAGCAGAGTCCGGCCGCGCCGGCGGCGATATTGCGCGGCGTGAACAGGCCGCGGCCGAGGCGGAGCGCGCCGAGCGCGACGAGCGGCGCGGCGCCGGCCGCTGCGAGCGGCGACCAGAGCAGCGTCGTCGCGAAGAGGCTGGCGAGGATCGCGAGATCGATCTCCTCGCGCACGAGAAGCAACAGCAGCAGCGCCGTCCACCAGCCCGGCAACGCATGATTGGGAACCCAGAACAATTGCGTCACATGCGAGGAATATTGAATCGCCGAATTCCACCATTCGAGATGAGCGGGCAGATCGAACCCGTCGCGCAACAGCTGCGGAGCGACGTCGAGGCCGCTGAACAGGACGAAGAGCGCGAGGAAAGGCGCGACGCGTCCCCCGGCGAGCAGCGCGACGAAATAGAGACAGCCTGCGAGCAGCAGCGCATTCTGCGCCAGCAAAGCGACATGCGCGCCGAAGAGCCCGGTGACGCGGCCGATGGCGGCCGGAAGGAGATACATGCCGAGCGGCGCGCGCAACAGATAGTCCTCGCCTTCGTGGCGATAGTAGAGCGGCAGGCCTTTGCGCGTGAGATCGGAGAGGACGGCGTCGCGCATGAGCCAATCGGCCGTTGCGTAGAAGAGATGCGTCTCCCCGCCGAGAAGGAGCAGAGCGAGGGCGAACGCGAGGCAGGCCGCGAGCTTTTTCGCGTCTATGGGCGCGGCGACGACTCCGTCCGGCTTCGGACGAAAGGTGAAGAGCAGGAAAGCGGCGAGCGCCGAACCCACAACAATGCTCGTCGCAGCGACGGCGCCGAAGACGAAAGCGAGCGCGACATTGGAAAGAAGAAAGACGAGAACGCTCGCCTGCAGCAAATGCAGATTGCGCAAGGCGCGCGGCGCGCGCGCGGCTGTATCTTCCCTATGGGTCAGCATCGTCGCGGTCATACTCACCCTCCTAGCGCGCCTTCGGACACATTTTGTCGGAACGCGCTCCAAAGCAATTTGAGTTCGCATGAACTTTTCCGAAAACCGCTTCGCGATTTTCTGAGAACATGCATTGATCGTCTCGTCACTCGAACCAAGGGCCCTCTCCCTCACTCTCCCGAGCTGCGCGGGAGAGCGGGCGAGTCGACGTTTCGCGAAGCGTCGATGAACCGCCGACTCTGCTTCCTCTCCCGCAAAGAGGTCGAGGGCCGGTGGGCGCCTCCATTGGCGGGAAGCTGCTAGAAGTTGATGCGCTCGCGTTCGAACACCACAGGCTTGCGCCTCACCTGCGAATGTATGGCGAGAATATATTCGGCGAGCACGCCTATGGAGAAAAGCTGCACGCCGCCGAAGAAGAAGACGGCGACGATGATCGTCATCATCCCGGGCTGCGCGAGCTGGCGGAAGAAGATCAGCCCGAGCGCCAGGCTGACGAATGCGTAAGCGAGCGCCAGCGCCGCAATGCCGAAGCCGAGAAACAGCAGCAGACGCAGCGGCGCCGGCGTGAAGGTGACGAGGCCGTTGAGGCCCTGATCGATGAGCCGCGGCAGATTATTGGAGGTGACGCCGCGGCGGCGCTCGACCCAGCGATAGGGAACGCCGACGGCGGTGAAGCCGCATTCGAATGTCATCATGCGCATGAAGGGATAGGAATCGTCTATGCTGCGCATGGCCTCGACGACCTTGCGATCGACGAGCTGAAAATCGCCGACGCCGGGTGGCAGCGTGAATTCCGAGAGGCCGGTGAGCACGCGATAATAAAGGCCGCGCGCCATGCGCATGACGGCGCCCTCCTCGCGAGTCTTGCGGATGCCATAGACGATCTCGTTTCCTGCCTCCCACAGCTTCACGAATTGCGGCAGCAGCTCCGGCGGGTCTTGCAGATCGGCGGGCAGGAACAAGAGAACCACATCGCCGCTCGCCGCCATCACGCCATTGAAGTTGGAGCGCATCGGCCCGAAATTGCGCGCGTTGAGAATGACCTTCACGCAAGGATCGCTCGCGGCCAGATCGCGCAATATTTCGGCGCTGCGATCCTTGGAGGCGTTGTCGCAGAACACATGCTCGCGGCGATAATCCTTCAGCTCGCCGTCGAACAGCGCGGCGACCCGCGCATGGCATTCACGAATGTTCAGCTCTTCATTATAGCAGGGCGTGACGATGGAGATGGTCTTCATGCGCCGCCGGCTCCGCTGCGGAAGACGAAGTCGCGATTGAGGAGATAAGACAGCGTCGCGAGCATCGGCGTCAGCGCCGCCTGCGCGAGCGCCGCCTCGGCGCCCAAATGCTCGAGCGCGCGCAAGGCGAGCGCGTCGACGATGAAGAGCGCTGCATAGACGGCGATGAAGCGGCCGAGAAAGCGCGGGTCGGCGGAGCCGAAAACGAGGCGGCCGATCGAGAGAAAGTTGAACGCGGCGCCGATCGCCGTGGAGACGCCGGCCGCGACGGTCGAGTCCTGCGTGGCGCGCCAGACGAAATAGAAGATCGCATAGCCGAAAGCCGTGTTGAGCAGGCCGACGGCGAAGAATCGCAGCGCCCGCGGGCTCGGCGCGAGAGCGAGCGCGGCGACGCTCGATCGGAAGTCACGCTTGTTTTCTGCCAATGCTCTGTCCATCCGCTGGGCGTCGCTGTCGCGGCGGATCATGGCTTACGAAAGGTTAACGCTCGGCTTACGCCGCAGCGCGTCACGCGCTCGCGCAACGCAGCGCGTTAACCCTGCCGACGTCGCGCGATTCGCATTGGGGCGGCGCGCGAGCGCGCGACAGGCCGGGCGAGAGACGCTCCGGGCGCTGCGAGCGCGCGCCGAGACGGCCGATTTCGAGACGAGGAGGTAAATGCGGCTCGGTCTTCCGCGCCCCGGCGCGGCGCGAAATAGCGCGTCGGCCGGGCGAAAGCCTCGAGACCTCGCGGGAACGGCGCGGCAACACGGCGAGATCGCCGATTCGTGCGCGGTCCGTTCCGGCAAGATTCCAAAGCTTAACGCCGTCGTCGTCGGGACGTCGCAATTGGCGTGTTGACAAGAAGGCGCGGCGGAGTCCGCGCGCTTCCCTGCGCGACGCGCCGCACACAGCTGCAGCAAAAGACGAGATTTGGAAGCCATAGCGTTCGCAGGCGCGAGGAGCAACCATATCTCGAGCGAACAGAGCGTGACTCGAAAAGCGTCGTCGATTCGGCCGCGATTCGTTCGACGCCTGTTCGAAGCGTAAAATAGCGCGATCTTCGCCGTTCCATTCCGGGACGATCGCCGCTATCGATTCGGGGAGCCGGGCTCGCGTCGAGGCTCGAGGTGAAATATAAAGAAAAATCATGAGCCCCATGCTCACCGCCAAAAAACCGGCCGCGCCGGGCGTGCGACCGTCGACCGCCGGCGTCGCCGCCGTTCTGGGGCCGACCAACACCGGCAAGACCCACCACGCCATAGAGCGAATGCTCTCTTATCCGACGGGCATGATCGGCCTGCCGCTGCGTCTGCTCGCGCGCGAGGTCTATACGCGCGTCGCCGAGCGCGTGGGGACGGAGAATGTCGCGCTCGTCACCGGCGAGGAGAAGATCAAGCCGCGCGCGCCCAGCTATTGGATCTCGACCGTCGAGGCCATGCCGCGCGATCTCGATGTGGATTTCGTGGCCGTCGACGAAATTCAGCTCGCCGCCGACCTCGACCGCGGCCATGTCTTCACCGATCGCCTGCTGTTTTGGCGCGGGCGCGTGGAGACGCTGCTGATCGGCGCGGAAACCATGCGCTCCTTGATCGAGCGGCTGCTGCCGGGCGTTCCCATCTTCACACGGCCGCGGCTGTCGCATCTCGCCTTCGCCGGGGAGCGCAAGCTGGCGCGGCTGCCGCCGCGCAGCGCCATCGTCGCCTTCTCGGCCGAGGACGTCTACGCCATCGCCGAATGGATCAAGCGTCAGCGCGGCGGCGCGGCCGTGGTGCTGGGCGCGCTCTCGCCGCGCACGCGCAACGCCCAGGTCGATCTCTTTCAAAATGGCGACGTCGATTACATCGTGGCCACAGACGCCATAGGCATGGGCCTCAATCTCGACGTCGACCACATCGCCTTCGCCGCCGACCGCAAGTTCGACGGCTGGCGCCATCGCCGATTGACGGCGGCGGAAATGGGGCAGATCGCCGGCCGCGCCGGCCGCAACATGAATGACGGCACTTTCGGCAGCACCGGCCGCTGCCCGCCCTTCGACGAGCAGACGGTGGAAGCGCTCGAGAATCATTGGTTCGATCCGCTGGTCGCGCTGCAATGGCGCAATGGCGATCTCGATTTCGATTCGATCGAGGCGCTGACCGAATCGCTGGAGCGCGCCTCCCCCGACGAATGCCTGCTGCGGGCGCGCACCGCCGAGGATCAGATGGTGCTCGAGGTCGCCGCGCGCGACGAGACTGTGCAGCGCAACACGAAAACAATTGCAGATATTATGAGACTCTGGGACGTGTGCCAGATTCCAGATTATCGCAAGACCTCGCCGGCCGCTCATGCGGAGCTGGCGCTCGCCGTCTATGGCTATGTGGTGCGCCGCGGATTGATCCCAGGCGATTGGTTCGCAAAGCAAATCGCCGCCGTGGACCGCATCGACGGCGACATTCACACACTGTCCGCGCGGCTCGCCCAGGTGCGCACCTGGACCTTTATCGCCAATCGTTCCGGCTGGCTCGAGAATCCAGAGCATTGGCAGAGCGTCGCGCGTCAGGTAGAGGACAGTCTGTCCGACGCGCTGCACGAACGCCTCACGCAGCGTTTCGTCGATCGCCGCACCAGCGTGCTGATGCGCCGCCTGAGAGAGAACGCGATGCTCGAAGCCGAAATCACTACTGCCGGCGACGTTATGGTCGAAGGTCAGCATGTCGGACAGTTGCAGGGATTTCGTTTCACGGCCGACCCGCAGGCCACGGGCGAAGCGGCGAAGGCGTTGAACGCCGCCGCGCAGCGGGCGCTCGCCGGCGAGATAGAGGCGCGCGCCGCCCGCGTGTTCGACGCGGTGGACGACGCTTTTCTGCTCGGCAATGACGGGACCATTCGCTGGCTCGGCGAGCCTGTCGGCAAGATCGCGCCCGGCGCCGCCGTGCTGACCCCGGTGGTTCGCCTGCTGGCCGACGAGCAATTGACCGGCGCGGCGCTGGAGAAAGTGCAGCAGCGGCTCGATCTGTGGCTGGCCCAGCATATAAAGAAGCTGCTCGGCGCGCTGGAGGAGCTGGAGAAGGGCGAGGGGCTCGAGGGCGTTTCCCGCGGCATCGCCTTTCAGCTGGCCGAGGAGCTCGGCGTTTTGGAGCGCAGCCGCGTGGCGCGCGACATCAAGACGCTCTCCCAGGAAGACCGCGCCGCCCTGCGCAAGAAGGGCGTGCGCTTCGGCGCCTATCACCTCTATCTGCCGCAGCTCTTGAAGCCGGCGCCGCGCTCGCTCGCCGCCCTGCTCTGGGGCTTGAAGCATGGCGGGCTCGACAATCTCAAGGGCCTCGAGGAGGTGCCGCATCTAGCCGCCTCCGGCCGCACTTCCTTCGCCGCCGATCCGGCGATCTCCAAGGGCTTCTATCGCGCCGCCGGCTTCCGCGTCTGCGGCGAGCGCGTGGTGCGCGTCGATATTCTGGAGCGGCTCGCCGATCTCATCCGCCCGGCGAGCGCCTATCGCCCCGGCGTGACGGCCGGCGATCCGCCGCCCGGCGCCGCCGATGGCGAGGGTTTCGTCGTCACAGTGGCGATGACCTCGCTCACCGGCTGCGCGGGCGAGGCCTTCGCCTCCATTCTGCGCTCGCTCGGCTATCAATCCGCCGAGCGTCAGGGGCCGGCGATCACCGTGCCGCTGCTGGCCAAGGCGGCGACCGAGCCGCTCGCGCCGGTTCCGGCCGCGGCCGAGGAGAGCGCCGAATCGGAGAGCGGCGAATCGGCCGCTGAGCCGGTCGAAGCGCTCGAGCCTGTCGCCGAGGCCGTGGCGGCGACGGAGGAGGCTCCCGCCCCCGCCGTGGAAGAGATAGCCGTGGAGGAGGCGCCGGCGGAAGAGGCGCCTGCGCCGCAGGAGCCGGCAGCCATCGCCGCCGAGACGGAAGCGAGCGAGACCGAAGCGAGCCCGGCCGAGGCGAGCGCCGAGCCGACCGCGGCCGAGCCCGCGCCGATCGAGATTTGGACCTTGCAGCGTCATGTCCCGCAAGCGCCGCGCCGGCGTCAGGGCGGCGCTCCGGGCCAGGAGGAAGGCCGCGCGCGGCCGGCCGGCGAGCGCCCCCGCGGTCCGCGCCAAGGGCATGGGCAAGGCCAGGGCGGCGGCCGGCGTCCCGAGCAAGGCGAGGGCGAGCATCGGCCGCGCCAGGACGCCCGCAAGGAGAGCGGCTTCCGCTCCGGCGGCAAGCCGCGCAGCGACGGGCCGCGCGGCGACAATCGCCCGCCGCGGGACGACCGCCGCCGCGGCAATGGCTTTTCCCCGCCGCCCGAAAGACGGGAGAAAGAACGTCTGCCCGATCCCGATTCGCCCTTCGCCAAGCTGCTGGCGCTGAAGGCCGAGCTCGAAAAAAAGGGCAAGAGCTGAAATTTCGCCTCAAATGACTGGTGATGTCGGCCCCGTTCCGAGCGCGCAGATTCGCTCGAAGCGATTGCGCCGACTTGCCAAATCCTGGTCGTTCGGCCTATTGCTGACGTAATCTTTGGCGCATTGGCGCAGCCTATGCTAGCGGGCCTCGTCGACCCCGACTTGCGGGCCGTGGGCGAGATCCGGTTCGTCGCCGTCGTCTCATAAGGAGCGCGGCGCTGGACAACGGCCTTCCACCGAAAGGCGATACATGACGAAGATACTTCCTGTCATAATGTGCGGCGGGGCGGGCACGCGCGTATGGCCCGAATCGCGGGAAACTCTCCCGAAACAATTCATTCCGCTCATCGGCGAGCTGTCGACCTTCCAGACGACCATTCAGACGCTGGCGGACGAGGCCTTCGACAAGCCGGTCATCATCTCCAACGCCGATTATCGCTTCCTCGTCACCGATCAGCTGCGCGCCATCGGCGCCGCGGCCGATATCGTCCTCGAGCCCACGCGGCGCGATTCGGCCGCCGCTGTCGCCGTCGCCGCCGGCGCCGCCGCGCGCCGCTCGCCGCAGACCATCGTCGTCGTGCTGGCCGCCGATCATGTGGTGCGCGACCCCAAAGGCCTCGTCGAGCTCTGCAAGAAGGCGGCTTCCGCCGCCGCGGACGGCTATATCGTCACGCTCGGCGTCAAGCCCGACCATGCGGCCACCGGCTATGGCTATATTCGCCCCGGCGAGCGCATCGCCGGCGACGTCTCCAAGCTCGAGGCCTTCGTCGAAAAGCCCGATCGCGAGACCGCGCAGCGCTATATCGACGCCGGCTATTTGTGGAACAGCGGCAATTTCATCTTCCGCGCCGATGTGATGCAGGCCGAGAT
>NZ_JBQUZK010000037.1:0-1144 GCF_056313885.1 Methylosinus sp. DMC45
CTAGTGCACTGACTCAGACGGAAGGTGCAGGAACGCGGGCCAGCTTGGCGAAAATCGCCTTAGCCGGCTTTGTCCAGACGAAAGGCCCGGCGGATTTGTTGTGCTGCCGGATATAGCGGGCGATCTCGGCTTCGAGCTCGGGCACGGATTTGAAGACGCCGCGACGGATTTTTCGGCGGGTGATGGTAGAGAAAAACCCCTCGACGGCGTTCAGCCACGAAGCGGAGGTCGGCGTGAAGTGGAAGGTCCAGCGTGGATGATCGGCGAGCCACTTCATGACCGCGGGATGCTTGTGGGTCGCGTAATTGTCGAGGATGGCGTGGATGACCTTGCCCGCCGGCACCGCGCGCTCGACGGCGGAAAGAAAGCGGATGAACTCCTGATGCCGATGCTGCTTCATGCAGCGGCCGATGACGGTTCCGTGCAGGATATCGAGCGCGGCGAACAGGGTGGTCGTGCCGTTTCTCTTGTAGTCGTGGGTCATGGTCCCGCATTTTCCGGGCTTGAGCGGCAGGCCGGGCTGCGTGCGGTCGAGCGCCTGGATCTGGCTCTTCTCGTCGATGGAGACCACGACGGCGTGAGCCGGCGGGTCCATGTAGAGGCCGACGACATCCTCGACCTTCTCTGCGAATTGCGGATCGCTCGAGCGCTTGAAGGTTCGGATGCGATGCGGCTGGAGGCGATGCTTTTCCCAGAGGCGTTGCACCGCCCGCAGCGAAATCCCCATGATCTTCGCCATGGCGCGGCCCGTCCAATGAGTGGCGGCGCCGGGCGGCTCCGAGCAGGTCAATTCGAGAACTCTGGCGACGAGCTTCGCGTCGAGCGGCGCGCGGCCCGGCTTGCGGGTCTTGTCGCGCAACAGGCCGTCGACGCCTTCCTCTCCATAACGCTGCTGCCAGCGCCAGACCGCCGGACGGCTGACGCCTGCGCGCCGGGCGATCTCCAGAACCGGGAGCCGTTCCGCGGAAAAGAGCACGATCTTTGCGCGCTGGATATGTTTGAGCGCCCGAGAGCGATCAGAGGCGATCGCGTCCAGTTGCTCGTGGTCTTCGTCCGGAAGGATGATGCTGACAGTCTGGGCCATGAGCCCAGACTCGCACGCCGAGCCGCAATTGTGAATCCTATGTCGGTGTCAGCGCACTAG
>NZ_JBQUZK010000038.1:0-170824 GCF_056313885.1 Methylosinus sp. DMC45
TCTACGGCCACGGCCTCACGGAATCGCTGACCAAGGCGAGGCAATCGCGCCGCGGCGCCACCGTCTTCGCCTATCACGTCGCCGACCCCGAGCGTTACGGCGTCGTCGATTTCGACGCGCAGGGCCGCGCGCTATCGCTCGAGGAAAAGCCGAAAGCGCCCAAATCCAACTGGGCGGTCACGGGGCTTTATTTCTACGACGATCGCGCGCCGCAATATGCTGCGGAACTGAAGCCTTCGCCGCGCGGCGAATTGGAGATCACCGACCTCAACAACATCTATCTGCAGCGCGGCGAGCTGAATGTGGAGCGGCTGGGCCGCGGCTTCGCTTGGCTCGACACGGGCACGCCGGCCTCGCTGCTGGAGGCGGCGGAATATGTGCGCGCGATCGAGCTGCGGCAGGGCCAGCGCATCGCCTGCCTCGAGGAGATCGCCTTCCGCCAAGGCTGGATCGACGCCGAGGCGCTAAGCGCCGCCGCGCAGAAATTCGCCAAAAGCCAGTATGGCGCCTATCTGACGCAAGTGGCGCGCGAGGGCTGAGGCGCGCTCACGCCATATGGTTGCGCACGAAGGCGATGAGTCCGACGACCACGCCATAAAGGGTGAGCGAAATGGCGAGCAGCAGGCCCGTATAGAGCCAACGCCGCGGATAGCGCGCGTCCTCCGGCAGAGCGGGCGATTCGATCTGATGGAGATAGAGCAGCTTGCGGTCGCTGAACAGGCGCGCGCCGTCGAGCGAGGCCGTCGCGATCTCATAGCTCGTCTCGGCGATCTTATGCTCGAGGTCGAGATTGGCGAAGGTCGTCATCTTGCCGGAGAGCGTCTTGCTCGCCAGCGCGTCGAGCCCCTGCGCTTCCCGCGTGGTGATCTCCGCCTTCAGGCTGGCGACCTGCTTCTCCAGCGATTCGATCTGTCGCTTCAGATGACGTATTTGCGGCGCGCTCTCGTCGACGTAGCGCGACTGGGTGAGATATTCCTGCTGATATTTCAACAGCTCGATCTGGACGGCGGAAAGCACCTCGCTCTGCGATTTGCTCGTCTGGCGAACGTCGATCAGCCCTTCCGTATTGCGCGCGCGCTCCAAATTCACGCGCGCGACCTTCAGCCGCTCGGCGGCGCGCTCGACATCCTGCTCGGAGGCCCGCACAGTGTCCTGCCGCATCCGCTCATTGAGATCATTGACCAGAGTCTCGCAGTCGGCGATCACCTTGTCGGCGATCGTCTTGGCGTCGGCCGGCGAGAAGGCGCGGACCGTCAGCGTGACGATTCCCGAGGGGAAGGTGATCGTCGCTGTGGCCATCTTCTTCCAGTATTCGGTGAAATTCTCGATCGGTTTCGACTTTTTGAAGCGCGCCCACCAATCGACGCGATCCGAGCCATAGAGCTCGCGCAGATTCACCTGGCGCTCGAGCTGCTCGACCAGCGTCCGGCTCTCGATATATTCGATGATGATCATCGAATCTTGAAAGATCATCATCTGCGGCAGGCCGGTCACGGAGCCGAGCCCGTCGAGCTTGGGAATGGCCGCGCTGCTCACGGTGAATTTCGCCTCGGCGACATATTGGTCCGAGGCGAGCAGCCCGTAGTAGAGCCCGCCGACGACATTGGGGATCGCCACCATGGCGATGGCGAGGACGAGAAAGGCGATGCGCATCGCCTTTGCGCCGCGCCGCTCGGCGAAGCTGGATTTCTGATAGGCGCCGCGCGCCCGCGCCGAGAAGCGCGCGCGCCGCGCGGCTTCGGCCAGAAAGCGCTGAACGGCCTCGGCGCGCTCCAGCGCATTGACCGTGCGAAAATCGGGAGACTTCGGAGGTTCGTCCATCCTCGCCTCTATCGGTTCATTCGATTGTACATCTCGATCGCCTTGGCGACCGTGTCGAACATGAAGAGGCGGCCGTCGACGAGCACGCCGCCGCGGTCGCAATAATCAGCCACGGCCTGCATCGAATGCGAGACGAAGATGACGCTCGAATTCTTGCGCCGCTGATCGAACGCCTCCTGGCATCGCTTCTGAAAGCTCATGTCGCCGACGCCGGTGATCTCGTCGATGAGATAGACGTCGAAGTCGATGGACATGGACATGCCGAAGGCAAGACGCGCGCCCATGCCGGACGAATAGGTCTTCACCGGCGCGTCGAAATAATCGCCGAGCTCGGAGAACTCCTCGACGAACATCGCCGCCTTGCGCGGATCGGCGCCGTAGATTCGTGCCACGAAATGCACATTCTCGCGGCCGGTCATCGCCGGATGGAAGCCGCCGCCGAAGCCGAGCGGCCAGGAGACCCGCACCGTGCGCCGCACCCTGCCGGAATTCGGCAGCTCGGTGCCCGCTATGACCTTGAGGGTCGTCGTCTTTCCGGCTCCGTTGACGCCGAGCAGACCATAGGAATAGCTCGTGTCGAAAACCATCGACACATGATCCAATATGACCTTCGAGTGTCGCTCGGTCTTATAGAATTTGAAGACGTCTAAGAGTTGGATCATCTTCTCTTCGAGCAGGCTTCGCCAGGGAACCGCCATTGACGCGAACCGCGCCCTTATAGCCCAGCGCGAGCGCCGCGTCCACGCGGGCGCGATGGCCTAATTTCGCCACTTTTCCGCCACGGCCGCATCATGCGCGACAGGCGCCGAGCTATGGCCAAGGCGCCGCGGCTCGACTATATGACGCGAGCGCGGAGCCTCAGGTCCGCGACTCATATTCGGGAAAGCACGGTCTTGTTGCTGAGAATTCCTTCTGTGCGTCGATCCGGCCTTCGCCGACTCGGCTGGGAGAGCTGGCAGGCCACGGATGCGGACCCGCTCTTCGTCTTCGTCACGGGCTTTTTGCGCGCCGCCTATATCATTCTCGAGGTCGCCGACGCCGATCAGACGCTCGACCCGCGCATCTATATCGATTTCGGCAAGGGCTTCGAGCCGGATGACGAGATCGAGCTCAAGCACACGCGCGACGGCCTCTATGTGATCGCGCTGCGGAGCTTCGGCCGCGTGCATCATGTGCGTTTCGATCCCTCTTCCTACCCTTCGCGGTTTCGTTTTCGCGCCTTCATCGCCTATGACGAGAAATCCGTGCGCGCCTTCGTCGGCGGCAGGCTGCGCGCGGCGGCGCGCGGCGAGCGCGCGGCTCCGCTGTGCGAGACCATAGCACGGCCCGGCGCGCCGGAGCTTTCCGGCGTCGGCGCGCGCGTCGCCAAGGTGCGCGGCGCGACTCCGCATTTCGAGCAGGTGATCGCCATGGCCAACGCCCACTACGCCGGCGCGCCGGCCTGGACGGGCGAGCGGCCGGCGTTCTCCTTTGTAACGCCGGTCTATGACGCGCCGGCGCTCTATCTCGACCAATTGCTCGATTCCTTTCGGATACAAAGGGCCGGCGCCTATGAGCTGATCCTCTCCGACGACGGCTCGACGTCGCGCGAGACGATCGACTGGCTCGAGCGTCATCGCGACACGCCGCATGTGACGATTCTGCGCGCGGCGCAGAATGGCGGGATCGCCGTCGCCACCAATAGCGGCCTCGCCGCGGCGCGCGGCGATTGGGTCGGCTTCATCGATCACGACGACGCGCTCGCGCCTTACGCCGTCGATGCGCTGCTGGAGACGATCGAGCGCACGCCCGGCGCGCAATTCGTCTTCACCGACGAGATCGTCGCCGACGCCAAGCTGCAGCCCAAGCATTACTCGCTGAAGCCGGCCTTCGACCCCGTGCTGCTCTCCGGCGTCAATTACGTCAATCATCTCTCGCTCTATCGTCGTGAGCGGCTGCAGGCGCTGGGCGGCCTGCGCCGCGGCTACGAAGGCTCGCAGGATTATGATCTGCTGCTGCGCTACACGCGCGGCCTCGCGACGGAGGAGATCGTCCATCTCCCCTACCCCGCCTATCTCTGGCGCCGCGACGGCAAGAGCTATTCGGTGAGCTTTCTCGATCGCGCCACGACGAGCGCGCGCCGCTCGCTGGCGGAAAGCTACGCCGTCGACGGCGCGCCGGCGACAGTGGAGCCGGCGCGCAACGCCGATCTGCATCGCGTGCGCTTTTCGCCGAAGGACGACGCCTGGCCGCTCGTCTCCATCATCGTGCCGAGCCGCGATTCCTTCGCGCTCGTCTCCCGCCTCTTCGACGATCTCATTTTGCGGACCGATTATCCGCGCATGGAGATACGCGTCGTCGACAATGGCACGAAGGACGAGCGCGTTCTCGCTCTCTATGAGCAGAAGAAGGCGGCCTATCCTTTCGTCTCGATCGATATCGTCGAGGAGACATTCAACTTCTCGCGGCAGGTCAATCGCGGCCTCAGGGCGGCGCGCGGCGATTGCGCGCTGCTGCTCAACAACGACATAGAGGTCATGGACGCCGGCTGGCTGAAGGAGATGGTCTCCTGCCTCGCCTATCCCTCCACGGGAATTGTCGGCGCGCGTCTGCTCTATCCCAATGGAACATTGCAGCATGCGGGCGTCGTCATGGGCCTCGGCTCTGTGGCGGGACATTGGTTCTGCGGCATGCCCGGCGATTATCCAGGCCCCATGGGCCGGCTCGACGTCCGCCAATCCATGGCGGCGGTGACGGGAGCCTGCATGCTCATCACGCGCGCCTGCCTCGAGGCCGTCGGCGGGCTGGACGAAGAAAATTTCGCCATCGCCTACAACGACACGGATTATTGCATGCGCGCCGGCCGCGCCGGATTTCGCGTCGTATGGACGCCTTTCGCAACGCTCACTCATCATGAATCGGCGAGCCGCGGCAGCGACGAGACGGACGCCAATATCGCGCGCTTTCGCCGCGAGCAGGACACGCTGCGCAAAAAATACGACCTCGTCGGTTATGTAGATCCCGCATTCAACCCCTGGTACAGTCGCGACAATGCGGCGCCGCGATTGCGGCTGCTGAACAGCCTGCCGCCGGGCCGTCATTTCCGCGTGTAGCGCCCGCCGATTGCCAAAAGCGTCGCGACAGCGTAATCCGTCGCGCCGCGTCGCGGGCGCCCACGGGCGCGCTCGGCGCGAATGGAATTGTAGAAAAATTCAGTCGTGTTTTCGATGGGGATTCGAAAGCATTTCTGCTCGTCGCCGAGGGATGATCATATCGATGCTGAGGAAGCTGCGAGACATGCTGCCGAAACGAGGACCCTCGCGTCCTCCGGCGGAGGTTTTCGACTCCTATGTGTCGAGCGTTCCCCGCCTGCAGAACGCCGTCGATTTGATCGGCGGATGGAGCTGCGCTTTTCCGCCCGCATGCGGCGTCTCCGCCGGTCGGATCGAAGCCTTCGACGATGCGCGCATTCGGTGGGCGATCGATTGCTTCGGCTCGCTCGAGGGCCGCAATGTGCTCGAGCTTTCGCCGGGCGAGGCGGGCCACAGCTTCCTTCTCGAATCCGCAGGCGCCAATGTCGAGGCGATCGAGCCGAGCCGAGCCGCCTTCATCCGCTGCCTCGTCGCCAAGGAGGTGATGCGCCTCTCGCGAACGCGCTTGTGGCTCGGCGATATGGAGGCGTTTCTGCGCGAGACGGACAAGCGCTATGATCTCGTCGTCGCCGATGATGCGCTGAGCCGTTTCGCCGATCCGCTCGCGGCCATTGCGCTTCTCGCGCGCCGCGCCGACGCGCTGTATATTCACACCCAAGTCGCGCAGCGTGGAGCGGCGTCTTTGCTCCGCCGCGACGATCTGATCGCCGCATTGCATGAAGCCGGTTTTACGAACATACGAGAGGCGGAGAGCGGCCACTCCTCCGGGCTTTCGATTTTTGCGCGCAAGTGACACGCAGCGCTCGCGCGCGCCATAGGAGCACGGCCGATGTTCTTCTCGCGCAAGCGTCAAAGAGAATTCTCCGGCTATGTCGATCTCGCGAGCGGCGGCCGCGTCTCCGGCTGGGTCTATGACCGATTGCGGCCGCGCGATCGATTCGATGTCGAGGTCTGCTCCGCCGGCGCCGTGATCGGCGTCGCGCGCGCCGATCGGCCGCGCGAGGATTTGGCGCGCGCCGGCTTCGGCGACGGAGTCTATGGCTTCGATTTCGATCTGCCGGATGGCGATTATCCCGAGGAGACCCTGGCAGCCCGCGTGCGCGGCGAGGAGTTCTGGCTGCTGGAGAACGCCAGCCGGCGCAGCCTTTCGACGGAGCTGCTCAATTCCACGCGGCGCGGCCTGCCGCGGCTGGAGCCGACCCTGTCGCTGCGGCCGGTCGACGAGCGCGACATAGAGATCGCCGCCGAGCTGCAGAGCGCCTGGGCGCGTCATGCCGGCGGCCGCGGCGCGCGGCGCCTGGGCGGCGGCGGCGCCATGTGGACCGATATCGTCTCTCATCGCCATCAACCGCTGCTCGCGCTTCTCGACGGCGACGACCCGCGCGCGCTGGCGCAATGTCTCGTCGATGTGCAGAAATCCGCCGCCGCCACCGGGCTCGAGCAGGGCGTGCAGGCCTATCGGGATTTTCTCGCCGCCTCGCCGGAGGGCCGCCGAGCCGCGGTCGCGCCTTTTCACGATATGCTGGCCTCGCTGGCGCAATATATCGGCGTCGCGCGGGTGGAATGCGCCGAGCAGGATTATGTCGGCGAGACGCTGGTCGCCTCCTCGCGCGCGCTGGTCGCCGAGATCGAGGCGGCGCTCGGCTTTCCCATCGCGCCGCCCGCCGTCTTCGACGGGCTCTATGGACTCGCCTTGGACGGAAATGTCCTGCACGGGCGCGATATTCAGGCGCTCTATCTCGCTTTGCGCACAATAGAGGCGAGCGGCGTCGCGCGCCCACGCATTTGCGAGATCGGCGGCGGCTTCGGCAAGGCGGCGCGCTATGCGCTGCTGGCCGGCGCGCGCCATTACACCATCGTCGATCTGCCGACCGTCGCCGCCATGCAATTCTTCGCGCTGCGGCGCGGCCTGCCGGAGGCGAGCGTGCAGTTCCGCCATCCTCACGAGCCGTCCCGCGGCGAGGGCGTCGATCTCGTCCTCGCGCCGGAGATCGATGACGAAGCGCTCATCGAGAGCGACGTTATCGTCAATTGCGATTCCTTTCCCGAGATGGGCGACGCCGTCTGCCGCAGCTATTTCGCCCGCATCGGCCGCTGGGCGCCGCTGCTGCTGAGCGTCAATCAGGAGGCCAATCGCGTGGTCGGCTCCTCCGGCCGGCAATCTGTGGTGGGCGCGCTGCTGCCCGATTACGGCTTTGCCCGCCGCTATCGCTTCCGCAGCTGGATCCGGCGCGGCTATGCGGAGGAGCTGTGGGCGGCGCCGGAGCGCCGCGCCGAGGCATGACGCCGCAGGGGCGCGCCGTCTCGCCGCTCAAATGCAAAAATCATCCGTATTGTCAAAAACATAGATATTTCTGAAACCTTTCCAGGCCTAGGCTCGTCGCTGGTTCGACCGACCCGAGGCATGAGGCCCGCCGGAAACTCCGAGCGCGTCGGCGACTGTCCCCATTCTCACCGCGGAGCGAATGCGCCTGCCGGGCGACGGCGCGTATCTCGATCTCCGCCTCGAAGGACCCGTGCGCGATGCGATTCGACGATTTCAAGCTCACCACCAAAAACCTGCTGCCGCTCGCGCTGACCGGTCTGCTGTTTCTCGGCGTGACGGCGCTCGGCGTCTACCGCATCCAGGACCTCGGCCACCGTTACCAATATCTGACGGATCATTCGGACGCCGCCCTGGTGCGCCTGCTGCGGACCAATCGCACCGCGGTGGAGGTGGGCTACGCCGTTCATTCGATGATCGCCTATGAATCCGACACGGAATTGTTCAAGCTCGCCGAGAAGAATTTCGAGACCGCCAGCGAGCGCGTCAATGCGCTTCTCGATGCGGCGGCGAAGCTCGATCCGGCCCGCGCCCCGGCGATCAAGACCTTCCGTGAGCGAATCGACAAGATAATCGAGGACGCCGAGCCCGCCGTTCGCATCGCAAGGGACGTTCCGGGCCTCGAGGTCGGCTCGCGCCTGCAGCCGCGCGAGCTCGACGCGCTCGCCAAATGCCTGGCGATTCTGCGCAATGTCGACATGCAGCTGGAAAAGCTCACCGAGGATATGAAGAAATTCAACGACTCGGTGCTCGAGGACAATCAGCATGTCGGCGACGAGCTGCGCCGCCAGACCGAGCAGACGATCTGGACCATGGTCATCGTCGGCGTTCTCGCGCTGCTCGCCGGCGGCTCCGCCACTTTCTATGTCTCCAGCCGCAAGATCGGCGCGCCCATCGCGCGGCTCACCGGGCAGATGAGCGCTATCGCCGGCGGCAATCTCGACATCGTCGTGGAAGGCGTCACGCGGCGAGACGAGGTGGGCGCGATGGCGCAGGCGCTCGACACGTTCAAGCGCAACGCCCATGAGCTGCAGGCCGCGGAGGCCCGCACGGCCGAGGAGAAGCGGCGCAGCGAGCGAGCCGACGCCGAGCGCCGCGCCGAGGCGGCCATCGCCGAGAGGGAGCGCGAGGCGGCGCTGAAGGCGATCGGCAGAGGCCTCGAGAAGCTCGCCGCCAAGGATCTCGTCTATCGCCTCTCGGAGGATATGCCCGCCGCCTATCGCGGCCTGCAGAGCGATTTCAACGCGGCGATCGGCCAGCTGGAGGCGGCGCTGGGCGTGGTGGCGGGCGGCGCGGAGGCGATCGGCTCCGGCGTCGATCAGATCGCCGTCGCCGCCGACGATCTCGCCCGTCGCACCGAGCAGCAGGCCGCCAGCCTCGAGGAGACCGCCGCCGCGCTGGAGGAGATCACCACCACGGTGAAAAAGAGCGCCGAGGGAGCGGTCAGCGCGAGCGACATCGTCGGCTCCACCAAGACCGAGGCGGAGAAGAGCGGCGCGATCGTCCGCCGCGCGGTCGACGCTATGGGGCGGATCGAGAAATCCTCTCAGGAGATCGGCCAGATCATCGGCGTCATCGACGAAATCGCCTTCCAGACCAATCTTCTGGCGCTCAACGCCGGCGTCGAGGCGGCGCGCGCGGGCGAAGCCGGCAAGGGCTTCGCCGTTGTCGCTTCGGAAGTGCGCGCTCTGGCGCAGCGCTCCGCCGAGGCCGCGCGCGAGATCAAGAGCCTCATCTCCACCTCGACGGTCGAGGTGGAGCAGGGCGTCGAGCTGGTCGGCGCGACCGGCCGCGCGCTGGAGAAGATCGTCACCCAGGTGGCGGAGATCGATCGCGTCGTGGCCGACATCGCCGCCGGCGCGCGCGAGCAGGCCACCGGCCTCGCCGAGGTCAACGCCGCCGTCACCCAGATGGATCAGAACACGCAGAAGAACGCCGCGATGGTGGAGGAGACCACCGCCGCCAGCCACAGCCTGCGCAAGGAGACCGAAGGGCTCACGCGCTCGGTGGCGAGCTTCCGGCTCGGCGAGCGGCCGCAGGCGCGGCGCCCGGCGCCGAGAGCGGTCTTCGCCGGCGGCGGCGCCGCCCTCCGCAAGCCTCAGCCCGTTCCGGCGCAGGAGGATTGGACGGAATTCTGAGCGCCGCGGCGCCCGTCTCCAAAAAGGCCGCCGGAAGCTCCCGGCGGCCTTTTCCATTTTCGAGCGCCCGCGCTGCGCCAGAAGTAGCAAAGACATAGATATTTCAGAAAGCTTTTGATGCTTTAGCTCGACAGTATTCTCACGGGCCTCCGACTTGGAAAGCGCCCCATGCGTCGTCGATTACAAGGAAGCTTCTCGATGCGGTTCGACAATTTGAAGCTCACCACCAAGAGCCTTCTTCCCCTCGCTTTGACCTGCCTGCTCTTCATCGGCGCCACGGCGCTGGGGGTTCACCGCATGAGCGAGCTGGGGCGACGCTACGAAGATCTGACCGAGCATTCCTACGCCGCCGTTGTGAAGATGCTGCGCTCCAATCGCGCCATCACAGAATTCGGCCTCTCCGTCCATCAGATGATCGCCTATGACGCCGACACGCCGATCTCGCGCGCCGCCGCGCAGGAGGCCGCCTCCGTCGGCGCCCGCGTCGAAACGCTGCTCACCGAGGCGATGCGGCTCGACCCGGCCCATGCGGCGCAGATCGAGAGCTATCGGGATCGCTTCGCCAAGGTCTTCGAGCGAGCGAAGCCCGCGATCGTGATCGCTGAGCAGCTGCCGGCGCTCGAGCTCGGCGCGCGGCTGAAGCCGCAGGAGCTGGAGCAGCTCGCCAAATGCGTGTCGCTGCTGCGCGGCGCCGATGAGGAAATCCGCGCCATCGTCGATGAGATGCGCTCCATCTATAGAGCCGCTGAGGCGGAGGACAAGCGCATCGGCGAGGAGCTGCGTCGTCAGACGGAGCAGACGATCTGGACGATGATCGGCGTCGGCGCCCTCGCGGTTCTCATCGGCTGCGCGGCGACGCTCTATATTTCCGGCCGCAAGATCGGCGCGCCGATCACCCGCCTCACCGGCCAGATGGGCGATATCGCCAAGGGCGATCTCGGCGCCGTCGTGGAGGGCGTCGAGCGCGGCGACGAGGTCGGCGCCATGGCGCGGGCGCTCGACACGTTCAAGCGCAATGCGCAGGAGCTGCGCGCCGCCGAGAGCCGCGCCGCCGAGGAGCGTCGTCGCGGCGAGGAGGCCGAGGCGCGGCGCAAGGCCGAGCAGGCCGTGATCGAAAGAGAGCGCGAGGCGGCGCTGCAAGCGATCGGCGAGGGTCTCGAGAAGCTCGCCTCCAAAAATCTCGTCTATCGGCTCTCCGACTCCATGCCCGAGGCCTATCGCCGGCTGCAGAATGATTTCAACGCGGCCATGAGCCAGCTGCAGGCGGCGCTCGGCCTCGTCGCTGGCGGCGCGAAAGCCATTGACGCCGGCTCCGGCCAGATCGCCGTCGCCGCCGACGATCTCGCGCGCCGCACAGAGCAGCAGGCCGCCAGCCTGGAAGAGACCGCCGCCGCGCTGGAAGAGATCACCACCACGGTGAAGAAGAGCGCCGAAGGCGCCGTTCACGCCAGCAATATCGTCGGCGCCACCAAGATGGAGGCCGAGAAGAGCGGCGCGATCGTCCGCCGCGCGGTGGACGCCATGGGCCGCATCGAGCGCTCCTCGCAGCAGATCGGCCAGATCATCGGCGTGATCGACGAGATCGCCTTCCAGACCAATCTGCTGGCGCTCAACGCCGGCGTCGAGGCGGCGCGCGCCGGCGAGGCCGGCAAGGGCTTTGCGGTGGTGGCCTCGGAAGTGCGCGCCCTGGCGCAGCGCTCCGCCGAGGCGGCCAAGGAGATCAAGGGCCTCATCTCCACCTCCACGGTGGAGGTGGACCAGGGCGTCGAACTGGTCGGCGCGACCGGCAAGGCGCTCGACACCATCGTCTCCCAGGTGGCGGAGATCGACAAGGTGGTCGCCGATATCGCCGCCGGCGCACGCGAGCAGGCGACGGGGCTCGGCGAGATCAACACCGCCGTCAATCAGATGGACCAGAACACGCAGAAGAACGCCGCAATGGTGGAAGAGACCACCGCCGCCAGCCACAGCCTGCGCAAGGAGACGGAGGCGCTGACGCGCTCTGTCGCGAGCTTCGCGCTCGGCGACGAGCACGGCTCCCACGCTCATGCGCCGCGGGCTGCGCTGAAGACCGTCTCCGCCGGACGCGGCGGCGGCGCGGCGCGCAAGCCGCAGCCGGCTCAGGACGATTGGGAGGAGTTCTGATCGCTCGCGACGAGCGGTCCGATCTCGTCGAGGCAGGCGGTGAGCAGGCGCTGGATCATCGGCCCGCTGTCGTCATCGGCGAGCAGCGGCTCGACCCGCAGCACCTCCCGCATGATGGAGAAGCCGATGAGGCAGGAGACGAACAGCGCCGCGCGCTGCTGCGCCGCCCGCCCATCGAGCTTATCGGCGAGCGGACCGATGAAGTCCCGATAACAGCAGGCGCGAATGAGATCGCGCGCCAGCGGGCTCGTCAGCGAGCGAATGAAGATTTGCAGCCCTTCATGCTGCTGCGATTCGAGCGCGAAGCTCGCGAACACCGCACCGAGCCGGCTGCGATCCGTCGATAGGAGAGCCGCCGGGCAGGCCTCGACGACGGCGGCGGCGAAGAGCTGCTCCTTGGAGCCGAAGGAGCGATGCACCAGAGCGACGTCGACGCCGACATCCGCGGCTATGTCGCGCAGCCTCACCTCCTCGAAGGACGCGCGTGCGAAACGGGTGATCGCCGCGGCGAGAATGCGCCGCCGCGTCGCCTCCCCCGAACGCTTTTCCGATTTTTCCGGCCGCATCGAGAATCCTTCTCCCGATATGTATTCATAGTCGATCCCGCGCGACGCGCCGTCAATCGGCATTCCGGCGGCCAGCCGATTTCGTGTCAAAATTTCGCGGCATTTTACCTATTAGGGAAATGTGAACCTTTCCCAGGCCAAGGTTACGGTAGTCCTCCGCATGGCGAAGCCTCCGGCGGGGCTCGGCCGGACCAGAAATCCGACGCGCTCGACCGGGATCTCGCCGCACAAATCAACTGCGGTTGACAAATCGGGCCGACTCGACGAATTTCGGCCCATGGTCACGTTCTAGCCGAGGCGGCGGCTGGGCGTCCTTTTTTCGTGCTCTTCGGAGGTTCACATGCATATCAAAACCAGCCTTTCGGCTCTCGCGGTCGCCGCCGCTCTCTCCGTCGGCGCCGCGCACGCCGCCGACCTGCCCTATCGCAAGGACGCGCCGGCCTTCGCGCCGCCGCCGCCGGTCTTCTCCTGGACGGGCGCCTATGTCGGCCTCAATGTCGGCGGCGGCTTCAAGGCGGACAACAGCTTCGGACGCGCCGGCGACGTCAGCGGCGTCGTGGGCGGCGGCCAGATCGGCTACAACTACCAGATCTCGCCGCTCTTCGTGGTCGGCCTCGAGACCGACTTCCAGGGCACGAGCCTGCGCTCCAACGTCGGCGGCGCCAGCCTGCCGTGGTTCGGCACTGTGCGCGGCCGCGCCGGCTTCGCCCTGCTCGACTCGAAGCTCTTCGTCTATGGCACGGGCGGCTTCGCCTATGGCGAGCTGAACACGCGCTTCGGCAGCGACACCCGCACCGGCTGGACCGCCGGCGGCGGCGTGGAATACGCCTTCCTGCCGAACTGGTCGGCCAAGGTCGAGTATCTCTACACCGACCTCACCAACAATGGCGGCTTCGCCTTCGGCCCGCAGCGCGCGAAGTTCCACACGGTCCGCGCCGGCGTCAACTACCACTTCAACCTGTTCTAGTCGGAACGCCGCATGGCCTCTCCCAGGGGCCATGCGGACGTTAGACCAAGCAGGCGCAAAAACAAAAAAGGCGAAGCGACCATCGGTCCGCTTCGCCTTTTTCTTTTGGAAGATTCGGTTGCGCCGGAGACCGGCTCCCGGCCGCCGCAGCGGCCGGGGAATTCTCGAGACGCGATCAGCCCTTGGCGGCCGCCGCCACTTCCGCGGCGAAATCGCTGGTCTCTTTCTCTATGCCCTCGCCGAGCGCATAGCGGGCGAAGCCCTTGATCGTGATGGGCGCGCCGGCCTTGCCCTCATGCTCCTTGAGCGTCTGGGTGATGGTCTTGCCGCCGTGATCCGGGTGGTTCGAGACCTGATCGAGCAGCAAGACCTCCTTGTAATAGGTCTTGAGGCCCGAATCGATGATCTTCTCCAGCACATTGGCCGGCTTGCCGGCGTTCTTCTCGGCGAGCAGCGCCTTCTCGCGCTCCACCGTCGCCGGATCGAGGCCGGAGGCGTCGAGCGCCAGCGGATTGGCCGAGGCGACATGCATGGCGATCTGGCGCGCGAGAGTCGACAGGACTTCCTTGTCGCCCTTGGACTCGAGCGCCACGATCACCGCGATCTTGCCGAGGCCGTCGGCGATCTGCGTGTGGACGTAGCGATTGACCGCGCCCTCCACCTTCAGCGGCGCGACGCGGCGCAGCGTCAGATTCTCGCCGATGGTGGCGATGCCGGTGGTGATCGCCTCCGAGACGACGCCGCCGCCCGGGTAAGGCTTGCCGGCGAGCTCCTCGGCGCTGGTCGCGCCGGTCTCCAGAGCGACGCGGGCGATATTGTTGACGAGCTTCTGGAAGTCGTCATTGCGGGCGACGAAGTCGGTCTCGGAATTCACCTCGACGACGACGCCGACGCCATCCTCGACGATCGCGGCGACGAGGCCCTCGGCGGCCACACGGCCGGACTTTTTGGCGGCCTTGGAGAGGCCCTTCTTGCGCAGCCAGTCGACGGCCGCCTCGATATCGCCATTGGTCTCGTTGAGGGCGGCCTTGCAATCCATCATGCCGGCGCCCGTGCTCTCGCGCAGTTCCTTGACGAGAGCGGCGGTGATCTGGGCCATGGGGTTAGACACCTCTAGCTAGAGCTAACGCCGGCCCCTTTGGGAGCCGGCGCGATAATCTGTCGTGAATGTGACGCTAGAGCGTCATCCGATCCAATCGGGATCGGATGACGCTCTCATTTCTCTATTTGGGAGCGAATTCTGATCGATCGAACGATTCCGTTCGATCGGAAAGCGCTCTGGCGCGAAATCAGGCCGAGGCCAGCGAGCGCGCCTGATCGACCCAGCCGTCGCGGGCGATGCGGCCGTTGAGCTTGAGGTCCTGATCGAGCTTCTCGACATCCGCGGGCGTCAGCGCCGCGATCTGCCAATAATGGAAGATGCCGCCGTCATTGAGCTTCTTGACCAGCTGCGGACCGACGCCATGCAGCTTGGCGAGATCATCCGGCGCGCCGCGCGGAGCGGAGAGCAGCTCGAAGGGCTCGAGCGCGATCTCGACCTCGGCGGCCGCCGCATCGGCGACGACCTCATCGGCCGAGCGCAGATCGGCATGAACGCGGCCGAGCGCCGGCTCCGCCGTCGGCTGCTCCAAGGCGCCGACATCGAGGCCCGAGAGGCCCTGGCTGCGCGAGATCCCGTCGATGGCGGCGCGGGCGATGAGATCGCAATAGAGCGCGATGGCCCTTCCGGCGTCGTCGTTGCCCGGGATCGGGAAGGTGATGCCGTCCGGGTCGCAATTGGTGTCGAGGATCGCCACCACCGGAATCTTCAGGCGGTTGGCCTCCTTGATCGCCAGCTGCTCCTTATTGGTGTCGATCACGAAGATGAGATCGGGCGTGCCGCCCATGTCCTTGATGCCGCCCAGCGCCTTCTCGAGCTTGTCGCGCTCGCGGGTGAGCAGCAGACGCTCTTTCTTGGTGACGCCCGCGGCGCCGGCGCCCAGCTGCTCGTCGAGCTTGCGCAGGCGCTGGATGGAGCCGGAAATGGTCTTCCAATTGGTGAGCGTGCCGCCCAGCCAACGGGAGTTGATGAAATATTGCGCGCTGCGCTTGGCGGCGTCGGCGATCTGATCCTGCGCCTGACGCTTGGTGCCGACGAAGAGCACGCGGCCGCCGCGCGCCACAGTGTCGGAAACGACCTTCAGCGCCTGATGCAGCAGCGGCACCGTCTGGGCGAGGTCGATGATGTGGATGTTGTTGCGGGCGCCGAAGATATAGGGAGCCATCTTCGGGTTCCAGCGATGCGACTGGTGGCCGAAATGAGCGCCGGACTCGAGCAGGCCGCGCATGGTGAAATCAGGAATCGCCATTGTCATCTTCTCCGGTTCTAGCCTCGGCGAAAGCAGGATGAGCCGGAGAACCGGCCACCGGAACGGCGCCTTGAAGCAGGAGCCGTGAGACTTTCGCCTGTGGGATGGCGCGGCTTATAGGCGAGAACGACGGTGGGGGCAAGCGGGGTCGGGAGGCGGAAAAGCTTTCTCAACGCGCTCCGGCCCTTCACTTGAATGCAGCTCTCGCGTGCTCAAGCAGCCTCCGCAAGTGGTCAATCTGTCCCAGATCGAGAGAGTGTCCAAAGAACCGCTCAAACCACGCTGACTGAGCTTCCATAAACTGAAGCTTCGTCTCATAGTCACTTAAATTATGCATATCGAAAAACGTCATGAAGATTCCGGCCGCACCAACCAACACTTTTGCCATCTCCGAGATAGTCGCATCAATCGCGCGATCAGCAAAGTAAGGCCCGCATTGCGCGTCTCCACCGGCGTTTGGCCGCAGCAATTCGAACCCCTGGAACGAGGCGTGCGCGCCCAGGTTGCACAAAAGCTGATAATGCTCCATGCGCTTTCTCGTGGTGAATCCATCGCGGTCATCGAGCGTTGTGCGAACTTTAAAAGCACTAAATCGTTTGTTTCTTTCACTCTCGGAGCAGCTCCGCCATTCAGATATCAACGTCTTTTCTAACCGAAAATAATCGAGAAGAAATGTTATTTCTAAAATGTCACGTAATTGCATAACTGCGTTTTGATAGTATCCAGACATCGAATTTTGAACGGCGCCGGCACAACTATTAAAGAGACGAATGCCCAGAAGCTTGATGGTAAGCTGATCCTTGTCCGTGCGCGGACATGCATGCACAAAATAATGAATGAGATTCATCGAGTCTGCTACCATATTGAAGTGGCGAAGAAGCAGCTCAGATGCTTGAATGGCCGCTTTGCTCCTGGACCGGATAAACTCCTCGCCGCCGTGCAAGTAATCGATGTTTTCTGGAAACTTCATAAGCCACTCTTACATTTCGAACAAACTGTGGCATGATACTCGGAATATGGGGTGTCCCAACAGCCCTCATCCGCCCCTCGCTGACGCGAGGGCCACCTTCTCCCGCTTGCGGGAGAAGGAGTCACGCCCCGAGATTCGGCTGAATGCCGGATGGGCTTTCCACCCCCTCTATGCTCTCTGCGTCCAATTCTATCGACCTCACCGCCGCATTCTGCTAATCACCGCCCCGCCGTCGCTTCCCCCTTTTCACGAGGCCGCTTTGCCGCTCTTCGCCGCCCTCTGCCTGGACAAGCCGAACCATGTCGAGCTTCGGCTCGCCACCCGCGAGGCGCATCTCGCCTTTCTCGCCGCCCATGCCGCGCAGGTGAAGCTCGGCGGACCGTTTCTCGATGCGGCCGAGAAGCCCGTCGGCTCGCTGCTGATCGTCGAGGCGGCGGATGCGGCGGCGGCGCAGGCTCTGCTCGCCGAGGACCCTTATGCGAAGGCGGGGCTGTTCGCGAGCGTCGAGGTCAAGCCTTGGAAGCGCGTGGTGGGGGCCGAGCTCTGATGGCGCATTGGCTGTTCAAGAGCGAGCCCAAGACCTGGTCCTGGGACCAGCAGGTCGCCGCCGGCGCGAAGGGCACCTTCTGGAACGGCGTGCGCAACCATCTCGCCAAGAAGCAGCTGATGGCCATGCAGATCGGCGAGCGCGGCTTCTTCTACCATTCCAATGAGGACAAGGCCGTCGTCGGCGTGGTGGAGGTCATCAAGACCTATTATCCCGACCATACGGACGAGAGCGGCAAATTCGGCATGGTCGATATAAAGGCCGTCGCGCCTTTCGCGCGGCCGGTGACGCTCGCCGAGATCAAGGCCGATCCGCGCCTTGCCGAAATGGTGCTGGTCAATAATTCGCGGCTGTCGGTGCAGCCCGTCTCCGAGGAGGAGTGGAAGATCATTCTCTCGCTCGGCGGCGTGGACGCGCTCTAGGCCGAGCGGGCCGGCGTCGGAAGGGAGCGGGTTCGAAACAGCCTATTTCCACAGCCGCGCGGCGCAGGCGCGCGCGCTTGCTCAATTTTCGTGCGAAGCTTCGCTAGAAGCGACTCTCGCCTTTTCAGACGGGAAAAAGCGCGCTAGCAGTTTATTTCCAGGCACGCCCATAGGAGAAAAGATGGCGCGCAAGAAAATCGCCCTGATCGGCGCCGGCCATATCGGCGGGACGCTGGCCCATCTCATCGGCCTCAAGGAGCTCGGCGACGTCGTATTGTTCGACATCGCGAGCGGCGTGCCTCAGGGCAAGGCGCTCGACCTCTCCCAATCGGCGCCTGTCGAGGGATTCGACGCGCGCATCGCCGGCGCGGACGATTATTCCGCCATCGCCGGCGCGGATGTCGTCATCGTGACGGCGGGCGTGCCACGCCAGCCGGGCATGAGCCGCGACGATCTGCTCACCATCAATCTCGGCGTCGTCTCCAAGGTCGGCGCCGGCATCAAGGCTTATGCGCCGAACGCTTTCGTCATCTGCATCACTAATCCGCTCGACGTCATGGTCTGGGCGCTGCAGAAGGCGAGCGGCCTGCCGACCAATAAGGTCGTCGGCATGGCGGGCGTGCTCGATTCGGCCCGCTTCCGATTCTTTCTGGCCGAGGAGCTGAACGTCTCGGTGGAGGATGTGAGCGCCTTCGTGCTCGGCGGCCATGGCGACGACATGGTTCCCTCCGTGCGCTACTCGACCGTCGCCGGCGTTCCCCTGCCCGATCTCGTCGCCATGGGCTGGACGACTCAGGCGAAGATCGACGCCATCGTCGACCGCACGCGCAAGGGCGGCGGCGAGATCGTCGGCCTGCTGAAGACCGGCTCCGCCTATTACGCGCCGGCCTCCGCGGCCATCGCCATGGCGGAGAGCTATCTGAAGGACAAGCGCCGCGTGCTGCCCTGCGCCGCTTATCTCGACGGGCAATATGGCGTCAGCGGGCTCTATGTCGGCGTGCCGGTGGTCATCGGCGCCAATGGCGTGGAGCGCGTCGTCGAGATCGCGCTCGACGCCGCCGAGCGGCAGATGTTCGACAAATCCGTCGGCTCGGTGAAGACGCTGATCGCCGCCAGCAAGGCGCTCGACCCCGCCTTCGCCTGAGCGCGCGGAGCCCCGTTTCCGCCCCCGGCGAGGGGCGCGTTGTCGCGACGAAGGTCGCAATCAGGATCGGTGAGAAATGAACATCCACGAATATCAGGCCAAGGCCATCCTGCGTGAGTTCGGCGCCCCGGTCGCCGAAGGCGCTCCGGCGCTCGCCGCCGGCGAGGCGCGCCAGGCCGCGAGCGGCCTGCCCGGCCCCGTCTATGTCGTCAAGGCGCAGATCCACGCCGGCGGCCGCGGCAAGGGCAAGTTCAAGGAGGCTTCGGCCGGCGAGAAGGGCGGCGTGCGCCTCGCCCGCTCGCTCGACGAGGTCGAGACCTTCGCCAAGGAGATGCTCGGCTCGACGCTGGTCACGGTGCAGACGGGCGAGGCCGGCAAGCAGGTCAACCGCCTCTATATCGAGGACGGCGCCGATATCGACAAAGAATTCTATCTCTCCCTGCTGATCGACCGCGCCACCTCGCGCGTCTCCTTCGTCGTCTCCACCGAGGGCGGCACGGATATCGAGGCCGTCGCCCATGCGACGCCCGAGAAGATCGTCACCTTCTCCGTCGATCCGGCGACCGGCGTTCTGCCGCATCACGGCCGCCGCGTCGCCGACGCGCTCGACCTCACCGGCCCGCTGGTGAAGGAGGCGGTCTCGCTCACCGAGCGCCTGTTCTCGGCCTTCGTCGCCAAGGATATGGAGCTGCTCGAGATCAATCCGCTGATCGTCACCAAGGACGGGAAGCTGCGCTGCCTCGACGCGAAGATCTCCTTCGACGACAATGCTCTCTACCGTCATCCCGACGTAGTCGCGCTGCGCGACAAGACCGAGGAGGACGAGAAGGAGATCGAGGCTTCCAAATATGAGCTCGCCTATATCGCGCTCGACGGCACGATCGGCTGCATGGTGAACGGCGCCGGCCTCGCGATGGCGACGATGGACATCATCAAGCTCTATGGCGAGAACCCCGCCAACTTCCTCGACGTCGGCGGCGGCGCCACCAAGGAGAAGGTGACGGCCGCCTTCAAGATCATCACCGCCGATCCCAAGGTGAAGGGCATTCTCGTCAACATCTTCGGCGGTATCATGCGCTGCGACGTCATCGCCGAGGGCGTCATCGCCGCGGTGAAGGAAGTCGGCCTCGCCGTGCCGCTGGTGGTGCGCCTCGAGGGCACCAATGTCGATCTCGGCAAGGAAATTATTTCCAGCTCGGGCCTCGATGTGATCCCTGCCGACGATCTCGACGACGCGGCGCAGAAGATCGTCGCCGCCGTGCGCGGACGAAGCTGACGCGACGCTTTCGCGACAAAAGACGGCTGCCCCCGTTGGGATATTTCGCACTTGCGGGGGCGGCTCAAAACAGCCATCTTCCCGCATGATGGTGGCGCTCGGCGGCCTATTTCCGGGCGCGCCGGCGCCGCGCAGCTGCGGCCGATTGCGGGAAACAGCACGTGAACAGATTCTTCTCGTCCGATGCGCCGAGACGGCGCCGCGTTCGCTCTTTCTCGACCCGCGCGGCCTATGCCGCCGCGGCGTTCTGCGCTCTTTCGCTCGGGGTCGACGACTTCTCCGGCGCGGGGCTCTTCGTCGGCGAGGGCTCGGCTCACGCCCGCGAATCGACGCTCTCCATCGCCACGCCCTTCGAGGTCGGCGAGAGCGCGTCCGGCAATTATCTCGCCGCCATTGTCGCCGGGGCGGAACGCGACACGCTCGCGGCCTCGACATTTTTCCGCGAGGCGCTGCGCAGCGATCCGCGCAATCGCGAGCTGACCGAGCGCGCCTTCGTCGCCGCTCTCGCCAATGGCAATATGCAGGAGGCTTTCGCCCTCGCCGCGCATGTCGCCGCCTTCGACAAGAACAACGGCCTCGCCAATCTGACGCTGGGCGTCGAGGCGATAAAGGCCAAGAAATTCGCCAAGGCCCGCGCCGTGCTCGCCAAGGGCGGGCTCGACCGCAAGCATGACGTTACCTCGACGCTGCTCACCGCCTGGGCCTATGCCGGCGCCGGCGAGACCCGCCAAGCGCTGGCGACGGCCGACAAGCTCAAGGAAGACGCCTTCGCCGTCTTCCGCGACTATCATGCGGCGCTGATCGTCGATTCGGCCAAGAACGGCGACAAGGCCGAGGCGACAAAGCGCTTCAAGGCCGCCTATGGCTCCGAGCGCAACACGCTGCGCCTCGTCGACGCCTATGCGCGCTTTCTCGTCTCGCATGGCAGCCGCGAGGAGGCGCGCCGCGTCTATCGCGCCTTCGACGATCTCGCCCCGCGTCATCCCATCGTCACCGCGGCGATCGGCGACATCGATTCGGGCAAGCCGCTCGCCCCCTTCGTTCGCGACGCCGACGCCGGCGCGGCCGAGGTGCTCTATGGGCTCGGCGCGATCGGCGGTCGTCAGGGCGACGAGCTCGCCTCGCTGATCTATCTGCGCCTCTCGCTCTTCCTCGCGCCGGACAATGCGCTGGCGACGATCACGCTCGCCGACATTTACGAGCGCATGAAGCAGGAGGAGATCGCCATCGATCTCTATGACAGCGTGCCCAAGGACAGCCCGCTGCGCGTCAACGCCGATGTGCAGGCGGCGCTGCTGCTGGAGACGCTGGGCAAGACCAAAGAAGCCACCGACCACCTGCAGGCGGTGATCGTCGAGCATCCCAAGGATCAGGAGGCGCTGACCGCGCTCGGCAATATTCAGCGCTCGCGCAAGCTGTTCGCCGATTCGGTCACCACCTACACCAAGGTGCTGGACCTGCAGCCGCAGACCGACAAGAGCCAGTGGCTGCTCTATTATTATCGCGGCATCGCCAATGAGCGCCGCAAAAACTGGCCGATCGCCGAAGCCGATCTCAAAAAGGCGCTGGAGCTCTATCCCGACCAGCCGCTGGTCCTGAACTACCTCGGCTATTCCTGGGTGGATCAGGGCGTCAATCTCGACGAGGCGTTCAAAATGCTGCGCCGCGCCGTCGATCTGCGCGCCCGCGACGGCTATGTCGTCGACAGTCTCGGCTGGGCCTATTACCGGCTCGGCCGCTATGACGAGGCGGTGCGCGAGCTCGAGAAGGCGGTCGATCTCAAGCCCTCCGATCCGGTCATCAACGACCATCTCGGCGACGCCTATTGGCGCGTCAATCGCAAGCTCGAGGCGCGCTTCCAATGGAATCACGCGCGCGACATGAGCCCCGATCCCGATGATCTGCCGAAGATCCTCGAGAAGATCGACAAGGGCCTCTCCGACCCGTCGCCCATCGCCAGCGATCAGACCAAGAAGAAGAACGGCGGCTGAGGGGGCGGGCTCATCGCTCCCCCTGAGCGCATTTCTCTGATGACGAAGATTTCAGCGCCGCCCTTCTCGACGAAGGAGCGGCGCAGCTCTTTTTCGAGGACGCCGGGTCTATAAGCGGACGCCCCGGCTCTTCAGCTCGGCCTTGAACTCCTCATCGACCTCACGGCCGATTTTCGCACCCCATTGCTCTCCCCGCTCCCGCATTTCGCGTTTGAACTCCTCGCGGAGGGAGAAGAATTTGATTCCAGCCGGCGAGCGCGCGAAATCATCGCGCGCCGCGACGTCGCGCGGACCGGTGGCGAAGCTTCGCAGCTCGCGCAGCTCCGTCGACGACAGCTTCGGGGCCAAGGCCGTGGCCATGAGGCTCATGAATTCGTCGATCCGCGCCGACGCTTTGACTTTCAGCCGCGGCATGATCTCGGAAATCTCTTTGGCGTGCTGCGGATAATGTGCCGTGAGCCCGCGCCCCACGGCGTCGACGAGCTGCGGCAAAATCGCCGCCATCTGGTCGCTCAAATGAAGCGCGTCGATGACTTGCCGCGCGACGCGGACGTCCTCCAGCGACGCATCCGCGCGAACCGCGGTCGCGCTGCAGAGGAGATTGGCCAAAAGGGCCGCCACAGCCAGGGATTTTCGCATATGCCGCTCCGAAAAGGATATTGCGCGCTCGGCGAAGAGCGCTCGCTCAATGGCCACATCCTATTCGAGGCTCCGACCGAGCGAATGTCCATAGCCCGCTCGGCGAATCGCTCAGCCGCGGCGGACGCGGCGCCCGATCATTCCGCCACCTTCGGCAGCTCATGATAGGCGAATTGCGCCGGCGCCGTCGGCTGCGGCGTCTCGACCAGCACGTCGCCGAGCTTGCGGCGGAACCACATGGCGTAGAGCGCCGGCAGGAACAGCACGGTCAAAAATGTCGCGACGAAGAGGCCGCCCATTATGGTGAGCGCCATCGGCCCCCAGAACAGCGAGCGCGTCAGCGGAATCATGCCGAGAATGGCGGCCATCGCGGTCAGCGCCACCGGCCGCGCGCGGCGCACCGTGGCGCCGATGATGGCCTCGCGATAATTGGCGCCCTTCTCGAGGTCCTGACGCACCTGATCGACCAATATGATCGAATTGCGCATGTCCATGCCCGAGAGCGCGATGAGCCCCAGCAGCGCGACGAAGCCGAAAGGCGCGCCCGCCAGATTGAGCGCCAGCGAGGAGCCGATGAGGCCGAGCGGCGCGCTCATCATCACGAGGCCGAGCCGCGTGAAATCCTGCAGCTGGAACATCACGATCACCAGCATGACGAGAATCATGACCGGGGCGACGGCGGCGATGGAGGAATTGGCCTTGGCGGATTCCTCGATCGCGCCGCCGATCTCGAGCCGATAGCCCGGCGGCAGATGCTCGCGGATCTCGGCGAGGCGCGGCCAGATGCGATTGGTGACGTCCGGCGCCTGAACGCCGTCCTTCACATCGGCGCGCACGGTGACGAGCATATTGCGATTGCGCCGCCAGATGATCGGCTCCTCATGCTCATAGACGATCTTGGCGATCTGCGAGACCGGCACGGGCGCGCCGGCGCGCGTCAAGATCACGATATCGTCCAGCCGCCCGAGATCGCCGCGCTCGCCGGGCGTGGCGCGGGCGACGACGTCCACGCGGTCTATGCCGTCGCGCAGGCTGGTGATCGTCACGCCGGAGACCATCATCTGCAGCCGGTTCGCCACCTCTTGCGGCGTGAGGCCCATGACGCGCGCGCGGTCCTGATCGATGACGAGCCGCACCGCCGGCGTCTGCTCGTTCCATTGCAGATGCGGCTCGACGACGGCCTTGTCCTCGCGCATGACATCGCGCACGCGATAGGCGATGGCGCGCACCTCCGCCGGATCGCGGCCGATGACGCGAAACTGCACCGGAAAGCCGACCGGCGGGCCGAAGTTGAAGCGATCGACGCGGGCGCGGGCCTGCGAGACGGCGCCATCCTCCAGCGCCTTGGACAGGCGGGCCTTCAGCCGCTCGCGCGCCTCGAGATCCTTGGCGACGATGACGATCTCCGCATAGGCCTCATTGGGCAGCGCCGGGCTGAGGCCGAGCCAGAAGCGCGGCGGACCATGGCCGATATAGCTCGTGTAATGGACGGCGTCCTCGTCGCCCTTCAGCAGCTTCTCGGCCTCGTCCACCGCCGCGGCCGTCGCGAATATGGACGAGCCCTCCGGCATGCGCAGCTGGAAGAACAGCTCGGGCCGCTCGGAAATGGGGAAGAACTGCTTCTGCACATGGCCGAAGCCGAGGACGGCCGCGATGAAAATCCCGCCCGTGGCGCTAACGACGAGCAGGCGATTGTCGACCGCCCAGGTGATGAGCCGGCGCAGGCCGAGATAGAAGGGCGTCGAATAGATCGCCTCGGGATCGTGATGGGCGTGGCTCGAAAAATCGGGCAGCAGCTTCACGCCGAGATAGGGCGTGAACAGCACGGCGACGAACCAGGAGGCGACGAGCGCCACGGCCAGCACGAAGAACAGCGAGCCCGTATATTCTCCGGTCGAGGAGGCGGCGAAGCCGACCGGCATGAAGCCCGCCACCGTCACCAGAGTGCCGGTGAGCATGGGAAAGGCCGTGGACGTCCAGGCGAAGGTGGCGGCGCTGATGCGATCCTCGCCCTGCTCCATCTTCACCGTCATCATCTCGACGGCGATGATGGCGTCGTCGACCAGCAGGCCGAGCGCGATGATGAGCGCGCCGAGCGAGATGCGCTGAAGATCGACGCCGAAGGCGTTCATGAAGACGAAGACGACGGCGAGCACCAGCGGCGCCGACAGAGCGACGATGATTCCAGTCCGAAAGCCGAGCGAGACGAAGCTCACGAAAAGGACGATGACCAGCGCCTCGACGAAGGAGCGCGTGAACTCGCCGACCGCATGAGAGACGACCGTCGGCTGATCGGCGATCTGCGTGATCTCTATGCCGACCGGCGTCTCCGCGCGAACCTCGGCCATCGTGGCCTCGAGATTCTTGCCGAGGGTGAGCACATTGCCGCCCTTGGCCATCACCGCGCCGACGACGATGGTCGGCTCGCCCTTGTAGCGCGCCAGAAAGTTCGGCGGGTCCTCATACCCGGACACGACATCGGCGACGTCGCCGAGGCGAAACACATGGCCGCTCGCCTCCACCGGAGTGGCGGCGATGGCCTCGGCGCCCTTCAGCGCGCCGGTGACGCGCAAGGGCACGCGATTGGCCGGCGTCTCGAAGACGCCGGAGGCGTTCACCGCATTCTGCTTGGCGAGCGATTCGAACAGCGCTTGCGGCGTGACGCCGAGATTGGCCAGCTTGGCCTGGCTGAACTCGACGAAGATCTTGCGATCCTGCTCGCCATAGACATTCACCTTCACAATGTCCGGCGTCTCCAGCAGGCGCTGGCGGAACATCTCCACCACGCGGTCGAGCTGGTGATAATCGGCGCCCTCGCCATGCACGGCGTAGAGCACGGCGTCGACGTCGCCGAACTCGTCATTGACGTCCGGGCCGATGACGCCCTGCGGAAGCTCCGGCTGAATGTCGTGGAGCTTCTTGCGCAATTGATAGAAGAGGCTCGGCACTTGCGCGGGCGGCGTCGTGTCCTTGAACGTCACCTGCATGGCGAGGAAGCTCGGCTTCACATAGGTCTCGATCTTCTCGAGATAGGGAAGCTCCTGCAGCTTCTTCTCCAGGCGATCGGCGACCTGATCGCGCATCTCGAGCGCGGTGACGCCCGGCCAGATCGCGGTGAGATTGGCGACCTTGATGGTGAAGGACGGGTCCTCGGCGCGGCCGAGGCGAAAATAGGAGAACGCCCCGGCGATGGCCACAGCGAGGATCAGCGCGAGGGTGAGCGTCTGCCGCTTGACCGCCCAGAGCGAGAGATTGAAGCCCATCGCCCCGCGCCTCACAGAGTCTCGGCGTCGACCGGACGCACGCGCTGGCCGGGATCGAGCTTATGGGCGCCGAGCACGACCACGCGGTCGCCCTCGGCGACGCCGGCGGCGATGAGCGCCGTCTTGGCCTCGTAGCGCAGCACGGAGACGGGCGCGAGCGTGAGCTTGCCGCCCTCCTCCACCTTCCACACGCTGGGGCCGGAGCCTTGATCGAACAGAGCCGCCAGCGGCAGAGCCGCGGCGACGCCCTGATCCTTGCCGGCGAGCGTCAGCGTCGCGCTCATGCCGAGCCCCACCTTCTCATCGGCGCCGAGGATCGAATAGCGCGCCGAGAAGGTGCGGGTGGCGGCGTCGGCGGAGGCGCCGAGCTCGCGCAGGCTGGCGCGATAGATCTTGGCCGGATCGGACCAGAGAAAGAGGCTCGCCTCCCCGGCTCCGGCGAGGGAGGCGAAGGCCTCCGGCAGAGCGACGACGGCCTCGAGCGCGCCGGCGCGGGCGACGCGCACCGCCGCCTGCCCCGCCGCGACCACCTGCCCCGGCTCGATGAAGGTCGCCGTCACCGCCCCGTCCGAATCGGCGCGCAGCGAGGCGTAATCCAACGCATTCTTGGCGAGCTCCACGGCCCTCGACGCGCGCTGCTGGCGGCCGCGCGCCTCCTCGGCCTGGGCTTTCTGGCGATCGAGCGCCGCCTGCGCGGTCCAGCCGTCCTTGCGCAAGGTCTGCGCGCGGCGCTCGTCGGCGGCGGCCTGCTCCAGCGCCATGCGCGCGGCGGAGAGCTCCGCCTCGGCCTGCTCCTTCTGCAGCCGCAGATCGGCCTCGTCCAGCACGGCCAGAAGATCGCCGGCCTTGACGGATTGCCCATTCTCGACGAGGCGGCGCACCACCTTGCCGGCGACGCGGAAGGATTGGTCGGTCTCGACGCGCGGACGGATGGCGGCGACGAATTGGCGCGTCGGCGCGCGCGGCGCGTAATGAACGGGCGCGACGAGCACGACCCGCGCCGGGCCTTCGGCCTTGCGGGCGGAGTTGTCACAGGCGGAAAGCAGGAGGAGCACGGTTAACGCCGCCGCGGACCGCAACAATCGACTCTTCTGCATTGCGGCGTTTCTCCGCCAAAAACGCTATTCCTATCGGTCGAATCGCACGCTTCGTGATGAAAATCAAATATCGGCCGCGCCGCGCGCAAAGGAGCTATCCGCCTTTGGCTCCGAAGCTTTTCGAAAGCGCAAAAGAAACAAGATAGAAACATTGGAGCTAGAGCGACAGCATCTCGGCGAGCCGTGTCGCAATGCGCTCGAGCGGCCCCTCCACCTCTATGCTGAGCCCGATTTGGGACTGGATCGCGACAGCGGCGATGAAGAAGACGATGATCGCCGGCGCGCCGATCGAGACCCGCGCCGGGGCGGCGGCAAGGAACAGGCCGAATGACGCCAAGCCTATGAAAAATCCGGCGAAAGCCTCCGGCTCCGTGTGCGCGCCCTGCTCCACTCTGACGATGGCGACGAGCACGGCCGCGGTCAGGCAGAGGGCGGCGGCGAAAATTCCGGCGCGCCTCTCGCGAACGCGCATGAAAATTGCGGAGAGCGGCAGGAAGAAGGCCGCCGCCAGCGCGGCGTGGCCGCTGGGGCTGTGCAGCGCCGGCGGGCCGAAGGCCATGGAGAAGATTTTGGCGACGGTCGCCATGACGCCGCACAGCGCTATGGCGCCGAGGAAAGCGACGGCCGCGCGGCGGTCGCCAGCGGCCCAGAGCGCCGCGGCGAGCCCGCCGCTCGCCGGAAGGACGAAGCCGGCGTCGCCGAGGGTGGCGACGATTCGCAGAAGGGGTTCGATCGAGTGGGGAAGCACGCGTCGGCCTGTTGGCAATCGGAGTTCGGAAAAAGGCGCAGGCTCGTCCGCGGCCGAGCTTCGCTTCGCGAATCGCCCCGCGGAGAATAAGCGAAAGCGAGCCGGAACGGCAGAGCCGCGACGGGAGGGTGAGAAAAGGCCGGCCCCGACGGCGCTTGCCGCCATGGGAGCCTTCATTCTATATGCCCGGCGCGCTCTATATGCAGATCGCACTTGCGCCGATGCAGGCCGATTACAATCTGAAGTGACGATGAACAGCCGGTGCGCGGCGGGCTGAAAATGCGAGCCGCCGAAGGATCGGCGACATACGGGCCGCTTCGGGACCCGATTTCGAAAGAACGAAAGGAACGGCGATATGGCTAAAATCATCGGCATCGACCTCGGCACGACCAATTCCTGCGTGGCCGTCATGGAAGGGTCGAGCCCCAAGGTCATCGAGAACGCGGAAGGCGCGCGCACCACGCCGTCCATCGTCGCTTTCACCGAGGACGGAGAGCGTCTCGTCGGCCAGCCCGCCAAGCGTCAGGCGGTGACCAATCCCGAGCGCACCTTCTTCGCCATCAAGCGCCTCATCGGCCGCTCCTTCGACGATCCGATGACCAAGAAGGACATCGGCCTCGTCCCCTATAAGATCGTCAAGGCCCCCAATGGCGACGCCTGGGTGCAGTCGGACGGCAAGCAATATTCGCCCTCGCAGATTTCCGCCTTCATTCTGCAGAAGATGAAGGAGACGGCCGAGGCCTATCTCGGCCAGACCGTCACTCAGGCGGTCATCACCGTTCCCGCTTACTTCAACGACGCCCAGCGCCAGGCCACCAAGGACGCCGGCAAGATCGCCGGCCTCGAGGTGCTGCGCATCATCAACGAGCCGACGGCCGCCGCGCTCGCCTACGGCCTCGACAAGAAGGGCGCCGGCACGATCGCGGTCTATGACCTCGGCGGCGGCACCTTCGACGTGTCCATCCTCGAGATCGGCGACGGCGTGTTCGAGGTGAAGTCCACGAATGGCGACACCTTCCTGGGCGGCGAGGATTTCGACAGCCGCCTCGTCGAATATCTCGCCGGCGAGTTCAAGAAGGAGCAGGGCATCGACCTCACCAAGGACAAGCTCGCTCTGCAGCGCCTGAAGGAAGCCGCCGAGAAGGCGAAGATCGAGCTCTCCTCGGCGACGCAGACCGAGATCAACCTGCCCTACATCACCGCCGACTCCTCTGGCCCGAAGCATCTGACCCTGAAGCTGACGCGCGCGAAATTCGAGGCGCTGGTCGACGATCTCATCCAGCGCACCATCGAGCCCTGCCGCAAGGCGCTGAAGGACGCCGGCCTCTCGGCGGCCGAGATCGGCGAAGTGGTGCTCGTCGGCGGCATGACCCGCATGCCGAAGGTCCAGGAGGTGGTGAAGCAGTTCTTCGGCAAGGAGCCGCACAAGGGCGTCAACCCGGACGAGGTCGTCGCCATCGGCGCGGCGGTGCAGGCCGGCGTTCTGCAGGGCGATGTGAAGGACGTTCTGCTGCTCGACGTGACGCCTCTGTCGCTCGGCATCGAGACGCTGGGCGGCGTGTTCACGCGCCTCATCGACCGCAACACCACCATCCCGACCAAGAAGAGCCAAGTGTTCTCCACGGCCGAGGACAATCAGACCGCCGTCACCATTCGCGTCTTCCAGGGCGAGCGCGAGATGGCGCAGGACAATAAGCTGCTCGGCCAGTTCGATCTCGTCGGCATTCCGCCGGCGCCGCGCGGCATGCCGCAAATCGAGGTGACTTTCGACATCGACGCCAACGGCATCGTCAATGTGACGGCGAAGGACAAGGCCACCAATAAGGAGCAGCAGATCCGCATCCAGGCCTCCGGCGGCCTGTCGGACGCCGACATCGACAAGATGGTCAAGGACGCCGAGGCGCACGCCACCGAGGACAAGGCGCGTCGTGAGCTCGTCGACACCAAGAACCATGGCGAGGCCGCCGTGCATTCGGCCGAGAAGTCATTGGCCGAGTTCGGCGACAAGGTGTCGTCCGCCGACAAGAGCGCGATCGAGGCCGCCATTGCGGCGCTGAAAACCGCGCTCGAGGGCGAGGACGCCGAGGCGATCAAGGCCAAGAGCAATGAGCTGACCCAGGCTTCGATGAAGCTCGGCGAGGCGATGTACAAGGCCCAGCAGGCCGAAGGCGCCGCCCCGGCGGGCGAGACCCATGCGCAGGACGATGTCATCGACGCAGACTTCAAGGAAGTCGGCGGCGACGAGAAGAAGAAGTAAGGCCGCAGAAAAGGGCGCTCCCTTCTCCCGCTCGCGGGAGAAGGGGGCCCTCGCGTCGGCGAGGGTCGGATGAGGGTCCGCGTCGAGAGGCGGCTGATGGCGGGTCCGCCCTACGATAAAAGCGCCTCGTGGGACGTAGGATCATGAAACCCTCGATCGCGCTCGAGATGCATCGCGATGCGATTCGCGCGGCGGTCCTCCGCTGCCGAGCGACGAATCCGCGCGTTTTCGGCTCGGCGCTGCGCGGGGATGATCAAGAAAATAGCGATGTCGATATTCTCGTCGACGCGCTGCCTGGAGCGACCCTGTTCGATCTCGGCGGATTGCAGGTCGAGCTCGAAGAATTGCTCGGCGTCAAGGTGGACCTCGTCACGCCATCGGAGCTGCCTCGCCAATTTCGCGAGCGCGTTCTGGCCGAAGCCCGGCCCATATGAAAACCTACGGCCCCCGCGTGCTCCTCGAGCAAATGCTCGAGGCCGCAGCCGCAGCCGATCTTCCGAAGCTGATCGCCGAACTGACGGCGATCCTCGACGACCGCACAATTCCCCTCGACTGATCGCTCCCCGCGCAAGACCGACGCGAAACTTCCCTCCGCCACAATCGTAAGCGCAATTTTAAATTTTTATGGTTAAAACGGCGTCGATCCTTCGCGAAAGGTTGCGATGTCGAGCATTCTCACCAATAGCGCCGCGACGATCGCGCTGCAGGGCGCGCGCGCCACTCAAGCGGCGCTGGCGCAGACCCAGAATCGGGTTGCGACCGGGCTGAAAATCTCCACAGCGGCCGACAATTCCTCCACCTGGAGCATCGCCGAGACGATGAAATCGGACCGCGGCGTCACCAGCGCGATCACCGATTCGCTCGGCGTCGGCTCGCAAATGCTCGCCGTGGCGCTCTCGGGCGTCGAGCGCGTCATCACAGTGATGAACGACATCAAGAACCTGGTCGCCCAGGCCGCGCAGGCGGGCTCCGACACCGGCAAGATCGCCGCCTCGCTGATCGCGTCGAGCGCGCAGATGCGCTCGATCGTCGCCGCCTCCACCTTCGACGGCGTCAATCTGCTCGACGGCTCGCAGACGAATATTCGGTTCACCGCCGGCTATGTCGACGGCAAGGGCGCCGGGTCGAGCCTCACGAATGTCGACTTCACGCCCACCAAGCTCTTCGCTCTGAAGACGCTAACGACGACGAACCGGCTGGGCGCGCAATTCGTCACCACCTATGACACCGGCGTTCTCGCGGCCGACGACAGCAAGATTTTCAATAATTTCACCTGGACGAACGAGACCGACCCGACCGGCGCCGGGCTTTTCATGTCCATGCCGGACGCCGTCGGCTATTCGATCAACACAGGCGGCTCGAGCTACTCGAACTATTTCGGCTTCGCCGACATAGTGGATTCCAATAACGCGCAATATGCGCAAATGCTGGCGAGCGGCCATTATGCGAGCACGCTGACCGCCGCCGATCTCGCCATCGCCAATCTCACCGATTATGCGGCGCGGCTCGGCTCGACGAAATCCATGCTGGACACGCAGCATGATTTCATGCGCTCGCTGGGCGAGGCTCTGGACCAGGGCGTGGGCTCGCTGGTGGACGCCGACGCCAATGAGGAGTCGACGCGGCTGCAGGCCTTGCAGACGCGCCAGCAGCTCGCCGCGAAATCCATGTCCATCGCCAATCAGAACAGCCAGATCATTCTGAAGCTGTTCCAGGCGGCCTGACCGGCCGCGCCGCCGGCGCGCCCCTGCGCGAAAGAGCGGAGCCGGTTCGGAAACACGACTTTGGCGCGTCCGCCAAACCGTGGTAACAAATTTTCCGAGTTCCTATATCGGCTGCGATCCTCGGCTCTCCGCCGGCAGGACGCCTTCCCCAACTCCTATCGACCGACCCCATGTCCAAACGCGACTTCTACGAAATTCTCGGCGTCGCCAAGACCTCGACCGACGTCGAGCTCAAGATCGCCTTTCGCAAGGCCGCGATGCAATATCATCCCGACCGCAATCCCGGCGACGCCGAGGCCGAGGCGCGCTTCAAGGAGGTCAACGAGGCCTATCAATGCCTCTCCGACACGCAGAAGCGCGCCGCCTATGACCGTTTCGGCCATGCCGCCTTCGAGCAAGGCGGCGGCGGCTTCGGCGGCGGCGACGGCTTCGCCGCCTCGATGGCCGATATTTTCGACGATCTCTTCGGCGAGGTGATGGGGCGGCGCGGCGGCGGCCGCGGCTCCGCCCGTGAGCGCGGCTCGGACCTGCGCTACAATATGGAGATCACGCTGGAGGAGGCCTTCCACGGCAAGGCGGCGACGCTGAAGCTGCCGACCTCCGTCTCCTGCGAGGCCTGCGACGGCGCAGGCGCCAAGAAGGGCTCCAAGCCCAAGACCTGCCCCACCTGCGCCGGCCATGGCCGGGTTCGCGCCCAGCAGGGCTTCTTCGCCATAGAGCGCACCTGCCCCACCTGCCAGGGCCGCGGCGAGGTGATCGACAATCCCTGCTCCGCCTGCTCGGGAACCGGCCGCGCCACCATAGAGCGCACGCTCTCCGTCAATGTGCCGCCCGGCGTCGAGGACGGCACGCGCATCCGCCTCGCGGGCGAGGGCGAGGCCGGCCTGCGCGGCGGGCCGTCCGGCGATCTCTATATTTTCCTGTCGGTGAAGCCGCACAGCTTCTTCCAGCGCGACGGCGCCGATCTCTATTGCCGCGTGCCGATCTCCATGGTGCGCGCGGCGCTCGGCGGCAAGATCACCGTCCATACGATCGACGGCGGCGAGACCGAGATCAAAATTCCCGAGGGCGCGCAAACCGGCAAGCAGATCAAGGTGAAAGCCAAGGGCATGCCTTTGCTGCGCGGACGCGAATCGGGCGATCTCTATGTGCAGATCAGCGTCGAGACGCCGCAAAATCTCACCAAGCGCCAACGCGAGCTGCTGACCGAGTTCGAGGAAGAATCGTCCCACCAGACGCATCCCGAGGCCACCGGCTTCTTCGCGAAGATGAAGGAGCTGTTCGGCAAATGAGGCGGGCGCCATTGACCGGGCGTGCGACCTCATACATGGTCGCGCGCGTCTGGAACGATCGAGGGGCTGTCTCAGCGTGTCACTGAATATCGAGCCACTGAAATCCGCTCTCGCCGATAATGCGCGCTTTCTGCGGTCCTGGATGGAAAATCCTCGCGGCGTCGGCGCTGTCTCGCCCTCGGGCCCCATGCTCGCCCGCGCCATGGCGAGCTATGTCGATCTTTCCCGCGAGGGGCCGATCGTCGAGCTCGGACCGGGCACCGGCCCGGTCACGCAGGCGCTGCTGGAGCATGGCGTTCCCGCCTCGCGCCTGCTGCTGGTGGAATATGAGACGGCGTTCTGCGATCTCCTGCGCCAGCGCTTTCCCGGCGTCGAGGTGGTGCAGGGCGACGCCTATTCGCTGAAGCAGACGCTGGCCGGCAAGCTCGCCGGGCCGATCTCCACCATCGTCTCCAGCCTGCCGCTGCTCAACCAGCCCGAATCGGACCGGCTTCGCCTGCTCGACCAGGGCTTCGAGATGATGGCGCCCGGCGGCATCATCATTCAGTTCACCTATGGCCTGTTCTCGCCTATGCCGCTGAAGCGCCATCCCAACGGCTCCGCCTTCACGGCCGCGGGCTCGCAGGTGTGGGCGAATATTCCGCCGGCGCGCGTGTGGCGCTACAGCCGCAAGGCCGGCTGACGCGCGCGGCGGCGACGCGAGGAGCCCATGAGTCTGGCGATTCGCAGCGCCGCTCGCGAGGACGAGGCCGCCATTGTCGCGCTGTGGCGCGCTTGCGGCCTCGTGGTCAGCTATAATGATCCGGCCGCGGATTTCCGCTTCGCCAAGGCCGGCCCGAGCTCGGATGTGCTCATCGGCGTGGATGGCGCCGGCCGCGTCATCGGCTCCGTCATGGTCGGCCACGACGGCCATCGCGGCTGGCTCTATTATCTCGCGTCGGATCCAGATTCGCGCGGCGTCGGGGTCGGCCGCGAGATGGTGAAAGCCGCCGAGGACTGGCTACGCCAGCGCGGCGTCGTCAAAGCGCAGCTGCTCGTGCGGGAGACCAATACCGGCGTCGTCTCCTTCTATGAGCGCCTCGGCTATGAGGTCGCGCCGCGCGTGCTGATGAGCAAATGGCTGACGCCGCCGAGCTGACTTGGACGGACGCGACTTGGACGGCCTCGACTTGGAGAGGAGCGCGAGCATGGGCTCGGACGCAGACATTGCGCGCAATCGGCTGATCGTCGCGCTGGACGTCGATGGCGTGGAAGCGGCGCGGACGCTGGTCGCGCGGCTCGGCGATTCGGTCTCCTTCTACAAGATCGGCATGGAGCTGGCCTATAGCGGCGGTCTGCCGCTGGTCGAGGAGCTGAAGGCGAAGGGCAAAAACGTCTTCGTCGATCTGAAGCTCCACGACATCGGTCAGACGGTGGAGCGCGCGACGCGGCAGATCGCGCGGCTCGGCGCGGATTTTCTCACCATTCACGGCTTTCCGCAGACGATGCGCGCCGCCCGCCAGGGCGCGGGCGATGGCGGCCTGCGACTGCTCGCCGTCACGGTGATGACCTCTTATGACGACGCCGATCTCGCCGAGGCCGGCTATTCCATCGGCGTCGCCGAGATGGTGTCGCGCCGGGCGACTCAGGCCAAGGATGCGGGAATCGACGGGCTGATCCTGTCGCCGCAGGAGGTGGCGCCGATTCGCGCGCTCGTCGGGCCTAAAATGGCGCTGGTGACGCCCGGCGTGCGCCCCGCCGGCGCCGCGCTCGGCGATCAAAAGAGGGTGATGACGCCGGGCGAGGCCATCGCCGCCGGGGCGGACCATCTCGTCGTCGGCCGGCCGGTGACGCAGGCGCCCGCCCCACGCGCCGCCGCCGAGCAAATCGTCGCGGAAATCTCGGCCGCGCTCGGCGGCTGAGCGCGCCGCTCACAGCAGCGCCAGCTCCGACAGCTCCCGCTCGACCTGCTCCGGGCTCTCGAAGCGCGTCGCGTGCATTCCGACAGCGCGCGCGCCTTCCACATTGGCCGCCGAATCATCGATGAAAATGCAGGCGGCCGGATCGAGCCCATAGCTCTCGAGCAGCAGCCGATAGATGGCGGCGTCGGGCTTCAGCAGCCCCACCCGACCGGAAACGACGACGCCCGCGAAGCGCTGGAAAAAATCGAAGCGCGGGACCGTCTCCACATATTTCTCATCCGAGAAATTGGTGAGCGCATAGAGCGGCGTCCCACGCGCGGCGAGCCGCTCCAGCAGCGCCACCGTCCCCGCGATCGGCCCGGCGATCATCTCGCTCCAGCGCGCATCATAGGCGCGAATGAGATCGGCGAGATCGGGATAGAGCGCGACGCGCTCGGCCACCGCCTCGGCGAAAGGCCGCCCACGATCCAATTCCAGATTCCAATCCGAGGTGCAGACCTCGCCGAGAAAGCGCTCCATCGCCTGCGAATCGTCGAAGAGCTTGCGATAGAGATAGCGGGGATTCCAATCGACCAGCACATTGCCGACATCGAAGACGACGGTGGTGACGTGGGATTTCACGAACATTCGGGGGCTCCGGGCTCGAGGCGAGCATATAGCCCCGACCTGTGACGACAATTGGAGCGGAACATTTCATTCCGGCGGCGCGCGCGCTATGACGAGGTCCGGTCCATGACCGGGAGCCCGCCTTGCGCATCGCCACTTGGAACGTCAATTCCGTCCGCCAGCGGCTGGAGCCGCTCACCGCCTATCTGCGCGATGTCGCGCCGGACGTGCTGTGCCTGCAAGAGATCAAATGCGAGGACAAGGCCTTCCCGCGCGCCGAGATCGAGGACCTCGGCTATAATGTCGAGACGCATGGGCAGAAGACATTCAACGGCGTCGCCATTCTCTCCAAGACGCCGATAGAGGTGGTGCGCGGCCTGCCGAAATTCGAGCATGATCCGCAGGCGCGCTACATAGAGGCCGTGGTCTCCACCGATCATGGCGCCCTGCGCGTCGCCAGCATCTATCTGCCCAATGGCAATCCGCCGGACACGGAGAAATATGCCTATAAGCTCGCCTTCATGGACTGCCTCATCGCCCATGCGGCGAGCCTTCTGGCGCTGGAGGAGCCGGTGGTTCTGGCCGGCGACTACAATGTCATTCCGGCGGCGGGCGACGTCCACGACCCCAAGGCCTGGGCCGGCGACGCGCTGTTCCTGCCGCAGACGCGCGCCAAATTCCAGGAGCTGCTGAACCTCGGCTATACGGAGGCGCTGCGCGCCTCCACCGACGCCGCCGGGCTCTACACATTCTGGGATTATCAGGCCGGCGCCTGGCAGAAGAACAATGGCATTCGCATCGACCATCTTCTGCTCTCGCCGCAGGCCGCCGATCGCTTGCAGAGCGTGACCATCGACAAGGAATTGCGCGCCGGCGCCAAGCCCTCCGACCATGTGCCGATAAGATGCGAGCTGGAATGACGCCCATCATCACGCGCAACGCATGGAAGCTCACGCCATGACGGACGTCTGGTTCTACCATCTCCAGCGCCTCCCGTTGGAGAGCGCTCTGCCCAAGCTGCTCGAGCTGTCGCTGGCGCGCGACTGGCGCGTCGTGGTGCAGGCGACCAGCGCGCGGCGGCTGGAGGCGCTCGACGATCTGCTCTGGTCCTATGCGGGGGAGAGCTTTCTGCCGCATGGCTCGGCCAAGGACGACGATCCCGAGACGCAGCCGATCTTCCTGACCATCGGCCGCGACAATCCCAATCACGCCCATGTCCGCTTCTTCGTGGAAAATGCGGAGCTTTCCCCCGTGCTCGCCGACCCTGCGAGCGCGCCGGAAGAGCGCGCCATACTCATGTTCGACGGCAATGACGAGGCGGCGGTGCAGGCCGCGCGCGCGCAATGGCGGCAGCTGAAGACGGAAGGCCACACGCTCTCCTACTGGCGCCAGAGCGAGGAAGGCAAATGGGAGAAACAGGCGTGACGGAGGAGTTTTTCGCGCGCCGCGCCGCTGCGCGAGCCCGTCTCGACGAGATCGACCCACACAAGACGGCTGGCGGCGTCGCGGCCGATCCACAGCGCAAGGATTGGTTCGAGGCCGTTTATCGTCTCGCGGAAGGCGACGCCGCCGGCGTGCCCTGGGCGCATCTCGCGCCGCATCCGCTGCTCGCCGACTGGCTCGCGACCCGGCGCCTCGACGGGTTGCGCGCGCTCGATATCGGCTGCGGTCTCGGCGACAACGCCGAGGCGCTCGCCGCCGCCGGCGCGCGCGTGACCGCTTTCGATATCGTGGAGGAGGCCGTCGCCTGGGCGAAGCGCCGCTTTCCGCAGAGCGCCGTCGATTATCGCGCCGCCGATCTCTTCGCCGCGCCGGAGGCATGGCGCGGCGGCTTCGATCTCGTCCATGAATGCTACACGCTGCAAGCCCTGCCCGACACGCTGCTGGATGCGGCGGCGCAGGCGCTCGCCAGCCTGGTCGCGCCGGGCGGAACGCTGCTCGTCATCGCCCGCGCCCGCGACGAGGGCCAGGAGGTGGGCGGCCCGCCCTGGCCGCTGCCGCCGAGCCGCATGGAGGCGCTCGCCGTCGGCGGCTTGCGTTGCGAGACGCTCGAGGATATTCCCGCGACGAACGCCATGGTCCGCCATTGGCGCGCGGCCTTCCGCCGGGACGGCTGACGGGATCGGCGAGCCTGAAGGCTCGCGGTCCAAGAGCGCGCGCCCGGACCGCGAGCCTTCAGGCTCGCTACACGGCGATCGCAGGACGGGAGCAAAATGACCGACGCGCCGCTACTCTCGATCAAAGGCGCGTCCAAGCGCTTCGGCGCGATCGCGGCGCTCGAGGATGTGTCGCTCGAGGTCGGCGCCGGCGAATTCTTCGCTCTGCTCGGCCCCTCCGGCTGCGGCAAGACCACGCTGATGCGCCTCGTCGCCGGCTTCGAGACATTGGACGCCGGCCGCATCGAGATCGGCGGCGCCGATGTGAGCGGCGCGCCGCCGCATCGGCGCCCGGTCAATCTCATGTTCCAATCTTACGCGCTGTTTCCGCATCTCTCGGTGTTCGAGAACATCGCCTTCGGCCTGCGCCGCCAGGGCAAGGGCAAAGCGGAGATCGCCGCCCGCGTCGCCGAGCTCTTGCAGATCGTACGGCTCGAGGGCGTCGAGACGCGCCGACCTGACCTTCTCTCCGGCGGCCAGCGCCAGCGCGTCGCGCTCGCGAGAGCCCTCGCGCCCGGTCCGCGGCTGCTGCTGCTCGACGAGCCTTTGGGCGCGCTCGATCGGCAATTGCGCGAGGAAACGCAATTTCAGATCAAGGAAATCCAACGCAGGCTGAAGACGAGCTTCGTCGTCGTCACACACGATCAGGACGAGGCGCTCGTGATGGCCGATCGCATCGCCGTGATGCGCGCCGGCCGCATAGAGCAGATCGGCGCGCCGACAGAGGTCTATGAGCGCCCCGCGACGCGCTTCGTCGCCGGCTTCATCGGCCAGATGAATTTCCTCGAGGGGCGCATCGAGAATGGCGCCTTCGTCGGCCCCTGCGGCCGCCTGCCGGCGGAAGGCCGCGGCCTCTCGCAAGGCGCGAAAGCCGTGCTCGCCGTGCGGCCGGAGCGTATCGCCATCGCGCAGGCGACAGAGGCGAGCACAGGCTTGGACGGCGAGATCTTGGACGGCGTGGTGGAGGACGTCGCCTTTCGCGGCGAGACGACGCATTTTCGTCTGCGCCTCCCAGGCGGCGAGGCCTTGCGCGTCTCGCGCGGCGCGAACAGCGGCGCGCCATTCAGCGTCGGCGATGCGGCGCGCATCTCCATCGCGCCCGAAGCCGGGCGCATTTTCGCGAGCGAATGATGCCGGAGGGCGGCAAAAGACGCAGGCTCACGCGCGGCGAGATGCTCGTCATCGCCGCGCCCTACGCCTGGATCGCGCTGTTCTTCCTCGCGCCTTTCGCGCTGATCGTCAAAATCTCGCTGTCGCATCCGGCGCAGACGCGACCGCCCTATGAGCCCGTCTTCGACGGCGCGAGCGTCGCCGGCTTTTTCGAGAAGCTCTCGCAGCTCGGCCTCGACGCCTATCGCGGCCTCGCAGAGGATTCGCTCTATCTCGACTCCTATCTCTCCTCGCTGACCATAGCCGGCGCCGCGACGCTGATCTGCCTAGTTATCGCCTATCCTTTCGCGCTCGCCATAGCGCGCGCGCCGCGCGGCTGGCGCACCATTCTCATCGGCTTCGCCGTCGCGCCTTTCTGGACGAGCTTTCTGATCCGCGTCTACGCCTGGATCACGCTGCTGAAAGACGAAGGGATCATCAATCATGCATTGATGGCGCTCGGCCTCATCGACGCGCCGGTCCCGATGTTCGCGACCAGCGGCGCAGTGGTCGTCGGCATCGTCTATTCTTATCTGCCCTTCATGCTGCTGCCGCTCTATGCGGCGATCGAGGGGCAAGACGCGTCGCTGCGCGAAGCCGCCGCCGATCTCGGCGCGACGCCTTTGCAAGTCTTTCTGCATGTCACCCTGCCGCTGTCGCGCCGCGGGATCGTCGCCGGCGCGCTGCTCGTCTTCATTCCCTCGGTCGGCGAATTCGTCATTCCCGATCTGCTCGGCGGCTCCGACACTCTGATGATCGGCCGCACGCTCTGGAATGATTTCTTCGCCAATCGCGATTGGCCGGCGGCCTCCGCCGCGGCGGTGGCGCTGCTGGCTCTGCTGCTCGTTCCCATACTTCTCTATGAGCGCGCGCAATTGCGCGAGGGCGAGCGATGAGCGGCGCGCGTCTTCTGCGCCTCGCCGCGCTCCTTCTCGGCTTCGGCTTTCTCTATGGGCCGATCGCCATATTGGCGACGATGAGCTTCAACGCCTCGCGGCTGGTGACGGTGTGGGGCGGCTTCTCGACCAAATGGTACGCCGCCCTGCTCCATGACGAGCAGATGCTTCGCGCAGCTGAGATCAGCCTCGCCGCCGCGGCGCTCTCGGCGCTGATCGCGACGCTCAACGGATTGCTGGCCGCGCTGGCGCTGGCGCGCTTCGGCGGCTTCCGCTCGCGCACGCTCTTCGCGGGCTCCATCTATGCGCCTCTGGTGATGCCGGAAGTGGTGCTCGGCCTCGGCCTGCTGCTGGTCTTCGTCGCCTTCGGCGTCGAGCGCGGATTCTTCACGCTGGTGCTGGCGCATGCGTCGTTTACGATGTGCTTCGCGACAGTGATGATCCACGCCGCGCTGAAAGGCTGCGACCGCACGCTGGAGGAGGCGGCGATGGATCTCGGCGCGACGCCGGTTCGCGCTTTCGCGCTCGTCACTCTGCCGCTGATCGCGCCCTCTGTCGTCAGCGCCTATCTTCTCGCCTTCATCATCTCGCTCGACGATCTCGTCATCGCGAGCTTCACCACCGGCCCCGGCGCCACCACCTTGCCGATGCGCATCTATTCGCAAGTGCGGCTCGGCGTCTCGCCGGAGGTCAACGCCATTTCGACGCTGCTGCTCGGCTTCGTCGCCATCGCGCTCGGCCTATCCGCGCTGCTCACGCGCGGACGCGCGAAGGGCGGCGGGGCTGGATGAGGCCCCTCACCGCTCCTTCGTCGCGCCCGCCTCCGGCTCCACGCGCGGCAGCAGCGGCGCGGCGGCGCCGGAGCGCTTGATCAGCGCGGCGGCGTCCGGCGCGAAGACGGGATCGTCCCAGGGGCCGGAGAGATCGAAGCCGATCTGCACGCCCTTCTCGCGCGGCTTGCCGGCGGCGTCGGCCTCATTGGCCTGCGCCTTCATCGCGAGGCTGCGCTCGGGGATGCGCGTTAGGCCGGCGAAGGCCAGCGCGAAGCCCGGCCCATGCGCCTGCCCGTCCTCGATATTGGCCGTTCCCTTGACGATCTTGATGGTGGCGCTGGCGCGATCCACCAGCGAATGGCCGGAGCGAATGTCCATCGCGCTCGACAAGGGCCGCTTGTCGATGCGGCGCAGCGCGCGCTCGAGATCTATGCCGCCGACCTCGCCCTCGCTCAGCGTGAGGGTGGCGCGGCCGTCGAGATCGCGCATGATCTGCGCGACGCTGTCGCCGGTGGCGTCGAGCGCGAAATTGGCGTCCAGCGCGCCGCCGAGATCGGGCCGCGCGGCGAGGTCCCAGGCGAGCGCGCCGGCGTCGACGCCGGTCAGCTGCGCATTGCCGTGGAATTCCAGCGCGCCTGCCGCATTGGCGGCGAAAGTGGCGCGGCCCTTCACCGTCCCCTTATAGGCCTGCGCCTCCGCGAGCGCGACCTCGAGCCGGCCCCCGCGCAGCAGCAGCGACAGAGCGGCGTCCTCGAGGTTCAGCCGCAGGATGCGGGCGCGCGTCGCCGAAAGGCGCAGATCGACATCGGCGTCCTGAATATCCGGCAAGGCGAAAGCGTCGCGGCTCCATTGGCCGTCGGCGCCGGAGAGCGCCGGCAGATCGGCGATCATCGGCTTCAGCGACACGAAATTGCTGGCGAGCGTCGCATGGACGATGGGCTTGTCGCCCTCGTGGCGCAGCGCGAATGTGCCCTCGAACTCATTGTCGTCGGCCGAGAGCTTCACATCGGAGAGCTGGAAATCGCGCAGGCCGACGCTGGCCTTGGCGGAGAGCTGCACATTCTCGAACGGGCCGGGCAGCGGCGCGCTCACCTTGGCGAGGCCGAGCGCATGGCGCAGCGAGGGCGAGGAGGCGGTGATCCGCCCCATATAGCGCGGTTTGGCGCCGAGCTGGCCGAAGCCCTCCGCCTCCAGCCGCACGCTGTCCGAATCGAGCCGCACCGTAACCGGCGTCTGCTCGCCGCGCAGCAGCGCGCCGGGCTTCAGCACCCAGAGCATGGCGCGCGGCCGCTCGCCGCCCCAGGAGAAAGCGGCGTCGAGCGTCGCCGGCGAGCCGACGGTGCGCCAGTCGAGCGTCGCGTCGATGTCCTGCAGCGTCTCCTCGCCGCCCGAATATTTGAGCCTCGCCACGCCGGAGACGATGGAGACGCCGCCGAGCCGGGCGCGATCGGCCTTCTCGGCCGCTGGCGTCGAGGGCCGCGCCGCCGCGGCGCGCACGGCGGCGCCGGCCGTGCTCATCGGCTTGCGATCGAGATCGACCTCTATCGACGGGCGGATGAGCTCGATATCGGCGATTTCCAAACGGCCGGCGAGCAGCGGCAGCAGCAGCACATTGCCGTGCAGCCTGTCCGCCTCGATGGTCAGCGCCGCGGTGGGATCGGCGAAGGCGATGCTGTCTATGGTGATGTGCGGGCGCGGCAGCAGCGAGAAGGTCGAGCGGCCCTTGGCGGCGATGAACAGGCCAGAGGAGGCGTTGAGCTGGCCGGAAATCTCCTCGAGCAGCGCATTGGTCGAGAAGGTCCAGGGCGCGAGGGCCGCGCCGAGCGCCACTGCGGCGACGGCGCAAAGAGCGATCAGCCAGCGGCGCGGCAGGCGCGGGAGAGACAGGCGGCGGCTTTGGCCCAAGGGCTTCGATCCTTCGATTTCGCGCATCGGGCCAGTCGAGTGCGACATTCCATCGTCCATGAAAAAAAGCGGGGCGGCCGCGGGCCGCTGGCGACGCAGCGCGCGCCCTCGGCGAAGGCGCGACACGAAACAACATGCCTTAATCGCTCGGCCGCTACGCGAAAAGGCCCGCGCGCCAAAAGCGCGCGAGGCCGGACCATGGCGGCAAAGGGCGGCGAGATCGTGGCGGCGCGCGGCTCTCAGTATTTGCGCAGAAGGCTGACCAGACGCCCCTGGATGCGGACGCGATCCGGCCCGAAAATGCGCGTCTCATAGGCCGGATTGGCGGCCTCCAGCGCTATGGAGGCGCCGCGCTTGCGCAGGCGCTTCAATGTCGCCTCCTCCTCGTCGATGAGGGCGACGACGATATCGCCGGTGTCGGCGCTGTCCTGCTTCTTCACCACGACGACGTCGCCGTCGAGAATGCCGGCCTCGATCATCGAATCGCCGCGCACCTCGAGCGCGAAATGCTCGCCGCCGCCGAGCATATCCGGCGACAGGCTGATGGTGTGGCTGCGATTCTGCAGAGCGGAAATGGGCGTGCCGGCGGCGATGCGGCCCATGACCGGAATCGCCACCTGCTGATCGGACTCAGGCTCGCCGGCGGGGACGGGCCGCACGCGGCCGAGCGCGCCCTCTATGACCGAGGGCGAGAATTTGCCGCCGCGCGCGGCGACGCGGGGCGTCGCCGATTCGGGGAGGCGCAGCACCTCGAGCGCGCGGGCGCGATTGGGCAGGCGGCGAATGAATCCGCGCTCCTCGAGCGCGAGAATGAGCCTGTGAATGCCGGATTTGGAGCGCAGATCGAGCGCGTCCTTCATCTCGTCGAAGGAGGGCGGCACGCCGGTCTCCTTCAGGCGCTCATGGATGAAGCGCAGCAGATCGCTCTGTTTCTTGGTCAGCATGGAAGCCCCCCGGCGCCGCCTGCCCGCGTCGCGCCACGTCCGAACCCGAGCATGATGCCGCGGGTTCATAAACAAATCATGAACGGGAGGATAGGCGTTCTCGGTGCGTTCCGCAAGGGAGCGCTTGAACGGCGAATGTAGCCACGATACCCTGAGGGCGCTTTCGTGCAAAAGGAGTTGTTGCCTTGATTCGTATTTCTGCGCCGTGGATAGTCGAGTCTGTGAAAACAATCGACAATCTTGATAGCCTCCAAGGAATAGAGAACCATTCAAATACCTTACTTGTGCTATTCGCCGCGCAGACAAAGATAATTCAATTGTACAGCCAAAGTTTTTACATGCATCATTTTAAGTCGTCATCGTCTCTTGCGAATCAACTACTTGAATGCATCGAAGAAGTAATCAAGAAAATAATTGATAAAAATGAACTTCCAGACGAATACGCCTCCAATCAAATAATAAATAAGAAAAAAGACTTCATTACCGCATTTATGGCCGACCTCGGTGTTTTGCCAATATACATAGCCACGCCAAAAGAAGGCTACGATATTGATAAACTAATATTCAATGGGAAATGCATTTTTCCAATTTCGATATCACAAAAAGCGCCAGACGCGGAAAAAGATTTAATGGAAGCTGGAAAATCTCTTGCTTTTGAATTGCCTACTGCTTGCGGATTTCACATTTTTCGTGCAACTGAATGCGTTGTGCGCAGATATTGGGATGCAGTATCTAAAGATGAGCCGAGACCATCATTACAAACATTGGGTAATTTTGCAGCAGAGCTAGAGAAACGACAGCTCGGTGACGCAAAAGTGGTAGAAGCACTAAAACAGATGACCAAACTCCATAGAAACCCGCTGATCCACCCGGAGGTAATTTTATCCGTTGAGGAAGCCATCAGCATTATAGGCATCGCAAGGAGCGTCGTGGGCGCCATGCTATCAGCATTACCCGACGTACTCGAAACTACGGGCTCGCCTCCTGGTCTTTCCACTCCGTAATCAGCAGATCGTAAAACATCGAGCGCAAAGCTGGTTCGTCGATCGCCACCTCTACTGCGCCGCCGCCGCCTCCACCCCCAGAATCGGCCGCACATGGCGCGCGAAATCCTCTAGCGAGCGCAAATTCTTCTCCGGGTCGCGGGAGATCGGCTTCAGCAATATCGCCCGCGCGTCGGTCTCCTCGCGATAGGCGGCGATCTTCTCCGCCACCTCGTCGAAATCGCCGATCAGCGAGCGTTGCAGCAGCCCCTCCTCCGTCAGCGAGGCCGGCGCGGCGCCGTCCTGGCGGGCGAAATTGCCGCGCATGCGCTCGGCGAAGCGGGAGAGGAAGGGAACGGCCTCGGCCAGCGCCTGCTCGCGGCGGGGAGCGGCGAAATAGAAGCGCGCCATGGTGAAGCGCGGATCGCCCTCCGGTCCCGCAGCCTCGCGATAGATGCGCAAGGTCTCTTTTATCTGCTCTATGGGGAAAGGCGGGCCGGCCATCACGCCATGGCCATTGCGCGCGGCGTAGCGAATCGCCCCCGGCGTCGTGGTGGCGAGATAGGTGGGGATGGGCTTTTGCAGCGGGCGCGGCGTGAGGCTGAGGCCATTGGCCTCGTAATGCGCGCCGGTGAAAGTCACTTTGTCTTCATAGAGCAGGCGGTTGACGAGGCCGAGCGCCTCCAGAGTCATCTCCCGCGTCGAATCCTTGCCGGCGCCGAAATGGCGATTCTGCAATTCGAACGGCCCGCCGCGCGCCACGCCGAAATCGAACCGCCCCTTGGAGAGAAGGTCGATGGTGGCGACATCCTCCGCCACCTGAATGGGATTGCGGAAGGCGAGCAGCACCGCCGCCGAGCCGAGGCGTATCGTGCTCGTCACGCCGGCGAGATAGGAGAGAAGCGTGAGAATGGAGGGGCAGGCGGCGTCCGGCTCGAAATGATGCTCGGCGACCCAGGCCTCCTCGAAGCCGAGCGCCTCGGCATGGCGCACGAGGCGCGTCTGCGTCTCGAAGCAACGCGCGAAATCCTGCTGCGGGTTTTCGTAAGTGGAGAAGACGCCGAACCGCATGGCGAAGGCCTCGGAATGCGCGCCGCCGTCCTTGCGCGCCTTGGCTATATACGGCAGTTACATATCGTAATACAGGATATGGACGCGCAAGCCCGCCCGCAAGCGCAAAAACATTGGCGTCGCGCGGGAATTTCGGTCGGCCCCTAGAAAGCTCTCGTCCAATCCGGCGGATGGGCGTCATAATAGAGAAATCAAATAAAGCGACGAGAAAAACATATTGATCGATCGTCGGCGCTGTGGCGATTTTCCGATAGAAACAGTTGAAAAAGCCGCAATGCTCGGCATTGTCGAACGTCAGCGGGCGCCGCGAAGGCGGCGTTCGGGGAACCGCTCACGACGCCGCGGAGCGAGCGCAGCTCGATTTTTGGAGGATTTGATGTCGGTAGCAGCCGCAACGCCGTCCCGGCAATTTTTCAGCCGGGAGCGCTCCATCGCAGCGCACGGCTTCAATCGCTGGCTGGTGCCGCCGGCGGCGCTCGCCGTGCATTTGTGCATCGGCATGGCCTATGGATTCAGCGTGTTCTGGCTGCCGCTGTCGCGCGCCATCGGCGGCGCCGAGCCCAAGGCCTGCCCGGCCGACATGGGCTTTTTCGCGAGCATCGTGACGACGAGCTGCGATTGGAAGATCAGCATGCTCGGCTGGACCTTCACTCTGTTCTTCGTCTTCCTCGGCTCCTCGGCGGCCGTCTTCGGCCATTGGCTGGAGACCGCCGGTCCGCGCAAGGCGGGCCTCGCCGCGGCGGTGTGCTGGTGCGGCGGCCTGCTGATCTCGGCGGCCGGCGTCTATCTGCATCAGATTTGGATGCTGTGGCTCGGCTCCGGCGTCATCGGCGGCATCGGCCTCGGGCTCGGCTATATTTCGCCGGTCTCGACGCTCATCAAATGGTTCCCGGACCGGCGCGGCATGGCGACCGGCATGGCGATCATGGGCTTCGGCGGCGGCGCAATGATCGGCGCGCCGCTCGCCGACAGGCTGATGTCCTATTATGCGGCGCCCGGCTCGGTGGGCGTGTGGCAGACCTTCGTCACCATGGCGGCGATCTATTTCGTCTTCATGGTGGGCGGCTCGCTCGGCTATCGCGTGCCGCGCGACGGCTGGAAGCCGGAGGGCTGGGAGCCTTCCGCCACGGCCGGCAACAAAATGGTCACCAATCGCCACGTCCATTTGAACGTCGCCTGGAAGACCCCGCAATTCTGGCTGCTGTGGGCGGTGCTGACGCTCAATGTCAGCGCCGGCATCGGCGTGCTGGGCATGGCCTCGCCCATGCTGCAGGAAGTGTTCGGCGGCAAGCTCATCGGCCTCGACATCGGCTTCTCCAGCCTCGACGCCTCGCAAAAAGCGAAGATCGCGGCCATCGCCGCCGGCTTCACGGGCCTGCTCAGCCTCTGCAACATCGGCGGGCGCCTCGCCTGGGCCACATGGTCCGACAAGCTCGGCCGCAAGACGACCTACGCCATCTTCTTCATCCTCGGCATTATTCTCTATTCGGCCGCGCCTTTCGCCGCGCAGCAGGGCAATGTCGTGCTGTTCGTGGCGTTCTTCTGCGTGATCCTCTCCATGTATGGCGGCGGCTTCGCCACCATTCCCGCCTATCTCGCGGATATTTTCGGCACACATTATGTGGGCGCGATTCACGGCCGCCTGCTCACCGCATGGTCGACGGCCGGCGTGCTCGGCCCGGTGCTCGTCAATTATCTACGCGACTATCAGCTCGACCACGGCGTCGCGCGCGACGCGGTCTATAATCAGACCATGTATATTCTCGCCGGCCTGCTGGTTCTCGGCCTCGTCTGCGATCTCGCCGTGCGGCCCGTCGCCGAGAAGCTGTTCATGACCGACGAGGAGGTCGCCGCGGAGAAGAAGACCAGCGTCGCCGCCGTCGTGCAGGAGGAGAAAGAGCCGCACGCCGATTTCGAGGATTATATCGAGGATGGACAGGCGGCCGAGGCCGCCGCCGCCGAGGCGCGCCGCGCCGCCGCCGCGCAGAATGGCGGCTCGCGCATTCTGCTCTTCGCCGCCTGGGCCGCCGTCGGCATACCGCTCGCCTGGGGCGTGTCGATCACGCTGCAGAAGACCTTCGTCCTCTTCCACTGACGGAGGCCTCATGCGCGCGCGAAATCTCCTCGGCCTCGCGCTGGCGCTTTTCGCCGGCGCGGCGCGGGCCGACGGCCCGCCGCCGGCCGTGCTGCAGAGCGACTTGAAATATGCGCCCGTGCCGATCTTTTCGGGCGTCTCCGCCGCGCCGGTCAGCGGCACGGCGACGCAGCCGGGGGCGCTCTATGCGCTCTCGGTGAAATATGCGGCCGGCGCGAGATCGCTGCCGCATACGCATCCCGACGCGCGCCTGGTGACGGTGATCTCCGGGCGCTTCTACGCGGGCGTCGGCGGGGAATTCGACGAGAAGTCGCTGCGCCTCCTCGGCCCCGGCGATTCCATCGTCGTGCCGGCGGAGACGGTTCATTTCGGCTGGGCGAAGGACGGCGAGGTGCTCTTGCTCGAGACCGGCGTCGGCCCCTCCGGCGCCAGCCTGTGGCCGAAGCCCGCGCCGCAGCGCTGAGCGCGTCTCCACGGTCGATCGCGCCCACATCCTATCCCTCGCCGTTGACCATCGGAGAGCGAGCGATCCACTGAATTGACCCGCCCCGAGACGGCCGTGTCAAAGGTTTTTTCTGCCGCCCCACGGCTTCTCTGGATTGCTTCGCTTCGCTCGCAATGACGGCCTCACAGCGCGTTGCGATAGGCCTTGCGCGAGAAGATCGTCATGAAGATGATCCACACGTCGAGCGGCAGCGACCAATGGTCGATGTAATAGAGATCATGCTCGACGCGCATGCGGATTTTCTCCGGCGAGTCGATCTCGCCGCGCAAGCCGTTCACTTGCGCCCAGCCGGTGATGCCGGGCTTCACATTATGGCGGCGCGCATAGAGGGCGATCTTGCGCTCGAAGATCTGGTCATGCGCCAGCGCATGCGGGCGCGGGCCGACCAGCGACATCTCGCCGCGCAGCACATTGATGAGCTGCGGCAGCTCGTCGATATTGTAGCGGCGAAGGAAGCGGCCGACGCGCGTCACGCGCTTGTCGCCGGCCGTCGCCTGGGTGATGTCGCGGCCGTCCTCCATCGTCGTCATGGAGCGGAATTTGGCGATGCGGAAGGGCTCGCGATTGAAGCCGTGGCGACGCTGGAAGAACAGCGCCGGGCCTTTGCTGTCGAGCTTGATCGCCGCCGCGACCACGAGCAGCAGCGGCGACAGCGCGACGAGGCCGGCGGCCGAGAAGACGATATCGAAGAGCCGCTTGGCGATGATCTCGAGCGAATCGTGCCGGCGGCCGCTCAGATTGAGGCTGGCGATGGAGCCGATCTTGTTGATATGCGCATCGGCGAAACGGTCGAGCACGCGCTCCGGCCCGAGATGAAGCGAGGCCGGCACGCGCAGGAAGGCGGCCACGCAATCGTCGATGACGTCGGTGCGGCTCCAGGGCGCGAGGATGAACACATCGTCCGGCAGCAGCATGCGGGCGGAGGCCTGCGCCAGAGCGAGATCATCCTGCATGGCGTCGGCGCGGTCGCGCAGCGCCACGGCGGCGACGACATTCATGCCGCTCTCCCAGGGCTGATAGCGGCGCATGAACTCGTCTATGTCGCTCTCGAAGCCGACGAGAAACACGCGACGCGCCGAGGCGCCGCCGCGCTCGGCGCTGCGCCGAACCACGCCGACCAGCGCCGCGCGCGCCGAATAGACGGAGAGAAAGCCCGCCGCATAGAAGAGCACGAAGGCGCCGCGCGAGGATTCCTCCGTGGCCTTGGCGAGAAAGCCGAAGGTCAAGGCGCAGACGAAAGCGACGCTCCACAGCACCGCGCCGCGCCAGCCATGGCCTTCCAGAGTCAGATAATTCTTGATCGCATATTCGTGCCGCATGACGTTCGAGAGCACGAAGAGGATCGCCGCGAACATGCACAGCCGCAGATTGGGCAGCGTCGAGCCGTCATAGCCATAGGCGAAATAATGATACAGCGTCTCGCAGGCGATGGCCGTGGCGAGAATGACCGCCACATCGATCAGCGCCGCGATCACCGAGAAGGAGGCGCGCATCAGCGCGGCGTTGGGGCTCGGCATGGCGCGCGACCAGCCGCTGCGCAATGCGGCGCTGTCGGTTCCAGCTTTGACGCGAGCGTCGTCCTTGCGGAGCGACGAAAAGGGAAGATCGGCGATACTCGACACGGCCTCGTCTCCAACCCGATACTGCCGCCGTGCCGTAATGGAGCAATTCCCCCGTTTTGGCCGGCTTTCGAGGCGGAAGCTGCAATCCGCCTGCCCGCAGAGCGGCGAAAAAGCGGAGAATCGGAGGGAGCGACGGGGAGGCGAAAGCGAAGCCCGCACTCAAGTCATTGATAAATAAAATATTTACCATATTCGAGGGCGAAATCGTGCGGCTGCGGCGCCGCGGCGCCGAGAGAAGCCTTCACAATGGCGTCATCCTGCCTATAGACTATGGCCGCGGCTCGGGGGCTGGAGGGCGTCCGAACGATTCGCGGAAAGAGGGCCGAGGTGACCGTTCACTTTCGCCAGTCCAATGTTTCGCCGCAGGCCTGTCCTGCATTGGTTCTCAACGCCGACTATCGGCCGCTGAGCTACTATCCTCTGTCCCTATGGGGGTGGCAGGACGCGATAAAGGCGGTCTTCCTCGACAGGGTCAACATCGTCTCGGAATATGACAAGACGGTCAAAAGTCCGAGTTTCGAAATAAGATTGCCCTCTGTCGTTTCGCTCAAAGCCTATGTAAAGCCGGCCCGCCATCCCGCCTTCACCCGTTTCAACGTCTTTCTTCGCGACCGCTTCACCTGCCAATATTGCGGACAGCAGGACGATCTCACCTTCGATCACGTGATCCCCCGCTCCAAGGGCGGCGCCACCACCTGGGAAAATGTCGTCGCCGCCTGCTCGGCCTGCAATCTGCGCAAGGCCGACCGGCTGCCGCATGAGGCGCATATGCTGCCGGCCCAGCCGCCCTTTCAGCCGAGCGTCGCCGATCTGCATCGCAATGGGCGGCTGTTCCCGCCCAATTATCTCCACGAGAGCTGGCTCGATTATCTCTATTGGGATTCGGTGCTGGAGCCCTGATCGCAATCGAGCCACATGCTGCGTCGCCTTCTCGTCGTCTCTTTCGCCTTCGTGCTCGCCGCCGGCGCGGGCATGATCTTCCTGCCCATCGCCACGCTCAGCGACCCCGCGACGCGCGAGGCCGGCTCGTCCCTGGCCATTGCGGCGCTGTTCTCGGCCGAGCCCGATGATGTCGCGGCGGCCTTCGGCTATCTGCTCTGGGCCATGGGGATCGCGGCCTGCGCGGCGCCGCTCGCCATTGTGGCGCTCGTCGGCGAGATCGCCGGAGCGCGCGCCTACACCTGGTACGCCGGGGCGACGGCCCTGCTCGCCGCCGCCGCGCCGACGATACTCCGCGCCGCGCGCGGGAGCGGCCGCATCGTCGAGGCGAGCCCGGCCGAGGGGCGCTTCACGCTGCTGTTCTTTCTCGCCGGGGCTTTGACGGGGACGATCTATTGGCTGATCGCCATGCGCGGGCGGGACGCGCGCGAGCGAGAAATGCGTGGCCGCGAGCTGCGCGGCCGATAGCCGACCATCGGACGGACCAGTCTTCATGGCGACGATCGATCTGAACGACGCGAAGGCGAGCCTCTCCGATCTTGTCGATCGCGCCATGCGCGGGGAAATCGTGACGATCACGCTCCACGGCGAGGCGGTCGCCGCTCTCGTCTCTATCGAGACGGCCGGGCTTGCCCACGCAGCGATAGAACGCGAACGGCCGAGCCTCGTCGCCTATTTGAAAACCTTCCCGGGTGGCGAATTGGAACGCAACGCGCGGCCGTCGCGAGACGTCGAGCTTTGACGATACATATCCGCCGCCGTCACTCCCCGACGCCTTCCCTCGATCGAGAGCGGGAACATCGCGCGCTCAGCGCGATATCCCGCCCAGCACGCCGCGCAGCACTTCCTTCGCGATCTGCGTGCCGATGGAGCGCGCCGCCGATTGCACGGCCGAGCGCACGGCGAGCTCGCCCGTGGACATGCGCTTGGGATTCTCGCGCTTGAACAATCCCCCGACCACGCCGCCGAGCGTGCCGATGAGGCCGCCGCCGGCGCTGGCCTGCGTCGTCTGCTCCTCCGGCCGAGCGGGGCCGGCGCCGGCGCCGCTCAAATGGCCCTCGGCGCGTTTCTGCAATATTTCGAAGGCGGATTCGCGATCGATCGGCGTGTCGTATTTGCCGCGCAGCGCGCTCTCCGCCAGCACGGCGGCGCGCTCCTCGGCGGTGATCGGCCCGACGCGCGAGGCGGGCGGCGCGATCAGCACGCGATCGACGATCTCCGGCTTGCCCTTGGCGTCGAGCATGGAGACGAGCGCCTCGCCGACGGAGAGCTGCATGATCGCCTCCGCCGTGTCGAAGGCGGGATTTTGGCGGAAGGTCTCCGCCGCCGCGCGCACGGCTTTCTGGTCGCGCGGGGTAAAGGCGCGCAGCGCATGCTGCACGCGATTGCCGAGCTGGCCGAGCACGCTGTCCGGCACATCCAGCGGATTTTGCGTGACGAAATAAACGCCGACGCCCTTGGAGCGGATGAGCCGCACCACTTGCTCGATCGCCGTCAGCAGCGCCTTGGGCGCATCGTCGAAGAGGAGATGCGCCTCGTCGAAGAAGAAGACGAGCTTGGGCTGCGCGAGATCGCCGACCTCCGGCAGCTGCTCGAACAGCTCCGACAAGAGCCACAGCAGGAATGTGGCGTAGAGCCGCGGCGAGCGCATCAGCTTGTCGGCGGAGAGAATATTGATGACGCCGCGGCCGTCGCGATCGACGCGCAGAAAATCGGAAATGTCGAGCGCCGGCTCGCCGAAGAATTTCTCGGCCCCTTGAGTCTCCAGCACCAGCAGCTGGCGCTGAATGGCGCCGACGGTCGCGGGCGCGACATTGCCGTATTTCGTCTTCAAAGAGCCCGCATTGTCGGCGACATAGGTGAGCGCGGCGCGCAGATCCTTGAGGTCCAGCAGCAAGAGTCCCTGCTCGTCGGCGACGCGGAACGTCACATTGAGCACGCCCTCTTGAACATCATTGAGCTCGAGCAGACGTGCGAGCAGCAGCGGCCCCATTTCGGAAATGGTGGCGCGCACCGGATGCCCCTGCTCGCCGAACACGTCCCAGAAGACGACGGGGAAACGGTCCACGGCGTAGGCGAGGCCGATCTCCAGCGAACGATCGACGAAGGCTTGGCGCATCTCGCCCGCCTGCGACAGGCCGGCGAGATCGCCTTTCACATCGGCGAGAAAGACGGCGGTCCCCGCATTGGAGAAGCCCTCGGCGAGCTTTTGCAGCGTCACCGTCTTGCCGCCGCCGGTCGCGCCGGCGATGAGGCCGTGGCGATTGCCGACGGAAAGGGTCAGGTAACTATAAACGCCATCGGCGCTCGCGCCGACGAGGATTTTTCCGGGGCTGGCGTTCGGATCGTCGCTCATGTTCTCGCGCCTGCGCTCATTGGGAGAATCGTTGGGCCGCCATTATATATCCGGCCGTCGTCGGTGCGGGCGTTTTCCTGTCGCGTGCTGCGACGCGGCGCCGCGGCGACGGCCTCGCTCCGCTGCGACGCCTTGCCGTGACGCTCTGCTGTGACGCTCTCCTGTGACGCTTGGCGAACGTCCCTCCGCAGGCTAAGTTCCGCGCATAGAGAGGAGCGTCGAGCCGCCACACATTCGAGATCGCCGCCGCCCGGCGGGGCCGCTCTTTCGAGCCGCCGATGATCGACGCCGCGATCGCCTCGGCCGCGGCGTGAACGAGCAAACGACGCCATATCTTCAGGAAGAAACGCATGTCCAAGAGCTACGCCAAGAGTTCGCAAAAGGGTCGCGCCAAGGGCCGCGACCTTCCCAAGCTGCCTCTCTTCGCCATCGGCGGCGTCTTTCTCGCCGCCTTCGCCGCATTGGTGGCGTTCACCAGCCTCAAGCCGCCGCCGCCGCCCGCCTCCGCCATCGGCGGGCCGTTCCAGCTCGTCGCGCACAATGGCCAGACTGTCACCGAGAAAGACTTTCTCGGCCGGCCCTTCCTGGTCTTCTTCGGCTACACGCATTGCCCGGACATCTGCCACACGACGCTGTTCGAGATTTCCGAAGTGCTGCGCGCGCTGGGGCCGAAGGCCAACGCCGGCGCTCTGTTCGTGACCGTCGATCCCGAGCGCGACACGCCCGCCGTGCTCAAGGACTATCTCTCCAATTTCGATCCGCGAATCGTGGGCGTCTCCGGCGAGCGCGCGCAGCTCGATCCGATGCTGAAGGAATATCGCATCTATTCGAAGAAGGCGGCGGAGAGCGGCGAGGACTATGCGGTCGACCATACGACCGTCGTCTATCTTATGGATAAGAACGGCCGCTTCGTCAGCTCCTTCAATGTGGGACGCAAGCCCGCCGACGCCGCGCGCGATCTCGAGCGCTATATGTGACGGGCGACGCCGAGACGCGAAGACACAGAGACGCAAAAACGACACAGCCGAGATTTTTTTGCGTAGGTCGCGAACTTCCCTGTCGCGACTCGGCGCGAGTTTGCGTTAGCATCGAATCATGCTTCGTCTCCGACGCGACGGCCTCGCGAAAACCGCGGGCTCCACCGCCCTGACACTCACACATGCGGGCGAGACGCTCACCGTCTCGCTGCGCCGCCTGCGCAGCGCGCGACGCTTCACGTTGCGCGTGCGCTTCGCGGCGCGCGACGCCGTTCTCACAATGCCCGCGCGCGCCTCCTTGCGTGAGGCGCGCGAGTTCACCGAGCGTCACGCCGCCTGGATCGCCGCGCGGCTCAATCGTCTGCCGGACACGATTCCCTTTCGCGACGGCGCCGTCGTGCCGCTACGCGGCGTCGACCACCGCATCGCGCATCGCCCCGCCGCGCGCGGAACCGTATGGACGGAGACGCGCTTTGCTCTCGACACGGCGCTCTGCGACGGCTTCGATCTCTGCGTCGCCGGCCGCGAGGAGCATGTGCATCGCCGCATCGTCGATTTTCTGAAACGCGAGGCGCGCCACGATCTCGAGGCGGCGGTGGAGCGCCACACACGCGCGCTCGGCCTGCCGGCGCGCAGCGTCGGATTGCGCGACACGGTGAGCCGCTGGGGCTCCTGCTCGGCGTCGGGCTCGCTGAACTTCTCCTGGCGGCTGATCTTGGCGCCCGCTTTCGTGCTCGACTATCTCGCTGCGCATGAGGTCGCGCATCTCGAATATCTCGATCATTCGGATCGCTTCTGGGCGCTGACCCGGCGCCTCTGCGCGGAGACGGACCGCGCCGAGGGTTGGCTCTCCACGCATGGCGCGCATTTGCATAAATTCGGCGCGACCGAATAGACGCGGCCTTCTCACTTTCCTTTCTATCAAAAGACGCGCGCCCTCCCCGGCGCGCCTATGAAACGACGCGCCGTCATCGGCGCGTCACGCCCGCTTGGTTTGTGAATCGTTAAAATTCTGCTCCCGCCGAATCAGAAGCGTTCCGCAGCGCACAAAAATGCGCTATAAAAGAGACAAAGCTCCTTCTTCGGTAATCGCTCTTCGAGGTGGCGCATGGCCGACGTTATCTTCTACGAGAAACCCGGCTGCGCCGGAAACGCGCGTCAAAAGGCTCTGCTGCTCTCCTCCGGCCATGCGCTGCAGGTGCGCAATCTGCTCGCCGAGCCTTGGAGCGTCTCCAGCCTGCGGCCTTATTTCGGCGAGACGCCGGTGCGCGAGTGGTTCAATCTCGCGGCGCCGCGGGTCAAATCCGGCGAGATCGACATAGAGACCATCACGCCGCAAGCGGCGCTGGTCATGATGATCATCGACCCGATATTGATCCGCAGGCCGCTCATCAAGGTCGGCGGCCGCTGCGAGGCGGGCTTCGATCCCGAGCGGATCGGCGCCTGGATCGGCCTGCAGCCGACCGAGAAGCGGGTGAGCGACACCTGCGTTCGAGCGGAGACGGCGGCGCTGCGCGCCGAGAGCGAGGCCGGAGCCGCGCCCGCCGACTGATCGCGGGAGCGGGGAAGGTCGCAAGGAGGTCCGATGCTTTTCCGGCGCGATGTCGCGGCCTCCGGCTCGCCTTGCGGCGTGTATTTCGAGACTTTGCTCGAGCGCTGCCGCGCGATGCGGCCCATTCGCGTCGGCGTGGTGCATCCTTGCGACGCGGTTTCCGTGCAAGGCGCGCTCGCCGCGCGCGACCAGGGCCTCATCACGCCCGTTCTGGTCGGGCCGCGCGCCAAGATCGCGGCCGCGGCCGCCGCGGCCAATCTCTCGCTCGAGGGCGTCGAGATCGTCGACGCGCCCCATAGCCACGCCGCCGCCGACGCCGCCGTCGAGCTGGTGCGGCGCGGCGAGCTCGAGGCGCTGATGAAAGGCTCGCTCCACACCGACGAGCTGATGGGGGCCGTGGTGCGCGAGGGAACGGGGCTGCGCACAGAGCGTCGCGTCAGCCATGTCTTCGTTCTCGACGTGCCCAATTACTGCAAGCCGCTGCTCGTCACCGACGCCGCGATCAACATCGCCCCCACGCTCGCAGAGAAGCGCGACATCGCCCAAAACGCCATCGATCTCGCGCATGCGCTCGGCATAGAGCGGCCCAAGCTCGCCGTCCTGTCCGCCGTGGAGACGGTGGACGCCAAAATTCCCTCGACGATAGAGGCGGCGGCGCTGTGCAAAATGGCCGATCGCGGCCAGATCAGAGGCGCCGACGTCGATGGGCCGCTCGCCTTCGACAACGCCATCTCGCCGGAGGCGGCGAAGGCGAAAGGCATTGTCTCCAATGTCGCCGGCTATGCCGACATTCTCCTCGTTCCCGATCTCGAGGCCGGCAATATTCTCGCCAAGCAGCTCGTCTATCTCGCCGACGCCGAGGACGCCGGCATCGTGCTCGGCGCGCGCGCGCCGATCGTGCTGACGAGCCGCGCCGATGGCGTGCGCGCCCGCATCGTCTCCTGCGCGCTGGCGCAGCTCTTCGCCCATCGCGTGGTGGAGGCTGCGTGAGCGGCGCTTCTGCGGTCCTATTGGCGCTCAACGCCGGCTCGTCGAGCCTCAAATTCGCGCTCTATGACGCGGCGACGCTCGCGCCTCTTTGCCGCGGCGGCGTCACCGCCATAAAGGAGCAAGACCAGCCCGCCCGCTTTTCCGTCAAAGGCGAGGTCGCGGCGGCGCTCTCCGCAGGCCCCGGCCCCGCGCCGGACATAGATCATGAAGGCGCGGCGCGCTGGCTCATCTCGGCGATCGGCGAGCGGCTGGCGGAGCTTCCCCTCGCCGCCGTGGGGCATAGGGTCGTCCATGGCGGCGCGGAATTCGACCGCCCCGTCCTGGTGACGCCGGACATTTTGCGGCAGCTGGAGGCGCTCTCGCCGCTCGCGCCGAGCCATCAGCCGCATAATCTCGCGCCGATCCGCAGCCTGCTCGACAGCGCGCCGAGCCTGCCGCAGATCGCCTGTTTCGACACGGCCTTTCACCGCACGCAGCCGCGTCTCGCGCAGCTGTTTCCGCTGCCGCGCGAATTCGCCGAGCGCGGCGTGCTGCGCTACGGCTTTCACGGCCTCTCCTATCAGTTCATCGCGGAAGAGCTGCGCCGCCTCGAACGCGCCGAGGGGCGCACGATCGTCGCGCATCTCGGCCATGGCGCCAGCCTCTGCGCCATGCGCGATCTCGAGAGCGTCGCCACCACAATGGGCTTCACGGCGCTCGACGGGCTGATGATGGGCACGCGCAGCGGCGCCATCGACCCCGGCCTGCTGCTGCATCTCGTGATGCAGGAGGGCTTTTCGCCCAAGCAAGTCCATACGCTGCTCTATGAGCGATCCGGCCTGCTCGGCGTCTCCGCGATCAGCGACGATCTGCGCGCGCTCGAGGCGAGCGGCTCGCCCGCGGCGGAAGAGGCGATGGCGCTCTTCGCCTATCGCGCGGCGCGCGAGATCGGCTCGCTGGCCAGCGCGCTGAATGGGCTCGACCGCCTCGTCTTCACGGCCGGCGTCGGCGAGAATTCGCCGTCCATGCGCGCGCGCATCTGCGCCTATCTCGGCTTTCTCGGCCTCGCTCTGGACGATGAAGCGAATGCGGCGAATGCGCAAATCATCAGCGCGCCGTCGAGCCGCATCGAGACGCTCGTGCTTCCCACCAATGAGGAGGCGGTGATCGCCGAGGCCGCGCGCGCGCTGCTCCTCGGTTGAGCGCTGGCGCCGAAACGTCGATAAACGCACAGCAATTCGGCGCCCGCCGCATAATTTGCAGGCGCGTTTTCCGCTCCGCCGATAGGCCGCTTCTCATAAATCGCTGAATTGTCGAGACGTGGCTGGCGGCGCTGGTCTGGCGCCCGGATTGCGTATAATCTCGCGCCGTGGCGTGAGCCTCGGCGCGGCCCAAAGAGGGGCCAAAATCAGCAACGCCGCTGTTCCGATCGAGTCGCGCCCGAAGCGCGATCGTTGGACGGCGGCTTTTTTGTCCGTCGCGCCCCGACGGAGCGCGGCGCCGACGAGGGGCAGACATAAAGATGATGAGAATGAAACGAAGCGCTCCGCCGCGCCCGATCTTCGTGAGCGCGAAGACTTTGGCCATCGCCGCCGCTCTGCTCGGCGTCCGCGTCGGCGAGGCCGCTGGCGCGGACGCGCCCGCAAAGCTCGTCGCCACGCCAGCGCCCGATGTCGCCGCCCCTGCGCCCCTGCCGCCGGCGCCGCTCGGCGTTTTCGGCGCCGATATGCCGGCCGCCGGCAAGCTCGTCGTCTCCATCATTCCGCAATTCGCCAATCTCTCGCATACGCTGAAGGGAACGCGGCAGGTTTCTTCGGAGGAGGTCGTCGCGACGACGCCCTGGTTCGGCCATCCGACATTGAAGCTCCGGCTGGTGCCGCAGAATGTCTCCGTCGCCTCGCAAACGCTGGCGCTCGCCTATGGAATCACCAATTATTTGTCGGTGGTCGTCACCGGCGGCATGATCGAGCGCAATCTCGATATGCTCGCGTTCAAAGGACCGACGAGCCTCGAGCGTCTCGGGATCAGCCATACGGGAACCGACGGCCTCACCGATTTCACCGCCTCGACGATCTATCGCGTCTATGAAGACCCGATTCATCGCATTCAGCTCAATCTCGGCATGAGCTTCCCGACAGGAAGCGATCACAACACATTCCGCCTGCTGCTGCCGGACGGCAGCTACGCCACCAGCCGCGCCTTCTATGCGCTGCAGCCGGGGACCGGCACTTTCGACGTGCTGCCCGGAATCGTCTACGCCGGCCATATCGACAAATGGTCCTGGGGCCTCTCCTATCGCGGCCGCTTTCCGCTGGCCGCCAACCCGGAAGGCTATCTCTATGGCGATCTGCACGAATTCAACGGCTGGGCCGGCTATAGCTGGATAAAGGGCCTCACCACCACCTTCCGCGTCAACGCCACGACGCAGGGCGAGATTCGCGGCCTCGATCCGATGATCCGCGGCAAGGCGCAGGCGGCCAATCCCAATTTCTACGGCGGCCAGCGCGTGGAGCTGTGGGGCGGCGCGACGATCGCCGGCGCCCTCATCGGCCAGGAGGCGCTCACCATCGCGCTGGAGGGCGGCATCCCCGTCTATCAGAGCCTCAACGGCCCGCAGCTCTCCAAGAACTGGCAGGCCGGCATGGCGCTGCGCTGGAAAATCTAGAGCCTGTTCCCGAAAAGCGCGAAGCGGCTTTCGGAAAAGAACTTGCGAACTCAACGCCGAGGAATAGACCGGGCGGGGCGCGGCGCCCCGCCCGCGTTCTCGACATCGCCTGCCGAGCGTGGCACAAACCGCCCCGGAATCTCAAAAAAGCCGTGGCGGGACGATGACGAACATAGCGGAACTGGAGACCGAGACTCTGGCGGCGATCGCGGCAGCGGCCGATGAGGCCGCGCTCGAGGCCGTGCGCGTCGGCGCTCTCGGAAAAAAGGGAAGCATTTCGGCGCTGCTGGCGACGCTCGGCAAAATGTCGCCGGACGACCGCAAGACCGAAGGCGCCAAGATCAATGCGCTGAAGGACAAGGCCCAGGAGGCCATCGCCGCGCGTCGCGACATTCTGCAGCGGCAAGCGCTGGAGAAGCGCCTCTCCGCCGAGACAGTGGATGTGACGCTGCCGGTGCAGGAGAGCGGCCAGGAACTGGGGCGCATTCATCCGATCTCGCAGGTGATGGACGAGCTGACGGCGATCTTCGCCGATATGGGCTTCTCCGTCGCCGAAGGGCCGGACATAGAGAGCGACGATTATAATTTCACCAAGCTGAACTTCCCCGAGGGCCATCCCGCGCGGGAAATGCACGACACTTTCTTCTTTCCGCCGGGCGCCGACGGCAAGCGCAAGCTGCTGCGCACGCATACGAGCCCGGTGCAGGTGCGCACCATGCTCACCAAGGCGCCGCCGATCCGCGTGATCTGCCCCGGCCGCACCTATCGCTGCGACAGCGACCAGACGCATACGCCCATGTTCCATCAGGTCGAGGGGCTCGTCATCGACGAGACGACCCATATGGGCCATTTGAAATGGGTGCTGGAGGAGTTTCTGAAGGCCTTCTTCGAGGTGAAATCCGTGAAGATGCGCTTTCGCCCCTCCTTCTTCCCCTTCACCGAGCCTTCCGCGGAAGTGGATGTGCAATGCCGCCGCAAGGACGGCGACATTCGCTTCGGCGAAGGCGAGGATTGGATGGAGATATTGGGCTGCGGCATGGTGCATCCCAATGTGCTGCGCAATTGCGGGCTGGACCCCGACAAATATCAGGGCTTCGCCTTCGGCGTCGGCATAGATCGTCTCGCCATGCTGAAATACGGCATGTCGGATCTCCGCGCCTTCTTCGAGGCCGATGCGCGCTGGCTGACGCATTATGGCTTCAGGCCGCTGGATTTCCCGACGCTGGCGGGCGGGTTGAGCGGGTGAGGCTTCGAAGCGGAAGCGGTATGGAGAGATGAAGATGATGACCGAGGCCATGCGATATGCGATCGATGATGCGCTGCGTCGCACGCTCGGTCCTGCGCGATTCGATCATGTCGACGTCCGAGAGGATTTCAACCATGCCGATGAGCCGGCGCTGTTCCTCGATATAGTGACGAAGACCGGGCCAGACGATCTGAGCGCCCGGGAGTCGATAGAAACACAAGTGGCGGTCAGCAACGCTCTTCTGGCGCTGGGCGATACGCGCTTCCCCTATCTGAGCTTCAAATTCCCGGGCGACGAATATGCTGTCGACGATATTCGCGCGCGCGATGCGAAATCTTCGGCTTCGCATTGATGATCGATGATCTGCTCGATATCGCGTATGATCTCGCCCAACGCGAGAAGGGTAAGCCGAGACAAGCGTCATTGCGGCGCGCCGCTTCGACTGCCTATTACGCCGTTTTTCACGCGCTCGCCGACCTATGCGCCGACGAGCTCGTCGGATGGAAAAAGCCGTGGAGCATTTTCAGTCCAGTCTATCGGTCGCTGGATCACAACGAAGCCCGCCGCTTGTTCGAGCGAGCGCGGACCTCGAAATCCTATGGCGCCGAAGTCGAAAAAATCGGCTCGTCCTTTTTACGCCTCCAGCAGGCGCGCGAAGAGGCGGACTATGATCCAGAACCTTTCCGTTACGGACGTGACGATACGCTCAAATTGGTCGAGGAAGCGCGGGAGACCGTCGCGGCCATAAAATCTCTCGAGGCGGAAACGAGATTATTGCTCGCCGCCCATCTCGTGACAAAGCGGCGTCGAAACGCCATCGCCGACGCCGGCAGGAACTGACCTCGAATGAAACTCACACTCTCCTGGCTCAAAGACCATCTCGAGACGAGCGCCTCGCTCGAGGAGGTCGTCGAAACTCTGACGCGCATCGGCCTCGAGGTCGAGCATTTGCACGATCCCGCCGCGCAGCTGAAGGACTTCCGCATCGCGCATGTGATCGAGGCGAAGCCGCATCCCAACGCCGATCGCCTGCGCGTCTGCATGGTCGATACGGGCGAAGGCGCGCCGGTGCAGGTGGTCTGCGGCGCGCCCAACGCGCGCACGGGATTGAAGACCGTCTTCTCCGCGCCGGGAACCTATATTCCGGCCAAGAAGATCACGCTCGGCAAGGGCGTCATTCGCGGCGTCGAATCGCTCGGAATGTTGTGCTCGGCCGCCGAGCTGGAGCTCTCCGACGAGCATGACGGCATCATCGAGCTGCCGGAGGATGCGCCCATCGGCGCGGTCTACGCCAAATGGGCCGGGCTCGACGATCCGGTCATAGAGATCAATCTGACGCCCAACCGCTCCGACGCCGCCGGCATTTACGGCATTGCGCGCGATCTCGCCGCTGCTGGGCTCGGAACGCTGAAGACGCCTTCTGTCGAGACTGTCAAAGGCGGTTTCGCCATGCCGCAGCGCGTCGCGCTCGATTTCAACGAGGACGACAAGCATCTCGCGCCGCTCTTCGCGCTGCGTCTCGTGCGCGGCGTCAAGAATGGCCCGAGCCCGGCCTGGCTGCAGGATCGCCTGCGCGCGATCGGCCTGCGTCCGATCAATGCGCTCGTCGACATCACTAATTATCTGACCTTCGACCGCGCGCGTCCGCTGCATGTCTTCGACGCGAAGAAGGTCGTCGGCGATCTCGTGGTGCGCCGCGCCCGCGTCGGCGAGGAGCTGCTCGCGCTCGACGGCAAGACCTATAAGCTCGACGCCGACATGGTCGTCATCGCCGATGACAAAGGCCCCGAATCTCTCGCCGGCGTCATGGGCGGCGAGCATTCCGGCTGCTCCGACGACACGACGGACGTGCTGATCGAGACCGCGCTGTGGGATCCGGCCAATATCGCCCACACCGGCCGCAAGCTCGGCATTTCCACCGACGCGCGCTATCGTTTCGAGCGCGGCGTCGATCCGGCCTTCGCTCTGCCCGGCCTCGAGCTGGCGACGAAGCTGGTGCTGGAATTCTGCGGCGGCGAGGCTTCGGAGGTCGCCATCTGCGGCTCGGCGGAAGCGCCGGCGCGCAAGCTGCGCTTTCCCTGGAGCGAGACGAAGCGGCTCACCGGCCTCGACGTCTCGAAAGAGGAATCGACTGCAATACTCACGCGCCTCGGCTTCACGGTCGAAGCGGCGGGCGAGGAGGCGCTGGTGGGCGTCCCCAGCTGGCGCCCGGACATCGAAGGCAAGGCCGATCTCGTCGAGGAGATCGCCCGCATCGCCGGCTTCGACACCATCGCCGCCGCGCCGCTGCCGCGCAACGCCGGCGTAACCGAGCCGGTTCTCACTCTGCTGCAAAAGCGCCAGCGCGCGGCGCGGCGCGCTCTGGCGGCGCGCGGGCTGGTGGAGGCCGTCACCTGGTCCTTCGTCTCCAAGGAGCAGGCGCAGGCTTTCGGCGGCGGCGGCGACAATCGCCTCGCCCTCGCCAATCCCATCGCCGCCGAGCTTTCCGACATGCGTCCGAGCCTGCTGCCCGGCCTCGTGACCGCCGCCGGCCGCAACGCCGCGCGCGGCTTTCCCGATGTCGCGCTGTTCGAGGTCGGGCAAATCTTCCTCGGCGAGGATGAAAAGGGCCAGAAGATCGCCGCCACGGGCCTGCGCCGCGGCTTCGCTCTGCCCTCCGGCGCCGGCCGCCATTGGTCGGGCAAGGAGCGCGCGGTCGGCGTCTTCGATGTGAAAGCGGACGCGCTCGCGCTGCTGCAAACGCTCGGCGTCGCCACCGGCGGCTTGCAGATCGTCGCCGGCGGCCCCGACTGGCTCCATCCGGGTCGCTCGGGCACGCTGCAATTCGGCCCCAAGGCGGTCATCGGCCATTTCGGCGAATTGCATCCGCGCGTGCTGCAGGCGCTCGACATCGAGGGGCCGATCGCCGCATTCGAGATTATTCTCGACGCGCTTCCGGCGCCCAAGGCGAAGCCCACCAAGGCCAAGCCGAAATTGGAGCTCTCCGACCTCCAGCCCGTCTCGCGCGACTTCGCCTTTCTGCTGGACCGCGCCCAGCCGGCCGGCGATCTCATCCGCGCCGTGCAGGGCGCCGATCGCACGCTCATCGTCGATGTCGCGATTTTCGACATTTACGAAGGGCAAGGCGTGCCGGAGGGCAAGAAATCGGTCGGCGTCGCCGTGCGGCTGCAGCCCCGCGACAAAACGCTCACCGACGCCGATCTCGAGGCGCTCGCCCACAAAATTGTCACAGAGGCGGGCAAGAAAACGGGCGCCCAACTCAGAGGTTGACGATGCTTCGCATGATTCGCTTCGTCTTCATTGCTTGCCTCGCCGGTTCTTGCGTCGCCGCCGGCGCGGCGGCGGCCGAACCGCGCAATATAGGCGATTGCGAGCAGATACAGGCGGCGGACGCCTATAATCGATGCCTCGCCTCCTTCGGCCCGGCGGCCCATGCGCGCAACGCCCATTCCGCGCTCTCCTTCGCCCCGGAGGAGCAGGTCCCGCATAGCGCCAAGCGCTCCGGCGCTTGGAGCGAGCGGGGCCATCGCGGGCGCTTGCGCATGATGTTCACGCCCGGCGGCCGCTGACGCCGCCGCCGGCGCGGGAGGAGCGAGACCAATGGCTCGAGCGCCCTTCCCCGACGGCATAGCGCGACGCGATTTTCTCAATGGTCTGCTGATCGCCGCGGGCGGCGCGCTCTCGCATAGCGCTCCGGCGCTGGCGCTGGCGGGCGACGCCTGCGCGGGGGCGCTCGACATCGATCCGCGCGTGCAGCGCGGCGGCAATCTGCCGGCGACCTTCACCGTCTCCCATTGGCTGCGCGACGGTCGGCTGACATTCGAGAAAGATTTCGTCTCGCTCGCGCCCGGCTGCGACGATCTCTCCGGCGAAATCCCGCTCGTGGACGCGGGCGGAAGCTTCGACGCCATCGTCATCGGCGGCGGCGTTTCTGGCCTTTCCGCGGCGCATCATCTGCTGCGCGAACGCCCGCGGGCGCGCCTGCTGATCCTCGAGGCGGCGCCTGTCCTCGGCGGCAACGCCGGCCGCGACGACGCCCCGCCTCTCCCCGGCCCCGCCTCCACCGCCGGCGCCTATGGAACCGCGCCTTCCGCCGATTGGCTCGCGCAATTCTATCGCGCGATCGACGTCGATTGGCTGGCGCAGAGCGTCCCCGGCCCGGAGAGCAGCTTTTATTTCGACGAATTCGCGCCCGGCCTCGGCGCCGGCGCGCGCGGCTGGAACCTGGACACATTCGAGCGCGGCGCCGCGCATCTCCCCTATGACGCGCGCCTTCGCGAAGACTTCGCCCGCGCTTTCGCGGCGATCCGCGCGCTCGGCGAAAAAGGCCTCGCCGATCCGGCCGATGAGAGCGATCCCGCGCTCGACGATCTGTCGAGCGTCAGCCTCGCGCAGCATCTCGAGGCGACGCTCGGCTGCGACGCGATCGTCTCGCGCTTCTTCACCGCCTACACGCTGAGCGCTTTCGGCGGAACGGCCGAGCAGGTGAACGCTCACAGCGCCATCGCTTTCCTATCGAGCGAGCTGACCCGCGGCTCGGTCTTCACCTATCCGGGCGGAACGTCGGAAATCGCGCGCCGCACGCTGCGCCGGCTGACGCAGAGCGAGACGCCGCCGCGTTTCGAAACCAACGCCACGGCGTTGCGGATCGAGACGACCGCGCGGGGCGCGAACGTCGTCTATTTCCAAAATGACCGCTTTCATCGCATCTTCAGCGAGCGGATCATCCTCGCCGCTCCGGCGCAGAGCGCGCGCCATCTCGTCGCGCATCTTTCCGACGCCGCGCGCAAAGCGGCCTGGGCGCAATTCCATGCGGCGCCGCTCGTCACCGCCAATGTCGCGTTGCGCCGCGCCGCGCCCTTGGCGCAGCTCGGGCTCGGTTACAGTCAGAGCTGGTGGGGCGGCCGGCATTTCGTCAATTACATCGTCGCCGATTGGATGAACGACAAGCGCGGCGATCCCGAGCGGCAAACGATTCTCACCTTCTATGGCGGCTGCGACGCGCCGCTCGACGGCCTCGCCGAAGCGCGCATGAGGCTGATGCACACGCCCTTCTCCGACTACGAGGAGTCGATCCGCAGCGATCTGTCACGGCTGATGCGCGGCGCGGATTTCGATTTCGATCGCGATGTGAGCGCGCTGTTTCTCTATCGCTGGGGGCACAGCATGCTGCGGCCGCCGCCGGGCTTTCTCTTCGGCGCGACGCGCGACGCGAGCGGCAGGCTCGACCGCGCGCAGGCGCCGCGCCGCATCGCCTGCGCGCCGCTGGGGCCGATCGTTTTCGCGGGCCAGCATGTCGACGGCGCCCCCTCTATCGAGAGCGCGATCGGCTCCGGCCGCCGCGCCGCGTTGCAGGCGCTGGAGGATCGCCGATGAAGAGGCTCGCGACAGGCGCGCTCGCCATTGTCTTCACTCTCGCCTATCTCGGGCTCACGGCGCTGGGCGCGGGCGGCGTATCGGCCTTTCTCGAAAAGCCGCCGCTCACGGCGCTGGCGCTCGTCACTCTGGCGCTCGCCGTCGCCGCCGCGTTTTCGCAAGGCCATCTCGGCGCCGGCGTGCGCGAGGATCGCGGCAATCGCTGGGTCATCGCCGCCTTCGGCGTTATCGGCGTGCTCGACGCTTTTCTGCCCGCCTATGCGGATCGCCGCGATATTCTGACGATCGGCGGCGAGACGTTGCGCTGGATCGGCGTCATCCTCTACGCCATCGGCGGCTTATTGCGTCTGTGGCCGGTCTTCGTGCTCGGACGACGCTTCAGCGGCCTCGTCGCCATTCAGCCGGGCCATGAGCTGGTGACGACCGGGCTCTACGCCCATATCCGCAATCCGAGCTACCTCGGCCTTCTCATCGGCCTCGTCGGCTGGGCGCTGGCCTTTCGCTCGCTCATCGGCCTCGCGCTGGCGGCGGCGACGATTCCGCCGCTGGTCGCCCGCATGAAATCTGAGGAGGCGCTGCTCGCCTCGCATTTCGGCGCCGTCTATGACGCCTATCGCGCACGCACGGCGCGGCTCATCCCCAGACTCTACTGAAAACGCCTCACCAGCGCAGCACGGCGCCGCCCCAGGTCATTCCGGCGCCGATCGCCATCATGGCGATCACATCGCCCTTCTTCAGCCGGCCGGCGCGATTGGCCTCGTCCAGCGTGATCGGCATCGACGCGCTCGATGTGTTGCCGAAGCGGGAAATATTCATCCAGCATTTCTCGAGCGGCACGCCGAGCTGCGCCAGCGACGCCTCTATGATGCGGGCGTTGGCCTGATGCGCGATCACATGATCGACGTCCTTGGCCTCGAGGCCGGCCATGGCCAGCGCCTCGGTGACGATCTCCGGCAATAGGCGCAGCGCGACCTTATAGACCTCGCGGCCGCGCATCTTGATCTTATGCGCCTCGCCGGGCGTCGGCCCGTCCTGGCGCGGATCATAGGCGCGCGGAATGCCGAGAATGCTGGTCAATGTTCCATCGGTGCGCAGGCTGGTGGAGAGCAGGCCGCGCCCCTCCTCCTCGCCCGGGCCGAGCACCATGGCCCCGGCGGCGTCGCCGAACAGCACGCAGGTCTCGCGATTGGTCCAATCGACGACGCGGCTCAAAGTCTCCGCCCCGACGACCAGCGCGCGGCGGACCTTGCCGGTCTTGATGAACTGATCGGCGATGGAGAGGGCGTAGAGCGAGCCGGCGCAGGCGGCCGAGACATCGAAGGCGAAAGCGTTCTCCGCGCCGATCTTGGCCTGAAGAAAGGCGGCGCAGGCGGGCGTCTGGGCGTCGCCGGTCACGGTGGCGACGATGATGAGGTCCAGCTCGCGCGGATCGACGCCGGCCAGCTCCAGCGCGTTTTTCGCCGCGGCGGCGGCCATGTCGGAGGTGGATTCGCCCGGCGCGGCGATGCGGCGCTCCTCGATCCCGGTGCGGCTGACGATCCAGGCGCCATTGGTCGCGACCATTTTCTCGAGGTCGGCGTTGGTCAGAACCTTCGCGGGGGCGTAGGATCCGGTTCCGAGAATGACGGTTCTGAGCAACGGCGTGCAGCCTCTTCCTTCTTGCCCGGCGGACGTGCGCCGCCGCGGAAACCTCATGCCTAGCAGGGATCGGCGAGACGCGAACCTTAAAATTCGTTAATCCCCAGGACCAGCTCGAGTTTCGACCAGCTCTAGTTTGGACCAGCTCGAGTTGGCCGAGCTCTCCTTTGCGAGCTCACCTTTCGATCCGCGCCGGGGGCGATTGCCACGGCGCGCGCGTCATGGCAAGCCTTCCGCCCATGCAGAACGTCCCCGCCGACCCGCCCGCGCCCGCCAATGAGGCGCCGCGCGTCTCCTTCGTCTCCCTCGGCTGCCCCAAGGCGCTCGTCGACAGCGAGCGCATCCTCACCCGCCTGCGCGCCGAAGGCTATGAGCTTTCGCGCACCCACGCCGGGGCGGATGTCGTGGTGGTGAACACCTGCGGCTTTCTGGACAGCGCCAAGGCCGAGTCGCTGGAGGCGATCGGCGCGGCGCTGAAGGAGAACGGCAAGGTGGTCGTCACCGGCTGCATGGGGGCCGAGCCGCAGGCGATCGCCGAGCGCTTCCCCGACGTCCTCGCCATCACCGGCCCGCAGGCCTATGAGAGCGTGGTCGAGGCCGTCCACGCCGCCGCCGCGCCGAGCCATGATCCTTTTCTCGATCTCGTGCCCGAGCAGGGCGTCAAGCTCACGCCGCGCCATTACGCCTATCTCAAAATCTCGGAAGGCTGCGACAATAGCTGCTCCTTCTGCATCATTCCGCATTTGCGCGGCTCGCTGGCCTCGCGGCCCGCGGGCGAGGTGCTGCGCGAGGCCGAGCGGCTGGTGAAAGCGGGCGTCAAGGAGCTGCTCGTCATCTCGCAGGACACCAGCGCCTATGGCCGCGACCTGCGCTATTCCGAGAGCCAATGGGGCGACCGCAGCGTGCGCGCGCGCTTCCTCGATCTCGCAAAGGAGCTGGGCTCGCTCGGGGCCTGGGTGCGGCTGCATTATGTCTATCCCTATCCGCATGTGGACGAGGTCGTCGAGCTGATGGCGGAGGGCAAGATTCTGCCCTATCTCGACATTCCCTTTCAGCACGCCGCCCCTTCCGTGCTGAAGGCGATGAAGCGCCCCGCCAATGAGGAGAAGACGCTGGAGCGCATAAAGGCGTGGCGGCGCATCTGCCCCGATCTCGCGCTGCGCTCCACCTTCATCGTCGGCTTCCCCGGCGAGAGCGAGGAGGATTTCGCCTATCTGCTCGATTGGCTGGAGGAGGCGGAGATCGACCGCGCCGGCGCCTTCCGCTACGAGCCCGTGGCCGGCGCGCCCGCCAATGATCTGCCGCTCGACGCCATCGCGCCCGAGGTGAAGGACCAGCGCTGGAAGCGCTTCATGGAGCGCCAGCAGAAGGTCAGCGCCCGCCTGCTGAAGCGCAAGATCGGCAAACGCCTGCAAGTTCTGGTGGACGAGCCCGGCGGCGGCGCCACAGGCCTCGCGCGCGGGCGCAGCAAGGCGGATGCGCCGCAGATCGACGGAACGGTGCACATCTCCTCGCGCCGCCCGCTGCGCGCCGGCGACATTGTGACGGTGAAGATCGACCGCGCCGACGCCTATGATCTTTATGGCGCGGCGGTGTGATAATGTGAGGCGAAGGTAGAAAAATAACGATAGAGGAGCGCCGCCTATGACCGAAGAGCCCCCGAAGGACCGCATTCCGCGTCTGCTGGCCAGCCGTCAGCTGATGTTCTTCACGGCGGTCATCCTCGCTTTGTGGGTGTTCGTCACCTTCTTCTTCCGCAATCCGTATCAGCAGGCGGTCGAGTTCGGCTATTACGACAGTCACCCTTATGACGAAGGCACGATCTGGACCTATGTGCTGATCGTCGTGCCGATGATCGGCCTAGGGGCCGCCCTGCTCTGGTGGCAGCGCCGCAGCGCCGGCAAATAATCTCGCGCTGCGCAGCGCGGTGGAAGACTGCGCGACGCGCGGCGCGTGGAGATAGACGAAAGCCGGCGGCGGCATGTCGGCCAGCAGCGCCGCCGCGCTCTCCGGCAGCCGCGCGCGCGCAAAGCGTTGCGCCGCTTTGGCCGACGCGGCGCGAAAGGTCGCGCCCGGCCGATCGACGATGGCGATCGGCGTCGTCTGCGCGATTTCCTGCCAATCGCGCCAGCGGTGGAACTGCAGCAGATTATCGGCGCCCATGATCCAGACGAAGCGCACGCCCGGACAGCGCCGATGCAAAAAGCGCAGCGTGTCCGCCGTATAGCGCGCGCCGATCTCTTCCTCGAGCCCCGTGACCACTATGCGCGGATCGCGGGCGATTTTCTGCGCCGCGGCGATGCGCTGCGCCAGAGACGGCAGGCCGGCGGTCTCCTTCAGCGGATTGCCGGGCGTCACCAGCCACCAGAGACGATCGAGCGCCAGCCTCTGCAACGCCACTTGCGAGACATGGGCGTGGCCTTCATGCGGCGGATCGAAAGAGCCGCCGAACAGGCCGATGCGCATCCCCGGCGCATGTGGCGGCAGACGGATCATCGCGAAATCTTCGAAAGCTCGCGCTCCTTCTCCCACTCGTGGGAGAAGGTGGCCTCGCGAAGCGAGGTCGGATGAGGGCCCTCGTGGCGTTCTGCATCCCAGCCGGACACGCCCTCACGACTTCGACAATCGCCGGGACCCTCATCCGACCCGGCTTCGCCGGGCCACCTTCTCCCACGAGTGGGAGAAGGAATCGCGCACGAAGATCGCGCGATCATCCCCGCACCTGCCCGGCGCCATGGACGCGATATTTGAACGAGGTGAGCTGCTCGACGCCAACCGGCCCGCGCGCATGCATGCGGCCCGTCGCTATGCCGATCTCGGCGCCGAAACCGAACTCGCCGCCATCGGCGAATTGCGTCGAGGCGTTGTGCAGCACGATCGCCGAATCCACCTCCGCCATGAAGCGCCGGGCGACATCCTCATTCTGCGTGATGATGCAATCCGTGTGATGCGAGCCGTAGGTCTCTATATGCGCGATCGCCGCCTCCAGCCCATCGACGACGCGAACGGCGATGATGGCGTCGAGATATTCGGCGCGCCAATCCTCCTCGCTCGCCGGCAGCACGCGCGCGTCGACATCCTGCGTCGCCGCGTCGCCGCGCACCTCGCAGCCGGCGTCGAGCAGCATTTTTACGAGCGGAGCCAGATGCGCGGCCGCGCAGGCGCGATCGACCAGCAGCGTCTCGGCGGCGCCGCAAATGCCGGTGCGGCGCAGCTTGGCGTTGAGCAATATATGCTTCGCCATGTCGAGATCGGCTTGCGCGTGGACGAAGACATGAACAATGCCCTCGAGATGCGCGAAGACCGGCACGCGCGCCTCATGCTGCACCCGCGCGACGAGGCTTTTTCCGCCACGCGGCACGATGACGTCGATATTGCCGTCCAGCCCGGCGAGCATGGCGCCGACGGCGGCGCGATCGGCGACGGGGACCAGCGAGATCGCCGCCTCCGGCAGGCCGGCGGCGACGAGGCCGGCGACGAGACAGGCGTGGATCGCGCGCGATGAGCGCAGGCTCTCCGAGCCGCCGCGCAAAATGGCGGCGTTGCCGGCCTTGAGGCAGAGGCCGCCGGCGTCGGCGGTGACATTGGGCCGGCTCTCATAAATGACGCCGATGACGCCGAGCGGCGTCGCCACGCGCTCGATGAGCAGGCCATTGGGGCGCTCGAAGGAGGCCAGCAGCCGGCCGACCGGATCGGCGAGCTCGGCGATCTCCTCGAGGCCGCGCGCCATCGCCTCGACGCGCGCGGGATCGAGAGTCAGGCGATCGAGGAAAGAGGCTACGGTTCCGCGCGATTTCGCCTCCGCGACATCCAGCGCATTGGCGGCGAGCAGCTCCGGCGTGCGGCGGCGCAGCTCCGCCGCGGCGGCGCGCAAAGCCGCGTTCTTGGTCTCGGCCGGCGCCAGAGCGACCGCCCGCGACGCCCGTCTCGCGCCGGCGCCGAGCTCGGCCATCAGCGCGCTCAACTCTCGCTCTTCCCTCGCCAATGCTTCCGCCTGCGCCATTTTATCGCCTCTTTCGCCGCTCGCAGCGCTATCACGAATCGGCGCGTCCCCGAAAGGGAGCGCGCGCCGCCATTGGCCGCGAGGCTTGCCTTCGGGCTGGGCCTTTTGTAAGACGCGGGCGCTCGTCGCCACGGCTCGCCTCCTCGAGCCGAATCGCCGGCGCCCGCCCGACGCCGCGTCCAAAACGCAGGCGATGCGACGTTCCCGGGCGCGCGGAGCCGGCCGCTATGAGGTTCTTCGCATGACGAAACGCGCGCTGCTGACGGGCATTACCGGACAGGATGGGGCCTATCTCGCACAGCTTCTGCTCAGCAAGGGGTATGAAGTCTCTGGCGTGATCCGCCGCTCCTCGCACCGCGGCGTCGAGGACCATCGCCTGCGCTGGCTCGGCGTCGCCAATGACGTGCAGCTGCTCGACGGCGATCTCGGCGATCTCTCCAGCCTGCTGCGCATCGTGCAGGAGGTGAAGCCGGACGAGGTCTACAATCTCGCCGCGCAATCCTTCGTCGCCTCCTCCTGGCGCCAGCCCATTCTCACCGCCAACATCACCGCCGTCGCCGTCGCCAATATGCTCGAGGCGCTGCGGCTCGGCGCCCCCGGCGCGCGCTTCTATCAGGCCTCCTCCTCCGAAATGTATGGCCTCATTCAGGAGCCGATGCAGAGCGAGAAGACGCCCTTCTATCCGCGCTCGCCTTACGCCGTCGCCAAGCTCTACGGCCATTGGATCACGGTCAATTACCGCGAGAGCTTCGGCATGCACGCCTCCTCGGGCATTCTCTTCAATCATGAGAGCCCGCTGCGCGGCATAGAATTCGTCACCCGCAAGGTGACGGATAGCGTGGCGCGCATAAAGCTCGGCCTCGCCAAGGAGCTTCGCCTCGGCAATATAGACGCCAAGCGCGACTGGGGCCATGCGCGCGATTATGTGCGGGCCATGTGGCTGATGCTGCAGCAGGAGACGCCGGACGATTATGTGGTGGCGACGGGCGTCACCACCACTGTGCGCGACATGTGCCGCATCGCTTTCGCCCATGCCGGCCTCGACATGGATGCGCATGTGGTGATCGATCCGAAATTCTACCGCCCGGCGGAGGTGGACGTTCTGCTCGGCGATTCCAGCAAGGCGCGCAAGGCGCTGGGCTGGGCGCCCGAGACATCGCTCGATGCGCTCATTCGCGAGATGGTCGACGCCGATCTCGAGCGGCTGAGCCGGGAATCGGCGACTCGATGAGCGTGGAACCCACGTCCACATTCACGGCCCGCTACGAACGCATATTGGTGACCGGCGGCTCCGGCTTCGTCGGGCGCCATTTGCTGGAGGCGCTGGCGGGCGCCTATCCTGAAGCGCAGCGCCTGTCGCTGGCGCGGCCGGGCGAGCCGGCGCCGGACCGGCGCTGGACGCCGATCGCCTTCGATCTGCTCGACCCCAAATCGGTCGACGCCGCCATCGCGCAGGCGCAGCCCGATCTCGTCATTCATCTCGCCGCGCAAGCCTCGGCGGCGCAGTCCTTCCTGGCGGCGGAAGAGACCTGGCGCGTCAATTTCGACGGCGCGTTCAATCTCGCCTCGGCGCTCGCGCGCCACGCGCCTGCGGCCGTCCTGCTCTTCGCCTCCACCGCGGACGTCTATGGCGCGAGCCTCGTAGACGGCCCGGCGCATGAGGACATGGTCCCGCGTCCGCTCAGCGTCTACGCCCGCTCCAAGCTGGCGGCCGAGTCGATGCTGGCGGATGTTCTGCCGAAGACGGCGCGGCTCATTGTGGCGCGCCCCTTCAGCCATATCGGCCCGGGCCAGGACAAGCGCTTCGCCGTCTCCTCCTTCGCCGCGCAGATCGTCGAGATCGAGAGCGGACGCGCCGAGCCGCGCCTGTCGGTCGGCGATCTCTCCGTGCAGCGCGATTTTCTCGACGTGCGCGACGTCATCGACGCCTATCTGCGGCTCATCGCCGTCGCGCCCGGTCTTCCCGACCGCAATGTCTTCGACATCGCCTCCGGCGAGACGCGCCCGCTCGCATCCCTGGTCGAGAAAATGCGCGCGCTGGCGCGACGCGATTTCGAGATCGTCGTCGATCCCGCGAGGCTGCGGCCGGCCGACATACCGATCGCCCGCTGTGACGCCGCCAAGCTGCGCGCGGCGACCGGCTGGAGCCCGCGCCGAGCGATCGACGAGACGCTCGTCGATCTGCTCGATTATTGCCGCGCGGCCGCAGAAGCCACGAAATGACCAGCGAGCGCGAGCGACGTCTCGAGGAGCGCAATCGCCTGCTCGAGCATCAGCTCGATTTTCTGCGCGCCGAGCTTCTGCATCTCGTCCATGAGCGCGAGAAGAACGTCTATTCCGCCGCCTGGCTGATCTTCCGGCCGCTGCGCCGTTTCGAGGCGGCGCTCGTCGACGCGGCGACGCCGCTGCTGCGACTCTTTTCTCGCAAGGCCCCGGCGCCCGCCATCGAGTCCGCCGTCTCGGAGCCCGCCGCTCGGGGCGCAACGCAAAAGCCGCGACGGCTGCTCGTCGATGTGACGGCGACGGCGCGACGCGACGCCGGCACGGGAATCCAACGCGTCGTCAAGAAGATCACGCAGGCGCTCTATCGCGATCCGGCGCTTCCCATTCCCGTGATCGCCGTGCGCTGCGAGGGTGGCCGGCTCTTCACCTGCGAGGCTTTCGTCGCCGCGCTCACCGGCGGAGCCCCCGGCGCGGATCGCGAAATAGAGATAGAGCCCGGCGACCGCTTCTTCATGCTCTCCGACAGCTGGAACGCTTTCGAGGAGTTTCGGCCGGTCTTCTCGCGCATTCGCGCCGGCGGCGGCGAGATCGTCACCTGCATTTTCGATCTCATCCCCGTCCTCTATCCGCACGCCTGCCATGAGGTAACGCCGCCGCGCTACGAGGCCTGGCTGCGCCGCGCGCTGCTCGAGAGCGACGCCTTTCTCGCCATCTCGCGCACGGTCGCCGAGGAGCTGGCGGATTATGTGGCGGAGGCTGGACTGCCGCATCGACCCGGCCTTTCGATCGGCTGGTTCCATTGCGGCTCGGACATCGCCGAGGGCGCGCCCGCCGCGCCGCGGCCGCAGATCGCCGCCGCAGCCGCGGGCGGCGCCATGTTTCTGAGCGTCGGCACGGTGGAGCCGCGCAAGGGCCATCGCGTCGCGCTGAAAGCTTTCGAGACGCTGTGGCGCGAGGGCCGCGATGTACGGCTGGTCTTCGTCGGGCGGCGCGGCTGGTTCGAGGAGGCGATCGCCGCCGAGATCCGCGGCCACGCCGAATTCGGGCGGCGCCTGTTCTGGCTCGACGATATCGGCGACGCGGAGCTCGCCTTTCTCTACGACAAGAGCGCGGCGGCGCTCGTTCCTTCCTATGCTGAGGGCTTCGGCCTGCCGATCGCCGAGGCCGCGCGTCGCGGCCGGCCGGTGATCTGCAGCGACATTCCCGTGTTCCGGGAGGTCGGCGCCGCCGGCGCCCTCTATTTCCGCGTCAATGATCCGGCCGCTCTCGCCGAGCGCATTCGGGAGCTGCTCGACGGAAGCGCGACGGCCGATCCCTCCGCCGTCAGCCGCGTCTCCTGGGCGGAGGCGGCGCATCGCGTCGCGCAGGTGATCGCGACCGAGGACTGGACGCGCTCCCTGCCCTGAGCCCCGCCCGTACGGCCATTGTTCCGCCGCGCTGAAAAGCATGTTAGAGACGGCTGCGGCGGCGGCGCCTGCGGCTCACTCGAACCGCAGGCTTCGCCGCTTTTGCGCAAAGCGGGGGCGCAGGTCGCGACCTTCCGCCGCCGAGGCTCCAACCCGATAGGCCGTCATATGTCGATCTCGCCGTCCATCAGCCTGCCGCCGACGCCCAAGGCGCTCCTCGACCTCATCAAGCTCGAGGCCGGGCCGGCCTCTATGCCCGACAGCCGGCCGGCGCTGTGGATCAGCCTCGCCGCCTATATTCTCACCGAGACGGGCGGCCAATTGGTGAGCGCCGACATCCCCCCCTCGATCGCTTACGGACTGGTGAGCGCCGCTCTGCTCGCCGCGCTGACCTTCGGCGCGCTGCTGCTGACCGGAACGCGCGAGCGCTTTCAGCACACGCTGATCGCCCTCACCGCCACGGGCGCGGTCATCGGCCTCGTATCCTTCTTGCTGACGCTCGCGGTGGCGCAGATATTTCCGCCGCCGATGCCGGCCCTGAAGCTCGTCGGCTTCGTGCTGTTTCCGCTGGTGCTGTGGAAATTCACCGTGTTCCTGTGGATCTATCGCCACGCCGGGATGCGCTTCATTCCAGCCTTCGCGCTGGGCGCGATCTATCTCGGCTTCATTCTGCTGATCCTGTCGCCGCTGCTGACGCGCGCCTTCAATCTCATTTGACGGGACTCGGATTCGTTTGACGGGACAGAGAGCGCCGCCGCGGCGAAAGGCCAGCGGCGGCGCTCATTAAGTAACAATTAAGCATAATCACTTACTCATCGTTCATCACCCGCGTCGCGGCCCGATTCAGGCCGCCCGGCGCGTAGCGAGGATGAACCAATGAGATTTTCCGGTTCCTGCGCCGGGGCTGGGCTGCTGGCGGCGACCCTGGGCCTTTTGTCCGCCGGCTCCGCCGCCGCCGCGGATATGCCTTTTTTCTCTCCGCCCGAGCAGCAGGATTACCAGCCCGTCGAGCTGGGAACCGGCTGGTATTTGCGCGGCGACATCGCCGCGGCGCGCACGCCCGTGCTGAACATCGACGGCGCTGTGACGGCGAATAATTTCGTCAACAACTGGTCGGCCGGCATCGGCTTCGGCTATCGCTACAACAGCTGGCTGCGCACCGACGTCACCGCCGATTATCAACCGCTCTACAGCCGATCGGGCGCCTCCTATGTCAAGACGCCCTGTCAGACCGGAGCGGTCGGCACGCCGGCGGGCGGACCCTACACCGACTCGGTCGGCATCTACACCAATTGCTTCCCCTATTCGCAGAGCCGCGGGACCGCCTCGGTCTTCCTCGGCAATGTCTATATCGACCTCGGCACATGGGGCGGACTCACGCCCTATATCGGCGCCGGCGCCGGCGTCGACGTGCTGTTCCAGAAGGCCCAGGTGCAATGGTACATGGGCAATCTCGTTCCCTATGCCGGGACGACTTGGACCGACCCCTACACGCTCGGCACCTATATGGCCAATTGGGACCGCAGCTACTCCAACACCTATCTGAAATTCGCCTATGCCTTCATGGGCGGCTTCGCCTATGACATCACCGATCATTGGGCGGTGGACATCGGCTATCGCTATCTCAATCTGGGCTCGATCTCGGGCAAGGACGCGCTCGGCGTCAGCCATACCCGCAAGCTCGACATTCAGCAGGTGCGGCTCGGCTTCCGCTATCTGATCGACTGAGGACCGCGCCGCCGCTTCTGGCTCGATGACCGGCCTGCCGGCGGCGGCCCTCCCTTCGCGAAAAGCTCCCCGCCGCCGCGCGGCTGGCCATGAGCGCCCCGCCACAGCTCGCGCCCGACTTGACGCGAAGACGTGTTGCGCGTAGCGCAGGCTCCGAAAATCCATGCCCCGGGGAGGCAGCACAAAAATGCCCATCCAAAAGCCCGGCGTGAAGCCGGCCGATCCGCGTTTCTCTTCAGGTCCTTGCTCCAAGCGTCCCGGCTGGACGCTGGACGCGCTCGCCGGGGCGGTGCTCGGCCGCTCGCATCGCTCCCCGGCCGGCAAGGCGAAGCTGAAAGAGGCCATCGATCTGACGCGCGAGGTCCTTCGCGTGCCGGCGAGCCATCGCATCGCCATCGTCCCCGCCTCCGACACCGGCGCCGTCGAGATGGCGCTGTGGTCGATGATCGGCGCGCGCGGCGTCGATGTCGCGGCTTGGGAGAGCTTCAGCGCGGATTGGGTCACGGACATCATCGAGCAGCTGAAGCCGGGCGCCGCCCGCAGCTTCGTCGCCCCCTTCGGCGAATTGCCCGATCTGTCGAAGATAAACTTCGACAATGATTTCGTCTTCGCCTGGAACGGCACCACCGCCGGCGTGCGCGTGCTGAACGCCGATTTCATCCCCGCCGACCGCAAGGGGCTGACGATCTGCGACGCCACCTCGGCCGCCTTCGCGCAGCCGCTCGATTTCGACAAGCTCGATGTCGTCACCTACTCCTGGCAGAAGGTGATGGGCGGCGAGGCGGCGCATGGCATGCTGATTCTCTCGCCGCGCGCCGTGGAGCGCCTCGAGAGCTACACGCCCGCATGGCCGCTGCCGAAGATTTTCCGCCTCACCAAGAACGGCAAGCTCGTGGAGAGCATTTTCGAGGGCGACACGATCAACACGCCCTCCATGCTCTGCGTCGAGGATTATATCGACACGCTGAAATGGGCCAAGTCGATCGGCGGGCTCGACGCGCTGTTCGCGCGGGCGAACGCCAACGCCAAAGTGGTGCATGACTGGGTCGAGAAGACGCCCTGGTTCACCCATCTCGCCAAGGACCCGGCGACGCGCTCCAACACCGGCGTCTGCCTCGTCTTCGCCGATCCCGCCGTCGCCAGCCTGCCGCGCGCCGAGCAATCCGCGCTCGCCGCGCGCCTCGTCGGCCTCGTCGAGAAAGAAGGCGCGGGCTTCGACTTCGGCGCCTATCGCGACGCCCCGCCCGGCCTGCGCATCTGGTGCGGCGCCACGGTGGAGGCCAGCGATGTGATCGCGCTGACGCAATGGATCGACTGGGCCTATGCCGAGGCGGTCTCGCAGGCCGCCAAAGCGGCTTGAGACGCAGGCCGCTCGTCACGATCTAGGGAAAGGGACGGCCGCCCCGCCAGCGCGGCGCCGAAGGGGGGCGAAATCTCGGGCGCGGCCCGAGGGAGGCCCTATGCCCAAACGCGTGCTCGTTTCCGACGCGCTCTCGCCAGCGGCGCTCGATCTGTTCCGCTCCCGCGAGATAGAAGCGGATTATCGGCCGGAGCTCGGCAAGGAGCCGAGCGCGCTCGCCGCCGCCATCGGCGCCTATGACGGCCTCGCCATTCGCTCGACCACGCAAGTCGACAAGGCGCTGCTCGCGCGGGCCGAGCGGCTGAAGGTCGTCGGCCGCGCCGGCGTCGGCGTCGACAATGTCGATGTGGCCGCGGCGACGGCGCGCGGCGTGATCGTGATGAACACGCCCTTCGGCAATTCCATCACCACCGCCGAGCATACGATGGCGCTGATGCTGGCGCTGGCGCGGCAAATTCCCGCCGCCGACGCCTCCACCCGCGCCGGCAAATGGGAAAAGAGCAAGTTCATGGGCGTCGAGCTCGCCGGCAAGACGCTCGGCGTCATCGGCTGCGGCAATGTCGGCGCCAATGTCGCGACGCGCGCGCTCGGCTTTTCCATGCGCGTCATCGCCTATGATCCCTTCCTCACCGAGGAGCGCGCCAAACGGCTCGGCGTCGAGCCGGTCGATCTCGAACAGCTGCTGGCCCGCGCCGATTTCATCACGCTGCACACGCCGCTCACCGCCAAGACGCGCGATCTGCTGAACGCGCAATCTCTGAAGAAAACCAAGCGCGGCGTGCGCATCGTCAATTGCGCGCGCGGCGGGCTCGTCGACGAGGCGGCGCTGGTCGCGGCGCTGGAGGAGGGCCATGTCGCCGGCGCCGCGCTCGATGTGTTCGAGACCGAGCCGGCGCGCGAAAATCCGCTGTTCTCGCGTCCGAATGTGGTCTGCACGCCGCATCTCGGCGCCTCGACCATAGAGGCGCAAGAGAAGGTCGCCGTGCAGATCGCCGAGCAAATGTCGGATTTTTTGACGCGCGGCGCGATCATCAATGCGGTCAACTTTCCCTCGATCGGCGCTGAAGAGGCGCCGCGGCTCGCGCCTTTCGTCGATCTTTCCGAAAAGCTCGGCTCCTTCCTCGGCCAGGCGACGGATTCGCCGATCGAGCGTATCTCGGTCGCCTATGAGGGCGCGGCGGCGCAGCGCAATATTGCGGCGATGACGGCGGCCGCGGTCGCCGGCGTGCTGCGGCCGGCGCTGGCCGAGGTCAATCTCGTCTCGGCGCTCGCCATCGCCAAGGAGCGCGCGATCACGATCGACGAGGCGACGCGCACCGGCGAAGGCGATTATGATTCGCTGATCGCGATTTCGGTGAAGACGCGAGACGGAGAGAGGACGCTCGCCGGCTCGCTGTTCCACGACGGACGACCGCGAATCGTCGCCGCCGACGGCGTGCGCGTCGAATCGGAGTTTTCCGAGCGGATGATCTTCGTCTCCAACGCCGACAGGCCCGGCTTCATCGGACGCTTCGCCGGCCTGCTCGGCGCCGCCGGCGTGAACATAGCCACTTGCGCGCTGGGGCGGGACCGGCCCGGCGGCTGCGCCGTCGCCATTGTCGCGACCGACGAGCCAACGCCGCGCGAGACGCTGCGCGACATCGCAGCGCTTCCGGGCGTGCGCTTCGCGGCCACGCTGCAATTTTGATTTGCGATTTCGGCTTGGGAGATCGGCGAGGCCGCAGGCGGCGCGCTCGCGAGGCGGGGAGGTCTCCTCCCCGGCGCCTCCTCGTCCCCCTCACTCCGCCCTCTTGTCGCGACAAGGGGGCGGAGGAGGCGGATCGAGTGGCGACTTTTCAAAAGTCGGCGATCAACGCCATGCCGTGGGCTTCACGAGAAGGGTCGGCGAAGCCGCAGACGAAAGGCGAAGGATCGTCGTGATTACTGAATCATCTTCACGGTGCGGCCGACGCCCGGGTCGCTGCCGTTGCCCGTGCCGTTGGTGCCGGCGGGGGAAATCCAGTCCGGGACCTTCGTCAGCGCGATGATGACGAAAGCGACAATGCCGACCAGCCACAGGACGGTCTTGCCGATCTCAGCGCTGCTGTGTCCGATTGTTGACATGTGACGATCCTCCGAATGTTAGTGCTTTATTTTGCTTTTTTTGCACGAGATGCGCGCGGCAAAGCGTCGCATCGGCGTCAGCCTACACCAACTCTTTTCGAGACACAATGCGGCATGTGCGCGCGCGACAAAATTAGTCAGGCAGGGGAAAAGGGAGCGGGAGCGCGACGCAAAAAGGCGATCCCGGGGCCCGACGGCTCCAGGATCGCCTCGCTTTTCTCGGCTGGAGATAAGGGCTCTAGTCCCGGCGCGTCAGATAATATTCGAGCATGGCCACGGCCGCCTTGCGGTCCGACTCGCTCGCCCGCGCCAGCGCGCGGGAGTGCAGCTCGACGATCCATTGATCGGTCGGCCGATCGCCGGCGGCCTCGCGCGCCAGAGTGAGATACATGAGGCCGCGGGCGCGCTGCGGCGGACCGCCGGCCTCGCCATTGAACATCAGATGGCCGAGCAGCGCCTGCGACGGCGCATGGCCCTTGCGCGCGGCGAGATCGAGCCAATTGGCGGCCTGACGGGCGTCCTTGGAGACGCCATTGCCGTCCAGATACATGCGCGCGAGATTATATTGAGCGTCGGCGTTGCCGAAATAGGTCGCAGCGTAGCGGAAGAGATCGAAAGCGCGACCGGCGTCCGGCGCGATCTTCGCCGCGGCGATCCCCTCGAGATAATAGACGCCGACGGCCACGAAGGCGCCGGCCGCCATCAGCCGCTCGCGCGGGCTCGGCTCGTCATCGGCGAAATGCTCGACCAGCTTGGCGAAATAGGAATAGGCCTTGGCGTCGTCGCGGGCGACGCCGTCGCCATCGGCGTACATGCGGCCGAGCTTCCATTGCGCCAGCGACTCGCCGCCGTCCGCCGCATAGCGCAGCGCCTCCACCGACTTTTTGGTGTTGCCGGCGTGGTAGCTCTCGAGGCCGGCGCGCAGAGCGGCCTGCGGATCCTTGAAGATGGTCAGCGGCTGGGTGGCGGCGGCGATGGAGCGCGGCTCCGACGCGTCGAAGGCGGCGGCGGGGCCTGCCGCGAGAGAGCCGACCGTCGCGGCGCCGAGCGCGAGACGCAGCGCCCTATGACGCCCGCGCGGCCCCATCGTCGACGCAATCGCCTGGAGAAACACGATCATCGATGATCTGACTTTCTCAACGCAGCCGACGTCTCGAAAACGCCGCGCACGAACACCGCCATCGTCACCGCCGAAATCGACGACAGGCTTCGAGAACATAAAGACCCTGCTCCCGCGACGAGCCAGCGCGGAAGGCGTCTCTTCTGTCCTCAGATGACCTTGTGACGGGCCGAGATTAGCGCAGCGTTTATGGCTGAAAAGGGGCATGTGGCCCTTTGCCCGGCTCGCGGAAAACTATCTCGCCGACTGTTGCAACAAGGTCACAAATTTTAGCGTTTCGCCGCAGGCTCGGCGCCGGCTCGACGCATCCGGCTACGCATTGCGACATAGAAACGTCCGAGTCCGCCGCGGCGCCTCGAGGGCGGGACGGCGCGCATGCGAAAAGCCGACCTCGAGCCTGCTGGCGCTCGCAGCGGGAGGAGCCTATATCGTCCCGAGTGGCCCGCCTCCGGGCGGGCGCAGCAGAGGTCGACTCATGCACGCCGTCTCGCCCGAAATTTCCGCCACGCTCGGCGCGACGCGCGGCGACATGCGCGGCTCGGTGCGCGTGCCGCGCGAGACCGTCGGCTTTCGGCGCCTCTTCATCTTCCTCGGGCCGGGCTATCTCGTCGCCACCGGCTATATGGACCCCGGCAATTGGGCGACCGCCCTGGCCGGCGGCTCCAAATTCGGCACGGCCCTGCTCTTCGTCGCCGTTCTGTCCAGCATCATGGCCATTGTGCTGCAATCGCTGACGGCGCGGCTCGGCCTCGCCACCGGCCTCGATCTCGCCAGCGCCTGTCGTCGCCAATTTCCGCGCGCCGCCTCGGTCGGGCTCTGGCTGCTGGCCGAGGCGGGCATATTGGCGACCGATCTCGCCGAGGTGATCGGCACGGCGATCGGCCTGCAATTGCTGTTCGGCCTGCCGCTCGCCGCCGGCGTCGTCGTCACCCTGCTGGACACTTTCCTGGTGCTCGCCTTCGAGCGCCTCGGCTTCCGCAAGATCGAGCTCTTCGTCGTCGCCATGCTGGGGATCATCGCGCTCGCCTTCGGCGGGCAGCTGCTGCTGGCGCGGCCCGATCTCCATGAGGTGGCCGCCGGCCTCGTCCCCAGCCGCGCGCTGATCGAAAATCCCGAGATGCTCTATATCGGCCTCGGCATTCTCGGCGCGACGGTGATGCCGCACAATCTTTTCCTGCACTCTTATATCGTGCAGACGCGCGCCGTCGGCGCCAGCTCGGCCGAGCGGCGAGAGGCGATCGACTTCGCCATTTTCGACAGCTCGCTGGCGCTGCTCTTCGCGCTCGTCATCAATGGCTCGATTCTCGTGCTGGCGGCCTCTGTCTTCCACGCCTCCGGCCATACCGAGGTCGCCGAGCTCGGCCAGGCCTACACGCTGATCGCCCCGCTGCTCGGCGCGCCGATCGCCGCCAAGCTCTTCGCCATCGCCCTCATCGCCTGCGGGCTCAACTCCACCGTCACGGCGACGCTGGCCGGGCAGATCGTGATGGAAGGCTTTGTCGAGCTGCGCATGAAGCCCGCGCTTCGCCGTCTCGTGACGCGGCTCATCGCCATCGTCCCGGCCGTCGGCGTCACGCTGATCTCGGGCGAGGAGGCCACCGGCCGGCTGCTGGTGCTGAGCCAGGTGGTGCTGAGCTTCACTCTGCCCTTCGCCGTCGTTCCGCTGGTCTGGTTCACCGCCTCACGCCGGCTGATGGGCGAGCTCGCGGCGCCGAGACGGTCCACCATCGTCGCCGCCGTCATCGCCGTCGCCATTATCGCGCTCAACGGCAAGCTGATCTTCGACGCGATCGCCGGCTGATCTTTTAACTTCCCATTCACCATGCCGGGCCGCGCGCCCGAGACGCCCCGAGCGCGCGGGAACAATCGCCGCTCAACCGACGTTCCTCCCCGGCCGAGGCGGCGCTGGGGGCCGCCTCGCCAGAAGGGAAGAGAACGGCATGTTTCGACCTATGGTTTATGCGGCGGCCCTCATCGGCGCGCTGATGCTGCCCGGCGTGGCCTCCGCCCGCGGCCACCATCGGCATCATCACCACCACCATCACCACTGGCGCCATCATCACCACCATCATTGGCGCCATCATCATCATTGGCGCTGGGGCCTCGAGCAGAGCTGGCGCACGGCCGGCTGGACCGCTCCCCAGCAGACGATCTGACGCAGAGCGCCCCGTCGCCCGAGCCACGCCTCGGGGCGACGGGGCGAGCGCCGCCGACGCCGGCCATTGGCGGGGCCATTGGCGGCGCTTCGAGAATAGGCGCATAAGGAAGGCTCCAGCCGCGGCCGCGCCGCGCCGATCCGCTCGAAAGACATGGGGTCCGTTGCCTTCCTTCGCCGCCACGCCGCTCATCATCGCGACAGCGCTGTTCATGGAGAATCTCGACGGCACCGTGCTGGCCACCGCCCTGCCCGCAATGGCCGCCGATCTGCACGAAGACCCCATCGCTCTGAAGCTCGCGCTGACCTCCTATCTCCTCTCGCTCGCAGTCTTCATTCCGCTCTCCGGCTGGGTCGCCGATCGCTTTGGCGCGCGGCGGGTGTTTCGCGCGGCGATCCTCGTCTTCACCCTCGGCTCCATTCTCTGCGGCTTCTCCGCCTCGCTCGCCGGCGTGGTGGCGGCGCGCGTGGTCCAAGGGCTCGGCGGAGCCATGATGGTTCCGGTCGGACGGCTGGTGCTGCTGCGCGTGGCGCCGCGTCACGATCTGGTGCGCGCGCTCGCCTATCTCACCATTCCGGCGCTGATCGGCCCTGTGGTGGGGCCTCCGCTCGGCGGCTTCATCGCCACCTATTTCCATTGGCGCTATATTTTCTGGATCAATGTGCCGATCGGCCTGCTCGGCGTCGCGCTCGTCACGCGATACATTCCCGATCTGCGCGAGGAGAGCGTCCCGCCGCTCGACATTCGCGGCTTTCTGCTCTCGGGATTCGGCCTGTCGAGCCTCGTCTTCGGACTCGGCGCGCTCGGCCAGCGCATCGTTCCGGCGCCGGCCGCGGCGGGTCTGGTCGCCGCCGGGGCGCTCGCGCTGCTCCTCTATGTGCGCCATGCGCGACGCGCGCCGCATCCGATCATCGATCTCGATCTGTTGCGCGTGCCGACCTTCCGCGCCTCCATCATCGGAGGCTTTCTGTTTCGCACGGGGCTCGGCGCCTCGCCATTCCTGCTGCCGCTGATGTTGCAGACGAGCTTCGGCCTCACGGCGTTTCAATCGGGCTCGCTGACCTTCATCGCCGCCATCGGCGCCATGGTGATGAAGACGACGGCGCAGCCCATTCTGAGCCGCTTCGGCTTTCGCCGCGTGCTAATCGTCAATGCGCTGATCTCGGCGGGCTTCTTCTTCCTCAACGCGCTGTTCACGCCGGAAACGCCGCATTGGATCATCATGAGCCTGCTGCTCGTCGGCGGCTTCTTCCGCTCGCTGCAATTCACCGCGCTGAGTGCGATCGGCTACGCCGATATCGCGTCTCAGGCGATGAGCCGGGCGACGAGCTTCGCTTCGGCCGGCCAGCAATTGGCCCTGTCCGCCGGCGTCTCGCTCGGCGCCGCGACGCTCGAGACGGCGCGCGCGCTGCATGGCGGCGGCGCGCTGCGGCTCACGGATTTCGACGCGGCTTTTCTCGCGGTGACGGCGGTCTCGGCCTCCTCCGTCCTCATCTTCCGCAGGCTCGCGCCGACCGCGGGAGAGGGGCTGACCGGCGAGCAGCCGATCGGGGCAGACGGAACGGCGGCCTAGAAGCGCGCGATTTCAGCCGCCGCGAAATCCGGTGGCGAGAACATAGAGCTCGGCGGAATCGGCGCGGCTCGCCGCCGGCTTCACATGGCGCACTTGCGCGAAATCGCGCTTCAGCGACGCCAGCAATTGGCCCTCCGTGCCGCCCTGCAGCACTTTGGCGACGAAGAATCCGCCGGGCGCCAGCACATCTCGCGCGAAATCCGCCGCCAGCTCGGCGAGCGCGACGATCTTCAAATGATCGGTCTGCTTATGGCCGGTGGCGTTGGCGGCCATGTCCGACATGACGCCATCGGCGCCGCCGCCGAGCATGGCCTTGATCCGCTCCGGCGCGGTCTCCTCGTTGAAGTCCATCACGGTGAATTCGACGCCGGCGATGGGCTCCATGTCGAGAAGATCGATGCCGACGACCTTGCCTTTGCCCTCGGCCGACTTCACCCGCGTCGCGGCGATCTGCGACCAGCCGCCGGGCGCGGCGCCGAGATCGACGATGCGCTTGCCGGGGGCGAAGAGCTTGTAGCGCTCGTCCATCTCCAGCAGCTTATAGGCCGCGCGCGAGCGATAGCCGTCGCGCTTGGCCTGCGCCACATAGGGATCGTTGAGCTGGCGCTCGAGCCAGAGCGTCGAGGACAGCGAGCGTTTTCTCGCCGTCTTCACGCGCTCCTTCAGCGAGCGCCCGCCTTCGCGTCCCCCTGCCCCCGATTTCGTCATGCGAGCACCGCTTCGCGCGGCGCGAAGGTTCCGTCCGCCTCTTGCTCCATCGCGATATGGCGCTGGTGGAAGGCGAGCAGGCTCGAGCGATGACCGATGGAGACGATCGTCGTATTGGGCAGGCGCTCGCGCAGCATGGCGTAGATCTCTCCCTCGAGCTTCTCGTCGAGCGCGGAGGTCGCCTCGTCGAGGAACAGCCAATCGGGCTCGGCGAGCAAGGCGCGCGCGACGGCGACGCGCTGCTGCTCGCCGCCGGAGAGGCGCTGGCCCCAATTGCTCTCCTCCTCGAGATGGGCGACGAAGCCGGGCAGACGCGCAGCCTCCAGCGCCTCGGCGATCTCATGGCGCGAATAGGTCTCCGGCTCGGCCGGATAGGCGACGGCGCGAGCGAGCGAGCCGATGGGCACATAGGGCCGCTGCGGCAGCAGCATCACTTTCGCGCCTTCTGGAATCTCGATACGGCCCTCGCTATAGGGCCATATTCCGGCGACTGCGCGGAACAAAGTCGATTTGCCCGAACCCGAGGGGCCGGTGAGCAGCACCGATTCGCCCGGAGCGAGCTCGAGACTCGTCGCCTCGACGATGCGGCGGCCGTCCGGCAGAGCGAGCTTCACATCGAAAGCGATGTCGCGGCGCTCTGCGCGCGTCGCCGGCTGCGCCGCGTTGAGATCATCGGCGCGATTGGCGGCGGCGTCGAAGGAGGCGAGGCGATCGAGCACCGATCTGAAGTCGGAGAGGAAGACGTAATAGTCGACGAAGAAGGTCAGCGCGGTCTCGACGTTGTCGAAAGCGTCGGCCGTCTGTCGCATCACGCCGAACTTGATCTTGCCAGCGAAATAGAAGGGCGCCGTCAGCACGAAAGGAATGATGATCGACAATTGGTTGAAGGTGGCGGTGAAAGAGACCAGCTTCTTGCGCAGGTCGATTATGGCGAAATAATTGGCGACGATCGCGCCGAACCGGCGCACGAGCGAGGCGCCCTCGGCGCCTTCGCCGCGGAGCAGAGCGATCTGCTCGCCATATTCGCGCAGCCGCGCGAGCGAGAAGCGGAAATCCGCCTCACGCCTCTGTTTCTCGAAGAGAAGCGACGTCAGCGGACGGCCGATCAGATGGGTCGTCACAGTGCCGATCGCGGCATAGACGAGCGCCGCCCAGAACAACAGGCCCGGAATGGCGATATTCGCTTCGAAGAAGGTGAAAGCGCTCGAAATATCCCACAGCACGATCGAGTAGGAGACGAGCGAGCTCAACTTCGAGATGAGCAGGATCGAATAAGAATAGATGCCATAGCCGGAATCGCCGCCGTCGATGAAGCGGTTCACGTCTTCGGCGATGCGCTGATCTGGATTGTCGGTCACGCCACCGACGAGCGCCATGGCGTAATGGCGGCGTCCGCCGAGCCAGCGCGTGACATAGTGCTGCGTGAGCCACTGCCGCCAGCGGATGATGAGCGTCGATTGCAGCACGTAATCGATGACCGCCACGACGACATGGACGAAGGCCCAGGGCGTGAAGCCGAAGAGGAACAGCCGCCAGAACTCGCCCGCGTTCATCTCCTGCAGCGCGGTGTAATAATCGCGGCGGATGAAGGAGAGCCGCACCGATACTCCAACCAGTCCCTGGCTGATGAGCACGAGCGTGACGATCATCGCCACCGCGATGAGCGGCTCGCGCACGCGGAAGGTGGGAAGTCCCCAAATATGCAGCTCGCCGCGATCCTGCGTGTCGAAATAGAGATCGGCGATGCGCGTCATCTCGCGCACGACGGGAACATGCGAGAGGCCGAAGACGATGATGGAGAAGACCGCGACGGTGAGCGACATGCTCTCCGGCAGAGCGTAATCGGCGAGGGAGGCGGGCCACAGCCCCTCGACCTCGAGCAGCCGCACCGCGCCGAAGACGATCGTCTCCACCGAGAAGATGGAGACGAATATCTTCAGAAAGCTCGATATGGCGCCGCTGCGCCAGGTGGTGAAGGCGCAGAGCCCGGCGGCCGCGGCGAGGAGGAAGAGATTGGCGTCGCCGAGGTGAACGCCCGCTGCGAGCGTTAGCGCCGCGAAGACGGCGACGGCCGCTCCGAGTCTCTGCATGTCCTGTCCTCTCGTTGGTCGCGCCGCATTCGCGCGTCGCGTCGCTTTCGGGCGCAGTAATCTCGAGATTGCGCCAATGGCGTGGCGCAGAGCGCGGCGCGCCGCTTTCGCCCTGCGATAGCGCGCTTTCGGGCGAAAGGGCAAATCGTCGCGCCGCGCCGCGCGCCTGCGCCGTGAAAGGATTTTGCTCGAGCTGCGCCGGCGCGAGGCGGCGACCGCCACTCTCCCTCCCCGGCGGAGAAGATATCGCCGGCTTTCGGGCGGCGAGGAAAAAATTCGGCGTTTTCGCCTTCGGCGGGCAAGGATAAGCGGCGCGTTCTTGACTTCCAGCGCCGTTACGGCCAGTTTCCGCGCCGCTTCGCTAGGCTTTCCAGCCGCAATCCCGTGTCGTTCGCCTCATGCGCTCCTATCTCGACTTCGAAAAGCCCGTCGCCGAATTGGAGACCAAGGTGGAAGAGCTGCGCGCGCTGTCCAAAGGCGACGGCGTGTCCATCGCCGACGAGCTCGCCAAGCTGGAGGCCAAGGCGCACAAGGCGCTGGCCGATCTCTACGCCAGCCTCACGCCGACGCAGAAAATCCAGGTAGCGCGCCATGCGCAGCGCCCGCATTTCTCCGATTACGTGCGGCTTTTGTTCAGCGAGTTCACCCCGCTGGCCGGCGACCGCCTGTTCGGCGAGGACTCCGCCATCGTCGGCGGCTTCGCGCGTTTTCGCGGCGAGCCGGTCTGCCTCATCGGCCAGGAGAAGGGCTCCGACACGGAGAGCCGGCTCCAGCATAATTTCGGCATGGCGCGGCCGGAGGGCTATCGCAAGGCGGCCCGTCTCATGGAGCTGGCCGACCGATTCGGCCTGCCGGTCATCTCGCTGGTGGACACTTTCGGCGCTTTTCCCGGCATAGACGCGGAGCAGCGCGGACAGGCGGAGGCGATCGCCCGCTCCATCGACGTGTCGCTGTCGCTGGGCGTGCCAAATGTCGCCGTGGTGGTGGGGGAAGGCGGCTCCGGCGGCGCCATCGCCATCGCCAGCTGCAACAAGGTGCTGATGCTGGAGCATTCCGTCTATACGGTCGCCTCGCCGGAGGCCTCCGCCTCCATTCTGTGGCGCGACTCCTCCAAGGCGCAGGACGCCGCCACCAGCATGAAGATCACGGCGCAAGATCTGCTGAAGTTCGGCATTATCGACGTCATCGTCGCCGAGCCGCCGGGCGGCGCCCATCGCGATCCCGAGACGGCCGTCGCCGCCGTGGGCGAGGGCATAGACGATGCGCTGGCCGGCCTCGCCAATCTCTCCCGCGCGCAAATCGTCGAGGCGCGCGCGGAGCGCTTTCTCTCGGTCGGCCGCAAGGTCTGAGCAGACGAGAATTGGGAGCGTCCAGCATTCGCCGGGCTCGAATCCGGGCGCTGCTCTGGTCTCCCGGCGTCAACCAATCGTTAACCTCATAGACGATCGCCGCCCTCTTGCCGGCGTGGACAGCCACGCTCTGGCCTTATTCTTCCTCTTGCGTTAGAAGGACGTTGGTAATTCGACGTCTATTGTCATGGTAGGGTCTCCGAGGCGTGATTCGCGCCTTTGGGCGCGGACCTCGGGAAGCGGGGCGAGAATGAATCTCTTCCGAAACATCGGGCGGCTCGCCCCCTGGAGTCTCGTCGGCGCGTCGCTCGCGCTCTCCGCCTGCAATGATCTCGGCTCCGGCTCGCAGCGCGCGCTGACGCCCATTCCGCCCGAGACCTTGGCGCTGATGGAGCAGGCCGGCGTCACCAAGGAATCGCCGACGCTCATCCGCTCCTATAAGAAAGAGGCGGAGTTCCAAATCTGGAAGCAGCGGCCGGACGGGCGCTACGCCTATCTCAAGACCTTCCCCATGTGCCGCTGGTCCGGCCAGCTCGGGCCGAAGGTTCGCGAGGGCGACCGGCAGGCGCCGGAGGGGTTCTATTCCATCACCCCTGGCCAGATGAATCCGAACTCGGCCTATTATCTCTCCTTCAACGTCGGCTATCCCAACGCCTATGACCGCGCCTATGGCCATAGCGGCGGCTCCATCATGGTCCATGGCGCCTGCTCCTCGGCCGGCTGCTTCTCCATGACCGATCGGCAGATCGCCGAGATCTATGCGATCCTGCGCACCTCCTTCAACAATGGCCAGCGCTCGATCCAGATGCAGTCCTATCCGTTCAAGATGACAGCGGAGAATCTGGCCAAGCACAGGCTCGATCCCAATATCGGCTTTTGGAAGCAGCTGAAGGAAGGCTCCGACCATTTCGAGGTCGCCGGCAAGGAGCCGAGCGTCGGCGTCTGCAATCGCCGTTATGTCTTCGACGCGACCTCCGCCAATGGCCAGCCGCTCGACGCCAGCGCCGCCTGCCCGCCGCTGCGCCGCAATGCGGAGATAGAGGCGCAGGTCGCGCAGAAAGCCGCTGCGGACGACGCCAAGGTGGCCGAGCTGGCGGCGAGCGGCGTGCGCCCTGTGCGCCTCGTCTATCAGGACGGGGGCCAGCACCCGGATTTCTACGCTCGCATCGCCGAGGTGAGCCGGCCGGAGACGCTGGTGGCGCCGATCGAGATCGCCCTCGACGAGAAGATCGGCAAATCGCGCTCGCCGGTCGTGGCCATGAGCGCGGCCAAGCTCGCCGCCAAGGCCAAGAAAGAGAGCGAGATCAAGGTCGCGGCCGCGGCTGTGGAGCAGGCCGCTGTGCCGAAGGCGACGGAAGCCGCCGCCCCGGTCGAGCCGGTCAGGCTCGGCGGCCTCGCCGGCGCGACGGATTCGATCGGCGGATTGCTCGGCTTCCGCAGGGAGCCGGCGGCGAGCGAGCCCGCCGTCGCCAAATCGGAGCCCGCCAAAGCCGAGCCCGCCAAGGCGGAAAGCGCCAAGGGCGAGAAGCAGGAGGTCGCCAAGACCGCCGCCAAGCCGACGACGCTCAAGCCTGGCGCGGCCAAGCCCGCAGCGACCGACAAGCCCGCCATGGCCAAGACCGTGGCAGGCCAAGCCGCCGCGGCTCAGGGGCCGTCGCATCGCGCCGATCCGGCCAAGAAGCCGCAGGCCTCGCTCGATGGCGAGCGCCACGCCAAGATCGCGGCTGCCTCCAGCGGCGTTCCGGCGCTGCGGGACGCGCTGGCGCCGGTCTCAGCTCGCCCCTGAAATAACAGCAGCTCACAGTTTTTTCGTGTCGACGATCCGCCGAAGGGCGGATCGTCGCAATTTTGCCTGCATTGGTCGGAAAAAGGTGCCGCGAGCGCTGCTGTGCGCTGCGGCCCCGCGCCGGAACTGTCGCCAAAGGCTCTGTCGCGCTGCGACATTGTGGCGGGCTTCCAAAAAGGCGCTTGACACTTGTGCGCCGCAGCAATACAACAGTGCGACGCAGCGAGAACTTCTCTCGCTCCGTAGCCCTCCTTGGGCGTTTCCTCCCTTGACTTGGGCCGCTGGCGTTACCGGCGGCCCTTTTTTTTCGTCATTGCGTGGAAGAAGCTTCCCGTCACCCGCCCCGCCCGCAGCCCCGCCGGCCGCTGCTCCTGCGAATAGGCGTCTGTAACCATCGCAAAGGGCTCGCCATTCTCGCTTACGATGGTCGCATAGTGGAATTCATGCCCGGCGAGCTCGTCGCCCGCGGCGCCCAGCGCGCCATCGGCGAGAAGCCTTGCGCGCCTATAGCCCAAATGAAGTTTGCGCTGCGCAAAACTCGTCGCCAGATCGAGCAGGCCGGCCATCTCATGCGCCTCTCCGGCCGCGTCGGTCAGCGTCCGCCCGAGCGTCATATAGCCGCCGCACTCGCCATGGATCGCGCGCGTCGCGGCGAAGCGGCGAAGCCCGCCGAGAAAATTCTGCGCCGCCGCCAGCCGGCCCGCATGGAGCTCTGGATAGCCTCCGGGAAGCCAGCAGGCGTCGCAATCCTCCGGCGGGACTTCATCGGCGAGCGGCGAGAAGAAAACGATCTCCGCGCCCGCCTCGCGCCAAGCGCGGGCGAGATGCGGATAGAAGAAAGAGAAAGCCTCGTCCTGCGCGACGGCGATGCGGCCGCCCGGCGGATACGGGACGTCGAGCGGACCGGACGCGAGATCGACGAGCCCGCCTCCCGCGGCGGCGAGCAAGGCGTCGAGATCGACATGAGCCTCCATGCGCTCGGCCAGCCGATCGAGCAGAGCCTCCAGCCCTCGCGTCTCGCCGGCCTGCACCAGACCCAAATGCCGCTCGGGCAGCGCGACGCCGGAATCACGCGGCAGCGCGCCGAGCACTTTTATGCCGACCGCCTCGATCGCCTCCTGCGCGAGCTTGCGATGGCGCTCCGAGCCGGTGCGATTGAGCAGCACGCCGGCGAGCCTTACCCGCGCGTCGTGCAGCGCGACGCCGCGCGCTATGGCCGCTGCGCTCTGCGCCTGCCCCGAGACATCCATCACCAGCAGCACGGGCCAGCCGATATGAGCGGCTATGTCCGCCGAGGCGCCCGTCTGCGCCAGCGCGCCGGGCGCGCCGTCGAAAAGCCCCATCGCCCCTTCCGCGACGACGAGATCGGCGTCCTCGCCCGCGCGCAGCGCCAGCTGCGCGAGCAGCTCGGCCTCCATCGTCCAGGAGTCGAGATTGAAGCTCGCGCGTCCGGTCGCAACGGCGTGAAAGGCGGGGTCTATATAATCCGGCCCGCATTTGACGCCCGAGACCCGCAGGCCGCGCCGCGCCAGCGCGCGCATCAGACCCAGAGTCACAGTGGTCTTGCCCGCGCCGGAGCGGACGGCGGCGATGAGAATTCCGGGCGCGGTCAGCGTCCCGCTCCCGTGGGCCGAAAGCGGCGATCATAGCCCGCGTCATAGAGCGCGCTCTCGCGGAAATCCTCCGCCGCCAGCGCCTCGCCGACGAGTATGAGCGCGGTGCGCTCCATCGGCGCTTCGCCCGCCAGCGCTTCAATGGTCGCGAGCGTGCCTCTCACAACGCGCTCGTCGGGCCAGGAGGCGCGATAGACCAGCGCTATGGGGCAGTCCGCGCCATAAAAGGGCGTCAGCTCGGCGACGACGCGCTGCAGCGCATGGATGGAGAGATGAATGGCCATTGTCGCCCGCGCGGCGGCGAAGGCGGCCAGCGTCTCCGTCTCCGGCATGGCCGAGGCGCGGCCCGAAGTGCGCGTCAGCACCACCGATTGCGCCACTTCCGGCAAGGTCAGCTCGCGCCTCAGCGTGGCGCTGGCGGCGGCGAAGGCCGGCACGCCCGGCGTGATCGTGTAAGCGATCCCGAGCGCGTCGAGCCGCCGCGTCTGCTCGCCCACGGCGCTCCAAATGGAGAGATCGCCCGAATGCAGCCGCGCGACATCTTGCCCGGCCGCCGTCGCCTTCTGCATCTCCGCGATGATCGCGTCGAGCGACAGCGGCGCCGTGTCGACGATACGCGCGTCCGGCGGGCAATGGGCCAGGATTTCCGGCGCGACCAGCGAGCCGGCATAGAGGCAGACCGGGCAGCGCGCGAGAATGTCGCGGCCGCGCAGAGTCAGCAGATCGGCGGCGCCCGGACCGGCGCCGATGAAATATATGGTCATGGCGCTTCCTCTAGCGCATTTCGCGCGATCGCGCAGGTGAGGCCGGCGCTGGCGAGGCGCGGCCCGAGCAGACCGCTTCCCGCCCCGGCCCCGACCAGCGCCGCGGCCTCCGCCACGCTGCCGACGCCGGTGAGCGCCTCCACGCGCGGCGAGCGGGTGAGAAGCTCATTCTTGCGAGCGAGGAGCGTATCGAGCGGAAGAAAGACGAGCGGCAAATTCAGCAATCGCGCCGCGTCATGAAGCCCGTTCTCGCCCCGCTTCGACTCGATGGTAAAAAGCGAAATCTCGCCGCTCCACTCCTTCTCCCACTCGTGGGAGAAGGCAGCCTCGCGAAGCGAGGTCGGATGAGGGTCCGCGCCGCCCTCATCCTCGATACCACGACGCCACGGCGAGCCCTCATCCGACCCGGCTATGCCGGGCCACCTTCTCCCGCGAGCAGGAGAAGGATCGCGCACATAGGCTTCGCGAGCTTTCTCGATCAGCGCGACCGCCTCTCGCGCATCCACGCCGCTGCGCGCGCCTATGCCGATCGCGTAGCGCGCGCTCAACTCTTCACCGCGCGCCATTGCAACGCCGGCAGCGCCGGCTCCAGCGCGTGATAGGAGCCGATCGGACGCGCTTTCGAAATCGCAATGCTCACCAGCTCGCCGCCCATGCGCCCAAAAGCGTCGATCAGCAGCGCCTGTGTCTCTATCGTCACCGCATTGGCGACGATGCGTCCGCGCAAGGACAGAGCATTCCACGCCGCCTCTATGATCTCCGCTTCCCCGCCTCCGCCGATGAAGATCGCATCCGGCGTCGGCAATCCCGCGAGCGCTCGCGGCGCCGTGCCTTCGACGATCGCGAGATCGGGAACGCCGAGCGCCACCGCATTGCGCGCGATACGCGCCGCGCGCGTCGCATTCTGCTCGATCGCAATGGCGCGATTGGCGGGATCGGCGAGCATCCATTCGATGGCGATGGAGCCGGAACCCGCGCCTATGTCCCACAAGCATTCGCCGCGGCGCGGCGCGAGCGCGGCGAGAGTCACGGCGCGAATGTCGCGCTTGGTGATCTGCCCGTCATGCTCGAACCAATCATCCGGCAGGCCCGGCGTCAGCGGCAGAATGCGCGCGCCGGGACCCGCGATCGCCTCGACGCCGATCGTGTTGAGCGGCGCAATGTCGGTGAGCGAAAACGCCTCCGCTCGCGCGCTCCGAATGCGCTCCTTGGCGCCGCCCATATGCTCGAGCACATGGATGCGCGACTCGCCCATGCCGAGCGCGGTCAGATGCGCCGCGAGGCGCGCGGGCGTCGTCTCGTCCCATGACAGAATGAGCAATCGGCGCGAAGGCTGCAGATGCGGCGTCACGCGCTCGAAAGCGCGGCCATGCAGCGACAGCAATGCGCAATCCTGCTGGCTCCAATTCAGCCGCGCGGCGGCGAGAGAAAAGGAAGACGGCGCCGGAAGGCAGAGAATCTCCTCCGCCGCCACATTGCGCGCGATCATATCGCCGACGCCGAAGAAGAAAGGATCGCCGCTCGCCAGCACCACGGTCGGCGCGCCGCGATGCGCGAGGATCGTCTCCATCGCCGCGGAGAGCGGCGAAGGCCAGAGGAGCGTCTCCGCTTTCTGCGGGCCGATCAGCTCGAGATGCCGCGCGCCGCCGATGATGAGCGAGGCGTCGGCGATGAGCGCGCGCGCGGCCGACGTCAGCGCCGCGAGGCTATCCTCGCCTATGCCGATGAGCGAAAGCCAGCGCGCCGCGCTCATATCGCCTTCCGCGACGTATAGACGAAAGGCGGCGCATTCTCGCGCGAGACGAGCTTGGTGCCGCTCGCGCCGATGAGCACCAAGGTCGACATGTCGACGACGCTCGGATCGGCGTCGCCCAACGTGGCGATCGCGATATTCTCCTCCGCGCGGCCGACCGATTTCGCGAAGACCACGATGCGATCTGCCGGCAAGACGCGGCGCAGCAGCGCGAATGTATCGTGAATGCGCTGCGGCCGCGCGCGCGAGGCGGGATTGTAGAAAGCCATGACGAAATCGGCGCGCGCCGCCAGCTCGAGACGATTTGCGATCACCTCCCACGGCTTGAGATTGTCGGAGAGCGAGATCACGCAGAAATCATGGCCGAGCGGCGCGCCGAGCCGCGCCGCCGCCGCCTGCATGGCGGAGATTCCGGGGAGAATTTCTATGTCGAGATCGCGCCACGCCGGATCGCCATTGTCGATCGCCTCCAACACTGCGGCCGCCATTGCGAAAATGCCCGGATCGCCGCCCGACACGACAGCCACGTCGCTTCCGCTCGCGGAGAGACGCAGCGCTTCTTCGGCGCGCGCGATCTCGACGCGATTGTCGCTCGCAAGGCGCGTCTGGCCGGGCGTGACAGGAACGCGCGCGACATAGGGCGCATAGCCGATGACATATTGCGCAGCGCTCAACGCCTGCTGCGCTTCCGCGGTGAGAAAGCGCGCATCGCCCGGACCGAGGCCGATGACGAAGAGCCTGCCGCAGCGCTTCGCCGCCGTCACGGCCGACGTCCGGCGCCGGGCACGAGCACCAGCGCGAAATAAGGCGCATCATCGTCGCGCTTCTCGGCCAAGCGCATGATCTTCTCCTCCGCCATTGTGCCACGCTCGACATAGATGGCGCGCTCGATGAGCTCGGCGTCCTCGAGGGCGCGGCGCAGCTTGCCGAGATTGCCGCCGAGCTTCATCACCACGGCGGCGTCGGTCGCGGCGAGGCGCTGCGCGAGAATTTCGCGCGGCAGAGTCGCGGGAATGACGGTCAGCACATCGTCGCCCCATGTCATCGGCTGGCGCGCCGAGGCGAAGCAGCCCGACATGCCGGAGACGCCCGCGCAAACCTCCACGCGAAATCGCGACGACAAGCGCGTCTGCAAATGCATGAAGGAGCCGTAGAGCATCGGATCGCCCTCGCAGAGCAGCGCGACGTCGCGGCCGAGCGAAAGATGCAAGGCGAGACGCTCCGCGCTCTCCTCATAGAAGGCGGCGAGCGCCGCCACATAGTCGGGGTGATCGAAAGGAATCTCTGTCGTCAGCGGATAGGCGAGCGCGATCTCCTCGCAATCCTTCGCGATGAAGCGCGCGGCGATGGCGCGCGCATGGCTCGGCTTTCCGCGCTTGGAAAAATAGGCGACGACTTTTGCCTCGCTCACCAGACGCGCGGCTTTCAGCGTCATCAGCTCGGGATCGCCGGGGCCGAGGCCGACCCCGAGCAGCGCGCCCAGCGTGACGCGCGCGCCATCGTCGGCGCGCAGATTCGGATCGACGATATTCATTCTTTCTCGCTCGCCAGCGCATTGATCGCCGCGGCGGCCATGGCGCTGCCGCCCTTGCGTCCGCGCACGATCGCCGTCGGAACGCGTCCGTCGGCGAGCGCCGCCTCTTTGGATTCCGCCGCGCCGACGAAGCCGACCGGCATTGCGACGATCGCAGCGGGCGGGGCTGCGCCTTCGTCGAGCATCTCCAGCAGTCGGAACAGCGAGGTCGGCGCATTGCCGATGGCGACGACGGCGCCGCCGAGCTTCTCGCGCCACAGCTCCATCGCCGCGGCGCTGCGCGTCGTCTTCATTTCCTCGGCGAGCGCGCGCGTGCGTGGATCGGCGAGCGTGCAGATCACCTCATTATTCGCAGGCAGGCGCGCGCGGGTGACGCCGTGAGCGACCATATTCGCGTCACAGAGAATGGGCGCGCCATTGCGCAGCGCCGCGCTCGCCGCCTCGGCGAAGCCGGGCGAGAAGACGATATCGTCGGCGATCTCCACCATTCCGCAGGCATGGATGATGCGCACGGCGACGCGCTCCTCCTCACGCGAGAAGCGCTCGAGCCGCGCCTCTGCGCGAATGATGGCGAAGGAGCGGTCATAGATCGCGGCGCCGTCGCGTATGTAGGTCAATGCGCCGGACATTGCGGCTCCTTACTCGTAGCGAGCGCGATGCGCGCTCTCATTGCGTCTTCTATCTCATTCACGCCGAGGTCTCGCAACGTCGGCGCATCATTGGCGCGTCCATTGTCGATGAGATCGAATCCTCGCGGCGTCGCCACCAGCGCGACCTTCGCCGCAGCGGGAGAGGCGCAGCCCTTGGCGCAGCCCGATATGTGCAGCCTCGCGCCGTCCGACGCAAGCCGCGCCGCGAGAGGAGCGAGAATTTCGGCGAGATCGCGCGTCGGCGCATGCGCCTGCGGACATTCCGGCGCGCCGGGACAGGCAATGACGGAAAGGCGCGGATCGTCCGCCGCAACGACGAGGCCGCGCCCGCCCGCGACCTCGACGATTTTTTGCGCGGCGTCGAGATCCGCGCAGGGCAGCAGCAGCGCGCGCCAGGGTGTGAGGCGCAATTCGTTCAAGCCATGGACTTCGGCCAGCGCTGCGAGCGCGTGAAGATCATCCGCGCGCAATCGCCCAGAGGGCGCGCCTACGCCGACGAAACACTTCACGCCGTTTTCGCCGCCTTCGTGAGACAGCCGCGCTCCGAAAATCTCTACGGCGGAAGCGGCGCAACAGAGCGATGTGTACGGCGTCGGCGTGTGAGCCGCCGCTTCCCCCAGCGCCGAGAGGCCGAAGGCGGCGACGACATTCCGCATGCGACGCAATTCGAATTCACGGCCTTTCCGCAAGGCGAGAAAAGCGCGCGCGAGCGCTAAGGCCACATCGCTCGCCGTTTCCGGCGTTGCGAGAAAAGCATGTTCGCGCGCGCCATCGGCGATGACGGCGATATTTTCTCCATGCGCCTCGAGGCGAATATCCATGGTCGAAGCGGAGAGGCCGAGCGCGCCGCCATCATCGACGAGAAAGCCGAATTTTCCAGGCAAGTCGCGAAGAGGCGCGTCATCGACGAGCGATTGCGCGAGACGCGCGACGAGAGCGCTCGCCTGCGCATCGACAAAAGGCGAGACGAGGAAATTGAGCAGGCTCTCCGTCGCCGCATCTTCGGCGAGCAGGCCCAGCGCGGCGAGGCGGCTCTGCGCCTGCTCGAGCTCCGCTTCGCTCACGCCGCGCAATTGCAATTGCGCGCGCTGCGAGAGATCGACGAGGCCATTGCCGCAATCCTGCGCGATCGAAGCGATTTCGCGCGCCTGCCGCGCCGAAAGACGCGGATGCGTCGTCTTCGCACGCAAGAGAAGGCCGTCGCCGCTCTGCATCGGCCGCAGCGCGCCGGGGCACCAGCCTTGGATTTTTGGCGCGGCGGTCATAACGCGGGCCCCTCGAGCGCCGCAGCGACGCTGTTGCGCCGCGTGCGCCAGAAGCCGCGCGCTATGGCGCGCTGAAACATGTCGCGAATGGCCTCTGCCGCGCGCGGATTGACGGCGAGCAGAAAGTCGCGAACATTCGGCGCGCCGAGCGTCGAATCGAAGACGAGATCCCATTGCGCGTCGCGCACATGCGGCGTCGTCGCGGCGAAAGCGAAGAGATTGTCGAGCGTCTCGGCGATTTCCGCCGCGCCGCGATGGCCATGGCGCATCTGCCCCGCGAGCCAGCGCGGATTGGCGGCGCGGCCGCGAATGACGCGCGCGATCTCTTGCTCGAGCGAGCGCAGCTTCAATGCGGCGGGGCGCGTCGCGTCGATATGGGTGATCTGCGCGGAGCCTCCCAGCGCGGCGTTGGCGGCGGAAAATCCGCCTTCGAATTCCGCGAAGGCGGCGCCGGTGAGCACATCCGTCTCCGCCATATCCTGCACATGCAGCAGAGCGTCGGCGGAGCCGACGCGCTCGCCGAAAGCCTCGCGCGCCGGCGCGCTCTCGCCATTGCGCGAGACCGCATGGCCGCCCGCTGCGAGAAAGGCCTGGCCCAATGCATCGCGCGTATCGCCGCGAGCAATGGCTTCCGACAGGCCGAGGCCATAGCTTCCTTGCGCGGCGCCGAAGACGCGCTCGAGCGCGCGGCCGGCGCGGCGAGCGGCCGCGAGCGGATTGGACGCGTCCTCCTCGTCGAGCGCAGCGACGGCTGCGACGGCGTCGTGGAAAAGCGCGATGAGGCCGGGGAACATGTCGCGAAACAGCCCCGATATATGCAGCGTGACGTCGACGCGTGGAAAATCGCGACGCGCGAGCGGCCGAATCTCGAAGCCGCTGACGCGCGCGCTGGCGTTGTCCCAGAGCGGCGCGACGCCCATCAGCGCCAGCGCTTGCGCGAAATCCTCGCCTCCGGTGCGGATGGTGGCGCTGCCCCAGAGATCGAGCACGATATTGCGCGGCCATTCGCCCTGCTCTTGCGCATGACGCATCATCACCTCGCGCGCCGCGCGGGCGCCGATATCATGCGCAATGCGCGTCGGAACATGGCGCGGATCGATGCAGAAGAGATTGCGGCCTGTCGGCGCAACGTCGGCGCGTCCGCGCGAGGGCGCGCCGGCCGGGCCGGGCTCGACGAAACGGCCCGCGAGCGCGCGCAGCAAGCCGCTCGCCTCGGCCGCGCCGCAAGGGCCATCGCCGAATATGTGCAGCCCATCGCCGATGCGCATTTCCTTCACATCGCAGAGCCAGGCGTCGAGCCGCGCCAATGCTTCCGCGCGATCGGTTTCGCGCGTGACGTCGCATTCCTGCGCGAGGCCGCTGCGTTCGGCGACATCGAGAATCGTTTCCGCCACCAGCTTGGCGCGGCGCGGATCGAGCGTCGCGGCGCTCGCATATTCGTCGAGCAGGCTTTCTATCTCTTCCGCCTCGGCGGCGAGTCCCGCTTCGACGAGCGGCGGAGTCATATGGCCGATCGTCACCGCGCCGGCGCGGCGCTTGGCTTGCGCAGCCTCGCCCGGATCATTGACGATGAAGGGATAGACGAGCGGCGTGGCGCCGAGCAAAACTTGCGGCGCGCAAGACGGTCCGAGCATCGCCGATTTGCCGGGCAGCCATTCCAGCGTGCCATGCGTGCCGAGATGAATCATCGCATCTATGCTTCGACTATGGCGCAACCACAGATAGAAAGCGATATAGGCGTGGCGCGGAGCGAGCTCGGCGTCGTGATAGGTCTCGCGACGTTCGGCTCTGCTTCCGCGATCCGGCTGCAATGCGATGACGAGCTTGCCGGTCTCTATGCAGGAAAAGCGAAAGGCGCCGCTCGCGAGCGCCGGATCTTCTTGCGGCGCGCCCCAGGCGGCGAGGACTTGTTCGGTGAAATCGTCCGGCAGATCGGCGAAAAGGCGCTGATATTCGACGAGCGGCAGCTCCGCGCAATGCGCGGCGTCCTCGAGCGCGCGCATGACGAGATCGGGCGCTGCGGTCTCATGATCGAGAGAGCCGATGTCGTAACCCGCGTCACGCAGCAGATCGCATATTGCGAGCACGCTTTTCGGCGTGTCGAGGCCGATCGCATAGCCGCCGCGCCCGCGTCGCGCCGGATAATCGGAGAGCACGAGCGCGAGGCCCTTCTCGCTATGCCCGAGCCGGCGCAAGCGCGCCCAATTTTGCGCGAGCGCCGCGACATGATCTATGCGCGACGGCTCGGGCGAATGGCGGATTTCTGCGAATTCGCTCATCGCGCGTTCGCGCGTTTGCGCCTTGAAGGAGACGACGCCGGCGAAGATGCGGCCGTCGACTTCCGGCAGCACGACATTCATCGCGAGATCGGCGCCATTGGCGCCGCGCTTGGAATTTTCCCAGGCTTCGCGCGTCGAAGTGGCGAGCGCGATTTGGAGAACCGGCGCGTCGGCGCGATCGAGCACCGAGCCGCCTTCCGTGCGCGCGGAGAAGGCGGTGGCGTTGAGAATCACATCGGGACGGAAATCTGCGATCGTCTGCGCGAGCAGCGTCTCGCAAGCGGCGTCCTTGAGGCTGGCGACGAAATAGGCTTCGACGCAGAAGCCGCGCGCATGCAGCGCATCGGCGAGCGCGACGATCGGCGCGAAATCGCCGGCGAGCCAGGCGGAGCGGTAGAAGGTGACGAGCGCACGTGGAGCCGATGCAACGCAGCCGGAGGCTCCCTCATCCTGAGGAGCCGCCGAAGGCGGCGTCTCGAAGGACGAGGGAGCCGTTACGCGCGGCCCTCTGGAGTTCCCCCTCGTGCTTCGAGACGGTCGCTTCGCGACCTCCTCAGCATGAGGGGGAGCGTGATTGTTTCGGCAGGCTTGCTCGCAGCGGCCGGCGAGCGGGGCGGACGCGCTCTCGCGCCAAGGCGTGGGCGTTCCGGCGAGAGTCGCCGCGTAGCCGAGGAAGGAGCGCAGATTGTCCGGCCCGCCGTCGCGGAAGAAGGACCAGATGCGCGCGAGCGCGTCGGAAGAAATCGTGGAGGCTCGCTCCAGCCGTTCGTCGCCATGCATGTCGCCGGGAACGACCGCCAGCGCGAAGCCGCGCATGCGCGCCGCGGTCGCGAGCTCATCGACGCCATAGGCCCAGTAATCCTTGCCGCCGAGCAGGCGCACGACCACGAGCCGCGCATGGCGCGCGACCTTGTCGATGTAGAGATCGACCGAATAGGGGTGCTTCAGCTTAGCGAGCGAGGCGCAGCGCAAGGAGGGAAGCGCGGCGTTCTGCTCATGCAGCTCGGCGAGGAGGCAAAGCTCGGCGTCGGAGAAAGAGAGGAAGACGATTTGCGCCGGCGTCTGCCCGAGATCGACCGCCGCCTCATTATCGTCGAGGCCATGGAGATCGCGCGCGAGCAGATGCATGGCGCGTCCTCAGCTCGTCAGCATGGCCGTCACGCCCGCGCGATCGAGACCCTTCTCGCCGATGACGACGAGGCGGCTCGCGCGCGTTTCATCGGCGCGCCAGGGGCGGTCGAACTGATGACGGAAACGCGCGCCGACGCCCTGCACCAAGAGGCGCATCGGCTTGCCGGCGATTTCGACGAAGCCTTTCATGCGAAGAACGTCATGCGCCTCGGCGACGCGGGCCAGGCGCTCGATCAGCTCGGCCGGATCGCGCGCGGCGGCGATCTCGACGACGAAGCTCTCGAAATCATCGTGATCGTGGCCCTCTTCCGTATCATGGTGAGAGGGGCGATTGGCGAGATCGTCCTCCGCCGCCGCGCCGAGGCCAAGGAGTATCGCGGGATCGAGCCTGCCCTCGCTGGCGCGCAGCAGCTTTATCGCACGGGGCGCGGTGGCGCGGATTTGCTCTGCGACTTGCGCTTCGTCTTCCGCGCTCAGCAGATCGGTCTTGTTGAGCACGATGAGATCGGCGCAGAGAAGCTGATCCTCGAACACTTCTTCCAGCGGATTGTCGTGGTCGATCGCGAGGGTTTCGGCGCGCTCCTTGGCGATGGCGTCGAGATCATCGGCGAAACGGCCCGCCGCCACCGCGGGGCCGTCCACCACGGCGATGACGCCATCGACAGTGAGATGCGGGCGGATCGTCGGCCATTCGAAGGCTTTGACCAGAGGCTTGGGCAGAGCGAGGCCGGAGGTCTCGATGATGATGTGCTCGGGCCGGTTCGGATGCGCGAGCAGCGCCTCGATCGCCGGCGCGAAATCATCGGCCACGGTGCAGCAGAGGCACCCATTGGCCAGCTCGACGATGTTTTCCTCGGGGCAATTCTCCACGCCGCAGGCGCGAAGAATATCGCCGTCCACGCCGACATCGCCGAACTCGTTGATGATGAGCGCGAGGCGGCGGCCGCGCGCCGTCTCGAGGATATGGCGAATCAGCGTCGTCTTGCCGGCGCCGAGAAAGCCGGTGACGATGGTGGCGGGGATTTTGGCGAGAGCGCTCACGCCGCGGCCTCCGCGCCGGTCTTTGTCGGCAGACGGCGCCAGACGAAGCCGACCGCCGCGCCGACCAGAATCCAGGTGATCGCGTGAATGGCGAGCGAAGCGGCGGCGAAACGCGCGGCCAGCTCGGCCGGCGCGGTGCTCTCCGGCGCGGGCGGCTGCGGCGCGCCGATGAGATGCGGCGCGATAATGAGCGCGACGCCGAGCGCTTTGACGAGCGGACGCTCGACGCGCAGCAGCGCAAAAAGGCCGGCGCCGGTCGCGGCCGCCGTGCCGATCCACCAGAGCTGGCGCGCGGCGAGATCGCCGGCGGCGCTGCCCGGCAGCTCCGGCGCGAGGCCGAGGCTGGTGGCGAGGCCGGTGGAGGCGAAAGCGCAGGCGCCCCAGAGCGCGGCGCGCTTGGGCTCGATCGTTTCGCCGGAGAGCAGCATCAGAGCCAGCAGCACGAAAGCGTAGCCGATGGAGGTGACGCTGGTGGCGAGGCTGGTCGCGGCGGTGCGCTGGAGGCCCGGCGCGGGCTCCCAAGCGGGCTCGACGGCGTGCGCGTGCTGATGCGCCTCGACTCCGGCATGAGCCTGCTCGGCCGCGGTCTCATAGACCTCGGCGGCGAGGATCAGCGGAGTCGTGGTGACATTCTGCAGGGCCGCGACCGCTAGCCCCGCGAGAAGGCCGGCCAAAAGGCCGACCGCGAGGAGTCGCTGGATCACCGCTGCGTCAATGGCAGGGGAAGCCGAGCGAATGGCGCGAATCATGCGCGGCGTTATGCGCGACGCTCGCATAGGAGAAGCCGGCCAGATAGACGAGGCCGGCGCCGAGCGTGAACACGACCAGCGCGGCGCGCAGGATCTCGAGGCGGCTGGCGGAGACGATCGCGGCGGCGGAAAGGGTCTTCGTGGTCATGTTCTGCTCCTCGCCGCCCCACCGGCGGCCTCAATGGTTTCGGGCGACGGCAGGTCTCCTGGCTCACGGGTCGCTGCGCGCGCCGCCTTCCCGGGTTTTGACCCAGTGGCATCACGGGCGCGCGCTCGCCGCTCACAGTTGCGGGGGCAGCCGCGGATCAGGGGCGAGCCCCATACCGCATTCCCTCTTCGCCTCCTTGCGGAGGACCGTCGCAACCAGTCATAATCTGGCGCTCGGGCGCCGTCAAACGGCGCGGCTACGAGGAGTTGACGAATGTCTGCCCTGGTCTTCCCCGACCCGGACGCGTTGGCCGCCGTCTGCCGTCGGCATCACATCCGCAGGCTCTCCTTGTTCGGCTCCGAGCTCTCGGGCTCTGCGCGGCCGGACAGCGATATCGATCTCCTGGTCGAGTTCGAGCCGGATCGCGAGCCGGGGCTGCTCGGAATGGCCCGCATCGAGACGGAACTGTCCGAGCTGCTCGGCGGACGGACCATCGACCTGCGCACGGCCGGGGATCTCAGCCGATATTTTCGTGAGGACGTCGTACGCAAGGCCGAGATTCAGTATGCCGCCTGACGATGCGATACGAATTCGCCATATGATCGAGGCGGCGGAAGACGCCGGCCGTTTCATCGCGGGCCGTGTGCGCAGCGATCTCGACAGGAATCGAATGCTCACCTTCGCGCTGGCTCGCGCAATCGAAATCATGGGCGAGGCGGCGTCCAAAGTAAGTCTCGAGACTCGCGCCGCCGCGCCCTCTGTGCCCTGGCGCGAGATCACATCGATGCGCAATCGCTTGATTCACGCCTATTATGACATCGACTGCAATATTTTATGGAAGACCGCGACGGAAGAAATCCCAGCGCTTCGGTCGTTGCTGACGGCAATCTCGACAGATGGCTAGCCCTGCGCTTTATTAAAATCATGACCGACGCCAGCAAGCCGCTCGAAGAAGACGCCGCCCGCCGCCATCGTGAGAAGATGGAGAAGCGCAAAGCCGTGCAGGACGCCGAGGTCGCCGGCAAGAGCATCGCCGAAAAAGGCCTGCTGATGGTCCATACCGGCCCCGGCAAGGGCAAATCGACCGCGGCCTTCGGCCTCGCTCTGCGGGCGATGGGGCATGGGCTCGCGGTGGGCGTCGTGCAATTCGGCAAGGGCGCCTGGGACACGGGCGAGCGGCGCATTCTCGAGAGGCTCGGCGGCGAGGACGGGCTGCTCGCCTGGCACACGCTCGGCGAAGGCTTCACCTGGGAGACGCAGGACCGCGCCCGCGACGAGGCGGCGGCGCGGCGCGCCTGGGAGAAGGCGAAGGAGTTGATGGCCTCGAAGTCGATTCGGCTGCTCGTGCTCGACGAATTGTCGATCGCGCTCCGTTACGAGCATCTGCCGCTCGATGAGGTGATCGCGGCGCTGACGGCGCGGCGCGTCGACCTCCACATCGTCGTCACCGGCCGCAACGCCAAGCCGGAGCTGATCGCGGCGGCCGATCTCGTCACCGAGATGACAATGGTCAAGCACCACTTCCGGGCCGGGGTGAAGGCCCAGGCCGGAATCGAGTTTTGAGGCGGCTCCTCAAATGAATTTCAGCCCTTTCAGGCTCGAATGCCCATTCCGCCCGACGATCAGATGGTCGTGCACGGCGATGCCGAAAGGCTGCGCTATGGCGATGATGTCCAGCGTCATGCGAATGTCGGCGGTGGAGGGCGTCGGATCGCCGGACGGGTGATTATGCGCCAATATCAGCGCGGAAGAGCCCAGCTCCAGCGCCCGCCGCACCACCTCGCGCGGATAGACGGGCGTGTGATCCACCGTGCCGACGCCCTGAACCTCGTCGGCGATCAAGGCGTTGCGCTTATCGAGGAAGAGAATGCGGAACTCCTCGCGCTCGGCATAGGCCATGGCCGTGCGGCAATAGTCGATCACATCGATGAAGGAGCCGAGCACGGTCCGCTTCTGCAGATTGCTGCGCGCGAGGCGCCGCGCCGAGGCCTCCATCAGCTTGATCTCGCAGATCGCCGCCTCGCCGAGCCCGTCGATCTCGCGCAGCCGCTCCGGCCGCGCCGCCGCCACCTCGGAAAATGAGCCGAATCTCGCGATCAGCGCCTTGGCCAGAGGCTTGACGTCGCGCCGCGGAATGGCGCGGTAGAGCACCAGCTCCAAAAGCTCGTAATCGGCGAGCGCAGCCTCGCCCGCCTCCAGGAAACGGTCGCGCAGCCTCTGCCTATGGCCATGAAAATGCGGCGCCTCCTCGCGCAGACCGTCGGCGGGCTTGTCGCCGGCCGGTCGGCGCCGAGGGACGCGCGTCTCGCTCATTCGGCGCTGGCCGCGTCCGGCGAGGCGCCATTGGGATTGTCGAGCCCGGCGGGCGAGGCGGTGAAGATTTCCACCCCAGTCTCGGTCACGCCGAGCGAATGCTCGAACTGGGCCGAGAGCGAGCGGTCGCGGGTGACGGCCGTCCAGCCGTCGCCGAGAATCTTCACCTGCGGCCGGCCGAGATTGATCATCGGCTCGATGGTGAAGAACATTCCGGGCCGAAGCTCCACGCCCTGCCCGGCGACGCCGTAATGCAGAATATTCGGCTCGTCGTGGAACAGGCGGCCGAGCCCATGGCCGCAGAAATCGCGCACCACGGAGCAGCGCTCGGCCTCGGCGAAACGCTGGATCGCCGCGCCTATGTCGCCGGTGGTGGCGCCCGGCTTCACCGCCGCTATGCCGCGCATCAGGCTCTCATAGGTCACGTCGATGAGGCGCTGGGCGCGGCGCGGAACCTCGCCCACGGCGAACATGCGGCTGGCGTCGCCATGCCAGCCGTCGATGATGAAGGTCACGTCGACATTGACGATATCGCCGTCGCGCAGAGGCTTGTCGTCTGGAATGCCGTGGCAGACCACATGGTTGATCGAGGTGCAGATGGATTTGCGATAGCCGCGATAGTCGAGCGGGGCCGGATAGGCGCCATTGGCTATGGCGAAGTCGAAGACGAGATCGTCCAGCTCCTTGGTGGTGACGCCGGGCTTCACATGCGGGACGAGCATGTCCAGCGCCTCGGCCGTCACCCGGCCGGCGAGACGCATGCCCTCGAAATCCTCGGGGCCGTGAAGCTTGATCTGGCCGCTCTTGCGGCCCGAGCCCGCGAGATGGGACTCGACGAATGTCATGCTGCGCTCTCTGTTGGTCCTCGCCGGCTTCAGCTTATAAATTAAGAAATTGACGCCGCAAAGCAAGATGCGCATCGACGCAGCGGGGCGGCCCCGAGGCTGGCCTCGGCCGCGGCGGTGGCATAGAGTTCGGGCGAGACTGACCTCGAGGAGCGGCCCGATGGAACGCGAAGAGATCGTTACGGCCGCCGTGCTCGTGATCGGAGACGAAATCCTCTCCGGCCGCACGCAGGACCTCAACACCAATTATATCGCCAAATATCTCGGCGAATTGGGGGTGGACCTGCGCGAGGTGCGCGTCGTGCCGGATGTGGAGGAGGAGATCGTCGCCGCGCTGAACGCGCTTCGCTCCCGCTATGGCTATGTCTTCACCACGGGCGGCATCGGCCCCACCCATGACGACATCACGGCCGACGCGGTCGCCAAGGCTTTCGGCGTGCCGATCGGCGAGGATGAGCGCGCCATCGCCATGCTGCTGGAGCGCATCGCCCCGCAGGACCTCAATCCCGCCCGCCGGCGCATGGCTCGCATTCCTCGAGGCGCCGATCTCATCGAGAACGCCATTTCCAAGGCGCCGGGCTTCATGATCGGCAATGTCATCGTCATGGCCGGCGTGCCGATCATCATGCAGGCCATGCTGGACGCCGCGGCGGGGCGCATCGTCAAAGGCGTGAAGGTGCAGGTCGCGACCGTCGACGCTCATAATATTCCAGAGGGACGCTACGCGGCCGATCTCGAGCGCATCGCGAAGGAGCATGAGCGGGTCACGGTCGGCTCCTATCCCTCCTTTTCCAGCGCCGGCGTGCGCAACCAAATCGTGCTGCGGAGCCGCGACGGCGCCGAGCTGGAGGCGGCGACGCAGAAGGTGCGCAAGCTGATCGTCGAGCTCACCGCCAATGGAACGCCGCTCTGAGGCGAGGGGGAGATCACGACAATGGAAGACAAGGCCTTTCCGGTTTCCTGGGACGCTTTCCACCGCGACGCGCGGGCGCTCGCCTGGCGGCTTTCGGCGGTGGGCGGCTTCTCCGCCATCGTCGCGGTGACGCGCGGCGGACTGGTGCCGGCCGGCGTCGTCGCGCGCGAGCTCGGCATTCGGGTCATCGATACGATCGGCGTCGCCAGCTATCAGGAGGAGACCCAGCGCGGCGAGGTCCGCGTGCTGAAGCCGCTCTCCGAAGCGATTCTCACCCTGCCGAGCGAGGAGGTGCTGATCGTCGACGATCTCGTCGACACGGGCGCGACGGCGAAAGTGGTGCGCGCCCTGCTGCCCAAGGCGCATTTCGCCACCGTCTACGCCAAGCCGCAAGGCCGGCCGCTGGTCGACACTTTCGTCACCGAGGTCTCGCAGGACACTTGGATTTTTTTTCCCTGGGACACGGGCCTCAGCTTCCAGGCGCCGATCGCGCGCGGATCGTCCTGACGGGCGCCTATCGCCGATAGGCCGCGCAATCGAAGATGGCGTAATGCTCGATCGGGACCCATTCCGGCGCCTCCCCGAACACATGCGGCGAATAGCGGAGTGGACCGCGCCAGAAATGTGCGTCGAGGCCTGGAGCCTCCGGCGCTTTGGTCGCGCCGATGACCCAGGCCGGAGCGTCCGAACGCCCGCACAGCCGCTCCAGCGCGCCGCGCGTGAACGGTGGAAAATCGATCACATCGCCGGTTCGCGGCTTCAACGCGCTGTCCGCGACCCAGCCGAGATCGCGCAACAGACCCGTCCGTTCCCGCCAGACGAGCGCCAGCTCCCGCGCGAAGACAATGCCGGAACCTTGCACCGGCGACGCCCAATTGGCGCGTCCGAGCCAGACCCACGGCGCGAGCTTCTCATTGACCCAGAGCGCCTCGCCGGGATGCTCCGCCATGAGCGCCTCGAGCTCGGCCTGACGAACGAGCGGCCGCCCGAGCGGAGACGGATCGAAGCTCCAGCAGAAGGCGGCGAGGGGCGCGGCGACGGTTGCGACGATCAGAGCATGGCGTAGACGCGGCCGCCATATGTCGACCGCGATGGCGAGGCCAACGACGAGCGCAGGAACATACAATGGCTCGCCCGTGCGCAGAACAGCGGACAAAACTGCATCCTCGCTCGGCGCGACGCGGGCATATTCCCGCGCGAACCAAAGCGCCGCGCCGAACACGACGACCGCGCAGAGGCCGCAGAGCGCGAAAAGCGCACGCTCCAGCGAGGCGAACGGAATATGGCGCCAGCGCGCGCGGCCCCACCAGGCGAGCGCCGCGACGAGCGCGAGAAAGGCGCTCTCCGGCGCCGCGCGCAAAATCCAGCTCGTCACGAGAAGCGTGAGCGCGATGCGGCCCTGTAAGCCGTCCCGCCACAGCGCCGGCGCGGCGAGGCCGAGCGCCAGCGGCGCGAAAGCGGCGGCGAGCCAGAGCGCCCGCCAGGCCTGCGCCTGCGCCGCCAGCTCGCGCATCAGCACATCGCCGAGCAGAAAGCTCGCCGAAAGTCCGAGCCCGACTGCGCCGATCACGCAGAACAGCAGACGCCGCGCGGGAGGCGGCGAAAGGCTCGCGGCGAGCAGCAGCGTGCTCGCCTGCCGCAGCATTGCGATCCATGTGCTCGCCGGCCAGTCGGCAAGGAAAATATAATCGCTGCGGAGGGAGATGATCGCCGCCCATTGCGGATCGATGCGCGTCGTCAGCCGCTCGAGCAGCGGCGCCCCGGCGAGCGCCGCGACCAGCGCCCCCGCCCCGGCGACGAGCGCGGCGACGAGAATGCGCCGATCTCTCAATCCTTCATAGAGCAGCGCGACAAGAAAGCCCGGCGCGGCGATGATCGGGTGAAAGGCCGCCGCCGCCAGCAGAAAGCCGATCGCGATCCATCGCCGCTCGGCGAGCAGCGCCGCGAGAGCGCCGAGAACGAAAGCCTCTGCGAAAGGCCGCGGCGTCGCGAAAGGCTCGGCGAAATGAAAGACGCCGAACCCGCCATAGGAGCTGTCGAATGCGGCCGCGAGTAGCAGCAGCGCGAAGAGAGCCGCCCCTCGCGCGAGGCGCGAGGCGAGCGCCGCCAGCGCCGCGAACCAGAGCGCGCAGCCCGTCAAAGCGAGCGCCTTGGCCGCCGTGGCGAGGCCGAGAGCGGGAATGAGCAGATCGACCAGCCGCGAGAAGACGCTGAATTTCGATTGGCCGTCGTAGCGGAACATGATGTCGCGGCCGACGCCCTGCGGATCGAGATCGGCGAGGCCGCGGCCCATATAGATCACCGCATCATGCTCGAGACCGTAATAGGGACGCAGCAGAAGGAAGATCGCCGCGCAGGCGGCGAGCGGCGCGATCGCGCCGAGAGCGATTCGGGACGGCCGCGCGATGTCGCGGCGGAAAGCTTGATCGGTCGAGCTGAGCAATCGACTCTCCGGCGCTTCGCGGCCCGGCCGCGCGTGGCGGCTTCCGGGCGAACCGCAAAGGCTTATCGTCTTCATGGTTAACCCGAGGTTGAGGTCTCCGTTTGCCGCGGCCTGCGCGCTGCGCTATCACTGCGCGAATCGCGGACGTGGCGGAACCGGTAGACGCAAGGGACTTAAAATCCCTCGGGCCATGCCCATGCGGGTTCGATCCCCGCCGTCCGCACCAGGCGCCGCCGCTATCTATCCCCCGAGGAGGCTGTTCCTCATGTCCGCGCTCGATGCGAGCTTTCCAAGCGATCCTGCGCTCGAGCCGCTGCTCGCCGAGCTCGCCGCAACGGCGGCGCGGCGAGACGCGGAAGGCGGCACGGCGAAACACGAGCGCGATCTCATTCGCGCGAGCGGCCTGCTCGGCCTCGCCATTCCGCGCGCGCTCGGCGGCGCGGGCGCCGATTGGATCGAGATCGCCCAGGCCGTGCGGCGAATGGCGGCGGTCGACAGCGCTCTCGCCCATCTCTTCGCCTTTCACCATCTGATGGTGGTCACGCCGCAAATCTTCGGCGCGCCTACGCAAGCGCGCACGCTGATGGAAAAGACGCTGCGCGAGCGCTGCTTCTGGGGCAACGCGGTCAATCCCAAGGACCCGCGCCTGCGCCTTTCCCGCGACGGCGCGATTTTGCGGCTCGACGGCGTCAAGACCTTCTGCTCCGGCGCGAGCGATTCCGACATGCTGATCGTCTCCGCCCTCGACGAGCAGGACAGGCTGAAGATCGCCGCCATTCCGACGAAGCGCGAAGGCGTCCGAATTCACGATGATTGGGACAATATGGGCCAGCGCCAGACCGACAGCGGCGCGGTCTCCTTCGAGCGCGTAGAAATTTCGGAGGACGAGCTGCTGGTTTCGCCCGGCCCTATGGGCTCCCCTTTCGCGGCGCTGCGGCCCTGTCTCGTGCAGCTTTTGCTCAGCGCAATTTTCGCAGGCCTCGCGCGCGGCGCGCTGGACGAGGCCAAGGCCTATGTGCGCGGACTGCCGAGCGAGGGCGCCGGGCGCATCGGCGCCGATCCGTTCATTCTCCACACGACCGGCGAATTATGGACGCAGGCCGCCGCCGCCGAGGCCTTGCTCGATCGCGCCGCGCGCGCTTTTCAGAGCGGCTGGGAGAAGGGCAACGGCATCACGCCGCAGCAGCGCGGCGCCATAGCGATAGAGATCGCCACGGCCAAAACCGTGAGCGTGCGCGCCGCGCTCGACACAGGCTCCCGCATTTTCGAGATCATGGGGGCGCGCGCCACTCATGCGCGCTTGCGGCTCGATCGCTTCTGGCGCAACGCCCGCACGCATGCTCTGCACGACCCCATCGACCACAAGCTGAAAGAGATCGGCGATTTCGTGCTGAACGACGCCTATCCGACGCCGTCCTTCTATTCCTGAGCGCTCAGCTCGTCACGCGCCAGCCGCCGTCCGGCTTCTTGCAGGCCTGGCCCTTGGCCTGTTGCGGCCGGCCGTCGATGAAAATCTTATGCGTATAATCCCGACAGCCGCCCAGGGCCGCCTCGGGCGCCGGCTCGATAAAGCCATAAGCGCCATGGGTTCCGCGCCAGCTCTTGCGCTGGCCGGAGGCGACCGCCTCCTGCTGCGCCGCCACGGCGGTCACGCGATCGGCGGCGTCCAGCTCGCGACCGATGGCGGCGCCGATGACGCCCGGCGCCGGAGGCTCCGGCGCGACGACGACGGCCGCGGCCGGCGCGGACGATTCGGTCGAATTGCAGCCCGAGACCGCGAGCGCGACGCAGGACAGGCCCGCAGCCGCCGCAAATCTGACGATCGCCGAATTCGCCCGTCTCGACATGATTTCTCTCCGCTGGCGCAATCGCTTCTCCTTTGCCGCAAGGCCCTCACTCTGTCAAAGGCCCGGCAATCGCGCCTGCGCTCTGAGCCCGCCGAGCGGATTGTCGTCGAGCGAGAGCGCGCCGCCGTAATCGGCGGTGAGATGCGCGACGATGGAAAGGCCGAGCCCCGTCCCCGGCCGCGTCTCGTCCAGCCGCTGGCCGCGCCGCGTCGCCTGCGCGCGAAGCTCCGCCGCGAGGCCCGGACCATCATCGTCAATGGTGAAAACGAGCCGGCTTCGCCCGGCCTCGGCGTTCTCCAGCGCCACCGACAGCCGCACCTCGCTCGCCGCCCATTTGCCGGCGTTGTCGAGCAGATTGCCGACGATCTCCTCGAGGTCCTGCCGCTCGCCGAGAAAGCGCAGCTCCGCGGCCGCCTCGCCGGAAAAGGCGACGCCGCGCTCGCCGTAGATTTTGCCGAAAGTGCGCAGCAGCGCCGCCACCACGGGCGCGACCTCCGTCGTCGCGCCTATGGCGCCGGCGCGCGCCGCCGCCCGCGCGCGCTCGAGATAGAAGGAGATCTGATCGCGCATCAGCGTCGCCTGCTCGCTCACCTTGGCGGCGAGCGGCGAGGGCGCGGCGTCCGCCTCATTGACGATGACGCTGAGCGGCGTCTTCAGAGCATGGGCGAGATTGCCGACCTGCGTGCGCGAGCGCTCCACAATGTCGCGATTGGCGGAGATCATCAGATTGAGCTCCTCGGCGAGCGGCGCCACCTCGGTCGGATAGGCGCTCTCTATGCGTCCGCGCTCGCCGCGGCGAATGAGCGACAATTCCCGCTGCAGCAGCTTCAGCGGCCGCAGGCCCACGCTCACCTGGACCGCGGTGGCGAGCGCCAGCGCAATGGCGAGCAGCGAGAAGGCGACGATGAGCGACCAGCGAAAGCGCGCGATCTGATTCTCGGTCTCCTCCGTCGTCGCCGCCACTTGCACGAGATAGACGCCCGTGTCGCCGACGTCGATGACGCGCTCGACGATGCGCAGCCAGCGCCCGTCCGGCCCCAGAGCGACGCCGCGCCTGACGCCGCCGGTCTCCGCCGGCACATGCAGATCGGAGAGCTTCGGCAATTTCGCGGCGAAGAGCGAGCGCGAGGCTTTTATCTCATGCGCCTCATCGTCGAGGCGGGTGATCTGCCAATACCAGCCGGAGCGCGCCAGCTCGAATTGCGGATCGCCGAGCTGCCCCGGCCCGCTGCGTCCATCCTCGCCCGACTCCGAAACATCGGCGACAATGGCGCGCAGATAGACGCCGAGCCGCTGCTCGAACACATCTTCCGCCGTGCGTCGATAATATTCAGTGAGGGCGAGGCCGGCGATCATCAGCACGACGGAGCTGAGCGCCGCGGCGGCGAAGAACAGCCGCGCCGCGATCGATCGCCCCGGAAAGCCCAATCGCCGCATCGCGTCTTCAGCGCTTCGCCGGCTCGGGCGGCGCCGCCATATAGCCGAGCCCGCGCACCGTCTGGATGAGATCGACGCCGAGCTTCTTGCGCAGCCGACCGACGAACACCTCGATCGTGTTGGAGTCGCGATCGAAGTCCTGATCGTAGAGATGCTCGACAATCTCGCCGCGCGACACGACGCGCCCGGAATGATGCATCAAATAAGCGAGCAGCCGATATTCATGCGAGGTGAGCTTCACAGCCGCGCCATCGACGACGACGCGTCCGGCCTTGGTGTCGAGCCGAACGGGGCCGCAGACGATCTCGCTGGTGGCGTGGCCGGCCGCCCGGCGCAGCAACGCGCGCAGCCGCGCGAGCAGCTCCTCCATATGGAAAGGCTTGGCCACATAATCATCGGCGCCGGCGTCGAAGCCCTGCACCTTGTCGCTCCAGCGGTCACGCGCGGTGAGAATCAAGACCGGCATGATCCGCCCGGCGGCGCGCCACTCCTCGAGCACAGTGACGCCGTCCTTTTTCGGCAGGCCGATATCGAGGACGACAGCGTCATAGGGCTCGGTGTCGCCGAGAAAATGTCCCTCCTCGCCATCATAGGCGCGATCGACCGCATAGCCCGCCTGCTCCAGCGCGGCGACGAGCTGCCGGTTCAAATCCTTGTCATCCTCCACGACCAGCAGCCGCAAGCCCCGCCTCCGTCACCCAGACGAATCGTCTTTTCAATGCTCTTTATGGCCAGCATGGGGCTGGCCGGTCGCCGCGTCGAGATAAATCCGCACCACTCGTCCATCGCGGCGCAGCAGGCTGATCTCATAGACCAGCTCCTCATGCTCACGGCAGAGCTTGGCGTTGATCGGCTCCGCATGGGCGGCGACGCTCGCGGCCTGCATCAGCGCGAAAGGATCGCCGAGCCGCCGATCCGAGATGAGCTGGCGAGTCTCGGCGATCGGCAGGCATTGCAGCGCCGGCCGATCCGCGGCCATCGCAGATGCGGCCTGCGGCGCGGCGACGATGAGAGCCAGCAATTTCGACACGATTCGACGCATTCTCGCTTTTCCCCGCGAACTCTATGCGATGCGCCGGCTGAACGCCAAGTGAACGCCAAGTGAACGCCCCAACGAGGGGCGGCGCCGAATTCGGCTCCGGCGCTGCCCACGGCCTCAGTCCGCAGCCTTTTCCGGCGCGACGATCGCGATCAGCCCGCCGAGCGCGGCGCCCGCCGCCAGCACGCCATCGCCCAGCGCGCCCGGCGCGACCGAATGCACGATCGCAGCCACCACGCCGGTCCCGGCCCAGGTCGACGGCTCCTCGACCCGCGCCAGCAACCACGCATAAGCGGAAGAAAGCGAAAGACCCATAGTCGTCATCCTTTCGTTTCGCCGGGAAACCGCCCGGCGCGGAAATCGATGCGCCGCCGTCACGGATAGAGCGCCCATGGCAGCTGATAGTGCGGGCCATCCCTCAGCGCGCGCCAATCGCCGCCCCATTCGATCGTCACATGCTCCGCCTGCGCCGCCGCCTTCATCGCGCGCGCAATCGGATAGATCTGCGGCCACGACCATTGCGGCCGCCCATCGACGAGCGGAACGAGATCGACCGCATGTCCGACGAGCCCATGCCGCGGGTCCAGCGTCGGCACATGCCGGCAGCGGAAGGGATTCTTCAGCGCCGACGCGCCGCGGGCGATGAGCGAGCGCTCGCGCGCGATTGTCCGCACGCCTTCGAACACCACGAATTTCTGCTCGCAGCGCGCGGCGGCCGCCCGCACCACGCGCACGAGATCGGGATGCACGCCGACGAGCTTCGCCTCGCAGCCTTCGCCCAGCACAAAGCCCGCGCGCGGCGCGGAGCGCGCCGGCGCTTTCATATCGATCATGTCGAAGTCCTTTCGCTCGTGAAAAAGGCGCGGCGCGCCGCCTCAGCCCGGCCAGGCCGAGTCTATGTCGATCGACGCGAGCGCTGCGCTGTCCTGCGCCGCGAGGATGACGGCGGCGAGCTGCGCCTCGCGATCGAAGCAGCTCTGCACATGCGCCCGCACGCCCTGCGCGACGGCGATCAAGGCCGCATGATCCAACATGACGAATCCGCCATCCGCCAGCTTCCAGTTCACCGCGTAATTATTATCGAGCACGCTGGCCACGACCGCGGCGGTGAGCTTCGCTTGCGTCGTCTCATCGGTGGAAAGGCGCATGCCATTCACCGAGGTTCCCGCCCTCTCCGCGCGCCACCGACGCGCGGCGAGAGCAGCGAGCCGCTTGCTCCTGATTTCCGCGAGAGTGGGAATCGGCAAAGGCGTCGGCGCATTCCCGGCGCCGAGCCACTCACGATAAGCGAGGCTGTCGGCGGTCTGCGCATCGATCGGGACGCTCGCGCCATCGGCGTCGCGCCGCACCAGATCGGGCAGCGGCTCCCCACTGAGATCGCAAATGATCGAATAGGCCATGTCGCGAATCTCCCTCTCAAATTTCCGCCGAAGCGGTGAATGCGCGATTATAGGCTTCGACCGATCCTGCCGCGGTCGACGCCATGAAATATCGGACGGCCCCCTTGCCCATCGTATTGAGGCCGTCCATCAGAACATTGGTCTGCACGCCGCCGGACAGCGCCGACAAGGTCGGCGTTCCGAACATCGTCGCGGGCAGCGTCATGACCGAGCCTCCGAACTGCGTGCCCGCATTTGCGGTGAAGAGATGCGAGACCAGCAAGGCCTGAAAATAGCGCTGGCACATCGACAGCTCCACGCCCGGCGGTCGTCGCTCGAAGCTCGTCGCATAGACGCCGGGCTCGAATTGCGGCCGCAGGACAGAGCCGCCGGAGAATTCGACATTGGTCTGCGCATTCGTCGTGAGCCCAAAGACGAGAAGCGGCGCGCTTCGAGAAGCCGTCGCATACGAGCCGGAGCCGGAGTAGCCCGCGCCCTGCCATACGCGCGCCTGCGCGCTTCCGTCATGCGCGAGCGCATAGGATCCTCCCTCCATCAGCTGCGCCTCGATCGGCAGGATCAAGGAGCCGGCGGAAATGGAGAGCGTCGTATCGACGCCGCTCGTCGTGAATGTATAGCTCGCGCCAGAAGCGCCGGCCTTCACGCCGTCATGGCCGTATTGACCGGCCGCGAGCGACACTGTTCCCGAAACAGCGCGCTGATTGATCGCGAAAGCCACATTGCGCAGGCGATTGCGAAACGCGACAGAAGCGCCGTCGCCCATGCCGTTCGGAAAAGCGACCCGCCCCGTCGAACGATCGACGATAAGCGCCTCGCGCCAAATCGTCCCGTCGGCGGACACTTTCACATGGAAATCATCGTCGCCGAGAAGTCCCGTCTCGGCTCGCCCGGACCAATTGGACTGATAGAGCTGTGACGCCGTGTTGGCGGCAGTCTCCTTCTCGAGCTTGACGCGAAAATCGCCGGCCCCGCCCTCCGCGATCGTGCGCGCGGCGAACAGCGCCGCGCTCGCCTTCACCGAGAGGGGATTGGCGGCGTCCGCCGTCGTCCCCACGCCGAGCAGCGACAGAGCCGCGAGCTCTCGCAGCACGCGCCCCGCATCGATCCACGCGGAGCCATCGCAGAGCAGCATGCTCTGCTCGGCCTCAACAAAGGCGAGCCAGCCCGCTTTCGGCGCGAGAAACGCCCAAGCGCCGCCGAGACGGACCGCGACCTTCTGCTCCTTCCCGGCGAAAGCTCCCGCCGCCGCGGCGACGACGAGATATCGATCGCCATCGACGGGAGAAGAAGGCGGCGAGGCGCGTCGATCGATTACGGAAAGCTGCGTGACTGCGTCGAGCAGCTGCAACGCCTCATTATGGGTGACATGCTTCTGCGCCTGCGCCGCATCGATGCAGGGCAGAGCCAAATGAATCGTATCGGTCATCGAAGCTCACTCTATGGGCAGCGTCGCGACGAGCGGAAAGCCGCGACCCGCGCGGGCGCTGATTTGAAATATCCGCACGGCCAAGCTCGTTTGCGGCGCGCCGAAATCGGCGAGCTCGTCGCTCGCCGGATAGAGCGCCGAAGCGCTCGCCACGCTCAACGTGCGCGCGCCGCCGCCGGGAAGCGCGATGACGACGTCATAGGCTTCGCTCTCCTCGCCGAGCGGAATATCGACCGGCTCCCAGGAATCGGCGTCGATCCGCCCGCGCCGGATGAAAGAAATGACGACGCCATCGGCCATGCGTCGCGCATGCGCATGAGTCGGCGAATAGGGAAGCAACGACTTGCGCGTCGCGGCAACCTCCAGCTCGACATGGGTCGGATCGTCATAGTCGCGATCCGCCGGACCTATTCGATAGACGCTCGCGGAATCGATCTCCGCGGCGTTTCTCGCGAACGCGATGATCGCATCGTCGAGCAGCACGACCGTCGCTCCCGCCGCCACTGTGCGAGCGGCCAGCGCATCCTCGCCGCCGATCCCGCGCAGCAGCCGCGACAGACGATAAGTGTTCGTCGCGACCAGCTCCGCACGCGTGAAGGCGAATATCTCCCAGGCGCCGTCATCCCCGCGTATCGCCATCGACGAGCGCAGCGCGAAAGCGCTTCCATCGTCCACCGAAGCGAGCGCGCCCGACGCGAGCTTCACCGTCACGCTCGCGCGGCGATCGAAACGCCCGAGCGGTCCGGGCGGGAACGCATCCAAAGTTTCGCCGATGATCGCACGCTTCTCGATCAGCCCGACAGATTCGAAGGATGCGCCGAGCTTCCGCCGAATCGCCAATGCGCCCGGCCAGGGGTCGGCGAAAGCGGCGACATGCGACAAGGCCGTCTCTCCATCCTTCGCGATCGCGAGATCGAGAACGACCACGCGCGGCGGCCCGATAACGCCCGGAGACGCCAAAGCGCGCCGGGCGAGGGAGCGCGCGCAAACATCATAGACGCTCGCATCGACCGCGCGCGCCTCGATCTCGCGCGCCGCGCCATCGGTGATCTGCGTGATCTGCCATTTGCGTCCCGCCACGCGCGCCAATGAGACCACATCGCCCGCTTCCAGAGTCGCGAGCCCCGGCCGCACAGAAAATCGCGCCGTCTCGCGCCCCGCCCAAATATCCTGCAGCCATACATCGGCCAAACGCTGCGCATTGGAGCGCGCCATCATCACCGCCGTCTCCGCTTCGCTCCGCCTCGAGGAATAGCCCTCGAGCCGACGCGACAGCACACGGCCCGTGCGATAATCGAACTCCGAATCGCCGAAGGACAAAGCGATCTCATGCGGAAGCTCGCTCTCCTGCGCACGCCGCAGCTCGATCAGCGACCCATCCTTGCGCGGAACGAGATCATCGTCGTCGATCTGGCGCACGCTTTTCGTCCCACGCGAGACGAAACGCAGAGCGCCGCCGGACGCCACCGCGTCGAAGCCGAACAAAGACGCGAGCGGATCGATGGCCTCGCGCGGCGACATTGCGCTGTCGAGCACATAGCCATCGACGAAGCCCTCGATCGCGGGCCGCTGGCCGACGAGATCATTCGCCCCGATCGCCGATGCGAGCGTCGCAACGAGGCGATCGAGCGGCGTCCCCTCGAGCCGTCCATTGAGCCAATGCCCCGTCTCCCAATTCGCCGCATCCGCCCAGACATCCGAACAGCCGGGAAACGCGGGAAACAGCCGCGCATCCCAACACCAGACATGAATGCGCGCCACATCGACCATTCGCCCGCCATAGGAAGCCGACAATGGATTGCGCAAATCGCCGCCCGCCGCCGTCGGATCGAAATAGCCGAGCATGGCCTCGAGACAGCGCGCCTGCATCAGATCATCGCGTCCGCCGCGCGAAAAATAGGGAAGTCCCCCTTCCGACGAATGCGCGTCGGCGAACACATTGGGCGCATTGGCGCCGCGATCGACCGCCGCACATCCCGTCTCGACGATCCAGATCGGCTTGCTCTGCGGCGTCCAATCCGTCGATGCGCCGAGCTCGACGCCGCCGACGCGCTCATGATGGGCACTCGACCACCAGCCGAGGAGATCCTTGACACGATACACCCACGGCTTGCCGAGGGAATCCATGATCGGCGTGCGCGTCTGCGTGAGCCGATCCGCCTCGCTCCCGTAGAACCAATCGAATCCTTCGCCTGAGCCGACGCGCGACGTCAGATAATCGAGATCATAAACATTCGCCGCGCTCTGCGCATCGAGATGCTCCGAGCCGTCGCGCCAATCGGAAAGCGGCCAATAGACATCGATTCCGACGAAATCGATCGACGACGCGCCCCATAGAGGATCGAGCGGAAAGCGAAGCTCGCCCGCCGCCGGCACATGCGCGCCATATTCCGTCCAATCGGCGGAATAGCCGACCTTGGTTCCGCTGCGCAGAACGCTCTTCACATCCTCGGCGAGCGCGGCCAGCGCCGCGACAGCCGGATAGACGCCCGGCGCCGAGCGAATGCGCGTGAGCGCCGCCAGCTCCGAGCCGATGAGGAAAGCGTCGACGCCGCCCGCCTCCTCGCACAAGCCGGCGTAGTGAAGAATAAAGGCGCGATACTGCGCGAAGAAAGCCCCGATTTGCGTCGCCGCCGCGCTCGTTCCATCCACCGTATCCGCACGCCCTGGCGCAGGATCGCAGGTGATGCGGCCACGCCAAGGAAAGGCGGGCCGCCCGATCTCACCGCTGCGCGGATCGGGCAGGACATTGTCCGGCGGCACATCCATCATCACAAAAGGGTAGAACAGGACGGAAAGACCGCGGGCGCGCAGATCGGCGATAGCAGCGCGCACCGATGCATCGCTCGGCGTGCCGCCGAAAGCGGAGCGGCCGTCGATCTGCGAGACCAGCCGCGCTGTCGCGCGCATCAGCCCCGCGACAGACCAATCCGCCGGCCAGAAAGGCCCATACACATAGTCGAACTCGCCGATCGTCTTGAATCTCGCATCCACGCGCGGCGCGATGGTGCAATGACCCGCGCGCAGATCGTCGCCGAACCAGGCCACGACCAGCGCCACGCTCTCGAGATTGGGACAGAGCGCCTGCAATGCGTCGATCGACGCCGTCCAATCGCTCGCCGCCGTCAGCTGGTGACGATTCTCCGCGCTGGTCTGGCCCGGCGAGAAGAAGTTCAGCTGTAGCGACGGCTGATAGCCGGCCTCCGTCGCGCCCGGAATAATGTCGACAGCGCGAATCTTCGCGCCGAGCCCCGCCACCGGCCGCGTCACCTCGAAGGTGAATTGCGGAATGCGATTGCCGAAGGGCGCGAGCGCCAATTGCTCGAACACGATATAGGCGAGCCCGCGATAGGCCGGCGCATTCTCCGCCCCCTCCTTGGCGACGATCAACGCATCGGGGAGCTGCTCGTCATCGCCCTTATAGATGCGGATCGGAAGGCTCGTCATGTCGAGCTCATTGCCGTCCGCGAATATGCGTCGCACGAAGGCGATCGGGCCTTCACAGAGACCGATCGCGAAATTCGCATAATAGGAATACGATACGCTCACCGTCTGCGCCGCGCCGCCGCCGCCCTTGCCGCGATTGCTGGAGCCGCCATCCAGCGACACATTCGTCTGCTCGAGAAAGCGCGTCGCCCAGATCATCTGGCCGCCGATGCGCGCGCGCCCATAGACGCGCGGAATCGCCGCTCCTTCCGTGGAGGCGACGCCGTCCATGGCCTTCAGCCGCGGCCCGACCTCGTAGCGCGTCCCCGCGCGGGGCTGCAGCGCCGCATCGACGAGCGCGCCGCCAACCGCGCCGGCGATATTGCCGATGACCGAGCCGATCGGCGTGATCGCCGCGCCCGCCGTCTGCAAAAGAAGAGTGGCCATCTCGCCTCCAAAGCCTCAATCAATCACGCCGGGGAAGGCGAACGCCCCCGCCAATTTCTTGCGCCATAGGCCGATCGGCGCCTCTGCGACGCAGGCGCCGCCATGCGCATGCACCATATGCGTCGCGCTGGCGGCGATCCCGAGATGCTTGGCCGGCGAATGATCGCGAAAGCGAAACAAAAGCACATCGCCGGCGCGAAACGAGTCCATCGCGACGACATCGAAATGGCGATGCGCGGCGAGCGCCAAAGTCTCCTCGCCCTGCGCCTCCGCCCAATCCGGCGAATAGGGCGGCGCCGTTTCCGGCTCCGGCCCCACGACAGCGCGCCACACGCCGCGCACGAGACCGAGACAATCGCAGCCGACATGAATGAGCGACGCCTGATGCCGATAAGGCGTGCCGATCCACAGCCGCGCCTCACGGAGGATCGCCGCACGCGTGACGTCGCTCATCGAAAGAAGCTCCCGCCGTCCATCGTCGGCGCGAGCGAGCTCGGATAGGAGATGACGAGATCATTGCCCGGCATATGCGGAAAGCCTCTGAAATTGACGATATTGGAAAATTTCGATCGGCAGCTCGCCGCGCTCTTGTCGCAGCCGGCGACGAGCGTGAAGCCATCGCCGGCAACCATCCCGTCCGCGAGCTGCGACCATAATGCGAGACGCGCATTCTCGCCGAAGCGACGGTGCGATTTGATCGCGCCGCCGGCGCCTGCTTCGGCGCCGCTCGTGACGGTCAATGAGCCGCCGGTGAAAAATTCATCGTCGAAAGCCTCCGCGAGCGCCGCGACGATCGCGCCTCGCGTCGCCGCCAGCACGACGCCCGTCGTATGATAGGAGGAGGCGGAGAGATCGACCTTGCACCGCGCATCGCCGAGATCTGCGGAGCAGCCTTTCTGATAGCTGTCGCCGCGCGTCTCATCGAAGAAATCCGCCAGCGAGCGCAGCTCCGCCCGAAACGCGAATTCGCTGCGCGTCACCTCGCCGATCGTCGTCGCATCGATGAGCAGACGATTCTCGACATTGCTCCAATCGACGAGCCATATTTCGACGCCGGCGCCGTCATAGCGCCCGGTGGCGAGATCGCTCTCGACGAGCCCGTCCGATTGCAACGCCCCGATCACCTCGCCGCCGCCCGCCGCCAGACCGACGCTTCCCTCTATCTGCGTCGCGACCAGCCCGGTCGCGGCGCGATAGGTCACGCCGCCGAAGACGAGATCGCGATCATGATCGGTGAACCCCATCACTTGGCCATCCTTGCGGGCGAGGCGCCAGCAGTTGCACAAGGTCGACGCCGAAGCGTCGAGCGATTCTCGCATCGCCGATGAAGCCTTACGCATTGATGCGCCTCTCTCTCAAAGAACGAGCTCGATGATCGGAATTTTCGGGATGGCGCCGGCCTCGAAGGAAGAGACGTCGATCTCGAGATAATCCGTGTCGAAGCGCGCCGGCACATCGAAGAGAAAACCTGCAGTGACCGCGGCGCCGGCCCCTGGAACGGCCGAGAGCGAGAAGCGGACGATTCCACTCGTCGCATCGACGTCGAAATCGACGCCTCTCGTCTTTTCGACGCCGGCGACCGCGACGCGCACGCTTTCCGCCACAGGCTTGGCTATCGGCCGCGCATAGGGCGCGAAGCTCCCGCCATAGGTCTTGCGCAGCTGAAATTGCGCCTGCGCGCCATCGCCGGCGCCGAGACTCTGGTCGAGGGGCGAAATCGGCCCCGTATGCGCAGAGGAAAAGTCCCCGCGATCACGCCAGCGAAAGCCGAACAGCCGCCCGCGCCGCTCCTCGAAAAATTCGACGACTGCGGCGAGCTGCGCGAGCGATTTGACGCCATAGCCCGCCTCATAGCGTCGACGCGACTCCGCCCATCGCGCATTGCGCGCCTCGCGATTGGAGCCGAGCGTGACGATATCGGTGCGTCGCTCCGGCCCGCCGCGCCCATTCAACGACACGTCGAGCGGAAAGCGCGTCTCGTGAAAATCGCCCATCGCGCTTTCCTCAAATATTGCGCCGGCCGCGCGCCACCGCACGGGCCAAGGCCGCAGTGATCTGGCCTTCGGAACGTCGGAAGCTGTCGACATCCTGCGCCGCGATATTGACCGTCACCGTCACCGGATCTCCGGCGCCCTGCATCGCGACGCCCAGTCGACCATCCGGCCCGCGCGCGAGCGGCATGATCGCCTCGGCGCCGCGCTCGCCCATGAGGCCCACAGCGCCATTCGCGGCGAAGAATGTGGGGCTGGCGACGACGCCGCCATCCGCGAACGGCGCCACAGAACCGCCGCCGCCCAATGCGCCGGAGATCAGCGCGCTCAATCCGCTCGTCGCGCCCTGCGTCAGCGCCTGCGCGCCGGCGTTGACGCCGAGCTTGGCCAAGGAGCGCGCGATCGAGGCGAGAGTGGAATCGAAGCTCTTGCCATTCACGGCCGCGCTCGCCAGCCCGCTCGACAAGGTCTTCGTCGCCGAAGCGGCGACCGAATTTATGTCCTCGAGCAGCGTCCTGGTCGTCTTCAGATCGAGCGCCTGAAAGGGCTGATCGAACGATGATTGCGCGCCGCTGTCGGTCGTCGTCGCATCGCTCATGTTTCGTCTCCGTCAGGAAATGCGCGCATCAGCTCCGCCAGAGCGTCGCGTGACGGCGCTATCGCCGCGCGGCCATAGAGGCCTTCCGCGGCGCAAGCCAATTCGCGCGGCGTCATCGACCAGAAGTCGCGCGGCGGAAGACGTAGCGCGCCGAGGCCGAACGCCATTGCTCGGCCCCATGGAAAGGGCTGCGGCGTCACCCGCTCGCGCTCCCCGGCGGCGGAGGGTTTGCGCTTTCGCCGAATGTCGCGGACAGCAGATCGGCCGCGATCCTCACATAATCGCCGAGGCCTCCCGCGACGGTCATGCGCGCGACCTCCTCGTCGCACATCTCATTTCCGCCGCCGCGCAATCCACATCCGATGATGCGGATGAGATCGCGCGCCGAGAGCCGGCGTCCTTCGAAGCGCTCCGCGAGCGCGACGAGATCGCCCACGCCATGCGCGCTCTCGAGCTCGGCGAGCGCGCCGAGCGTGAGGCAGAGCCGATAGCGCTCGCCATCGAGAATCGCCTCGATTTCTCCCCGCTTATGATTGGCCATGACGATCGCCTCACGCCGCAGTGAACGAAACCGCGCTCGCCGATTCGAGCGCTATGTCGAAAGTCATCTCGGCGTTGTGCTCGCCGCGATAGTCGAGGCTGGAGATCTGAAACATGCCGGCTATGATCCCGAAGGAAGGGACCATGATCCGCCATTCTCGCAGCACGCCGTCGAAGAACAGCTGACGAATGAGCGCATCCGACGCCTGATCCTTGAAGATTCCCGTTCCCGCCAGGCTCGCGCGCTTCACGCCGGCGCCGTCCAGAAGCTCGCGCCATCGTCCCGCAGATTCGGCGTCGGTCACGTCGACCGTCTCGGCGTTGAGGGACAGGCGGCGCGTGCGCAAGCCGGCGACGGAGACGAAGGCTCCACTCCCGTCGTCGAGCTTCAGCAACAAATCTTTTCCCTTTTGTGCGGACATTTGAAGCCTTTCGAATTCGATGTCGTCATTGCGCTTCCGTGGTCGCGCGAAAGCGGAGATCGACACGCACGAAGCGGCCATTGTGCTCGCGCCGAGTCTCTGCGCTCTGATGGCGCAGATCGATGAGGAGATGTCCCTCGAGAGCGAGCGGCGCTTCGTCGAGAAGATCGACGATCCTCTGGCCGAGCGTGAGCGCTTCCGCGGCTCCGCGCTCGATCGAGACGATCGAGATCACGAAGATCTGTTCCGCGCCGCGACTGTCGGACGTGGACCAATCGCGCAGCTTCGCATCGGAGAGCAGCACGTAAGGCGCGGCCGCGCCGCGCGGAGCCTCGTCATATATTTTCGCCGCGCCGAGCGCGGCCACGAGGGCGGAATCCGCCGACAGACGCGCGCGGATCGCCTTGCGCAGCGAGACGACTGGCGAGATTGTCATTTGCGACGCCTCATGCGATCTCCTCACAATGGCAGAGCAGAAAGCGGCGCCTGCCGTCCGGGTCGTAGGCGGAAGCGATGCGAAGCTTGCGCGAGCCATCGACGAGACGCATCTCGCTCGTCACATCGCCGCGCCATCGCGCATGCGCGATCCATTGGATCGCCATCTCCTGCCGTTCCTCGACGAAGCGCGCCTCGGCGGACAGCGGGGTGAGCTTCACCCAAATGGCGCCGAGCGCGACATAGCTTCGCGTCATCGCGCCGCTGTCGTCCGCCGTGTCCAGGGGCGTCTCGAGGCTCATGCGCAAGCGCATCTCGCCGATCTTCGGCGCGTTCATGTCAGACGCTCGCGTCGAAACGGCTTCGCCAAAGCCATTGCGATGGTCGGCAAAGGCGCGGAGGCGTCGCCCGCGTCGCCACGATTCTCGTGCCAATGACCGACGAGCGCGAGAATGGCGCGACGCAGAGGCTCCGGCGTATCGGCGGCGCTGTCGCCATAGCCTGCGACGAGATCGATCTCGATTCCGTCGAAGGGCCGGCCCGGCCGCGGCGGCGGCGAGAGAAAGACGACGCGCCCGGCGTCGCGCGCCGGCGCCGCGCGAAAGGAGGCGCTGTCGAGCGTCCTGGCGACATCGCCGGACTCATAGACGCGAATGGCGGAAAGGCTACGAAAGGGCGCGAAAGGTATGGCGAGCGCGCCGCGTCGCAATGTCTGCGCGGGCCAGGCGTCGAGCCGCATGCGCCAGCTCTGCGTGACGAAGAAGCGGCGCGTGTAGGCTTCGAGCGTGAGGCGCGCCGAGACGATCAAAGCCGCCAGCAACGGATCCTCAACCGTGGAATCGATCCTCAGCCAGGCCTTCGCCTCGTCGAGCGAGACCGGCTCCAGCGCCGGCGCCGTCAGGAGATTGGGAATCATTCGGCTGTCCATTCGTGAATGACGAGCGATTTTCGCGAATGCGAGCGGCGCAGTCGCGCGCCGCTCGAATTTCTGCCTGCTCGATCATGCGACGCCGAATTTCAGCAGCTTGATCGCCTCGAAATCCTGCACGCCGCCGCCGACGCGTTTGGTGGTGTAGAAGAGCACGTAAGGCTTGGCGGAATAAGGATCGCGCAGCACGCGCACGCCGAGCCGATCGACCACGAGATAGCCGCGCGTGAAATCGCCGAAGGCGACGGAGAGGCTGTCGGCGCCCATGTTGGGCATGTCTTCGGCTTCGACCACGGGGAAGTTCAGCAGCGACGCCGGCTGATCGAGGCTCGCGGGCGGGGCCCATAGATATTCGCCGGTCGTCGATTTGAATTTGCGAATGGCCGATTGCGTCTGCCGGTTGAGCACGAATTTGCCGTTCTGGCGATAGCCGGCGCGCAGCGCATAGACGAGATTGAAGAGAGCGTCGGAAGGATTGCTCGCCGCAAATCCGCCGGAGACGCCGGTCGCGACATAGCCGATATTGCCCCAGCTCCAGCTCGCGTCCGCGACCGTGGCGTAAGCGAGGAAGCCCTTCGGCTTGTCGCTTCCATTGCCGTTCACGAAGGCGGCGCCTTCCTGCTCGGCGAAGACGGTCTGCACCTCTTCAGCGATCCATTTCTCCACATCGATCGCGGAATCGTCGAGCAGCGTCTGCGTCGCCGCCGGCATGGCGTAGAGCTCCATCGCCGGAAAATTGAGGTCGACGATCTGCTGGCTGCCGGTTTGCGTTCGCGGATCGGTTTCCGCCGCCCATCCCGACGCCGGCCCCTGCGTGGAATAGGCTTTGCGCAGCGAATGCGTCGAGATTTCACGCACGCTCGCGATGGCGCGAATAGGCGACAAATGCGCGAGCCGATGCAATATCTCCTGCTCCGCAGGAGTCGGCACGAGATATCCGCCGTCCGGGCCGGAGCCGGCGGACAGCGCCTTGGATTCGAGCGCCTTGAGGCCGGAGGCTTCGCCGCTGCGCATATAGAGAGAAAACGCCGATTTGTGCTCGCGCGCAGGCGCATCGCCGTTCGTCGTCGACGCGAGTCGGGGCCGTGCGAGATCGAGCGCGACGCGATCGACGCGACGCTTGGTCTCGTCGATGGCGCGGTCGATGCGCTGCAGCTTCTCCTCGGTGAGCGTGTCGACGCCCAATCGCGTCTCTATCTGCGCGAGGCGCTCCTCATTCGCATCCTTGAACGCCGTGAAGGCGCGATGAAGATCGGCGAGCGCCTCCTCGCCGGAGAGCGTCTTGGTTTCGAGAGACGACATTGGCGACAACCTCTTTCTTTCGACGTGAAGGCGCGCGAAAGCGCCGCGGTGAATTCGCGGACGTTCGGACGCCAGGGGGATTGGAGATGCGATCTTCACGCGCGGCACGAACCGCGAGCGCGCATTACTCTGCGGCGAGCCGCTGCAGCGTCGCCTCGAAGCGTCTCGTGGCGAACTGCATGCGCATCGTCGCCAGCTTTTGCGCGAGCTGCGCGGCCGCATGACCCGGCGCCGTCGCCAAAGCGGGACTGACGGCGATGCGCGCCTGCGGCAGCGCAGGAAAGGTGACGATCGATATTTCGATGAGATCGATCTCGAGCAATCGCCGCGCGCCGCTCTCGGCGTCGCTGGCGGCGCGAAGCGTGCGAAAGCCGATCGACAGGCCGTCGAGCGCGCCCGCGCGGATCAGCGACAAGGCCTCGCGCGCCCGCACGACCGAAAGATCGAGCCGACCGCGCACTTTCAATCCGCGCGCGTCTTCGGCGATCTCCGTCCATACGCCGATCGGCTCCTCGCCGCGATGCTGCCACAGCATTTTGACGCTCGCGGCGCCGCGTCGCCGCAAGCTCGCGGCGAAGGCGCCGCGCTCGACGATATCGCCGCAAGCGTCGCGCACGCCGAAGAGGCTCGCATAGCCGTCGAAGGCGCCGTCGGCGCCGATCGCCGCGGGAAGCGGCGCGCGCTTCGTCTCCAGCGGCGGCTTCGCAATGTGGATATCTCGCGCCATCAGGCCGTCTCCCGCGTCGCGCCGATCGCAGCGGGGCCGCCGCCGCGCTGCGGCTCACGCAGGCGCTGCAAGGCGCGCACAAAAGTCTTGAACACGACTTCGGGCTCGAGGCGCAGCGGCTTGCGCGCGCGGCGCTTCACGAAGCGGAGAGGCGACACGGACTGGCTCATTCATTCGCTCCCATAACGGCGGTTGAAGCGCGCGAGCTCGCGGACGAAGGCGTCGAGCCGCCGCGTCGCGGCGCCCAGCTCGCGCAAGGCGCGCAGCGCAAAGGCGGTCGCGGCGCTCGCCCAGAGAAACAGCGCGAGATGGGCGAGATCGCCGCGCTCGATAATGGAGGTGACGATCTCGGACATTGGACGCCTTTCAGAGGCGATTGCGCGCAGGGATTCGTTCGATGCTTTGCCGATCCGGCGACTATTTCGCGGGCTTACCCATCGGGCCATAGCCCGCGGCCTCGCGCTGCTCGTCGACGGTGAGAAAGGCGGCGCCGCCGATACGGCTCCACTCCAACGCGCGCTCTTGCGCCAGCGCGTCGATGCGGTCGGCGTCATAGTCCAAGCGGAAGGGCCCGAAGCCCGGCTGCGCCCAGGCGTGAAACGCCTTCTGCAAGCGCCGCACGAGCGGAATGATCGTCTGGCGCCAGAAGGCGCGATTGGCCTCCTCGTAATTGCGAAACGTATTGTCGCCCGGCAGGCCGATCAGCAATGGCGGCACGCCGAAAGCGAGCGCGATCTCCCGCGCGGCGGAGGCTTTCGTCTCGGAAAAATCCATGTCTTTCGGCGAGAGCGACAGCGCCTTCCAATCCAGCCCGCCCTCCAGCAACAGCGGCCGGCCGGCGTTGAAGGCGCCGGAGAAATTCTCCTCCAATTCCTGCTTCAAGCGCTCGAACTGCTCATCGGTGAGATGTCCGCCCTCCGGCCCGGCATAGACGAGCGCGCCGGAAGGCCGCGCGCTATTGTCGAGCAGCGCCTTGTTCCAGAAGCTCGCGGCGTTATGCGTGTCGACCGCCGTCTGCGCGGCGGCGAGCGGCGCGAAGCCATAGATATCGTCGAGCGGATTGAACAGGCGAATATGCAGGATCGGCTCTATGCCGCGCCCCTGAATGTCATAGCGCACGCTGTCTCCCGCCACGGAATAGACATAGGCCGAGGGCCAGCCATTGCGTCCCGCGACGACGCTCATCCGATCGGGACGCAGGCAATAGGCCTCGCGCAAGAGCCCATCGACGAAAGCGCCTTCCACATAGGCGTCGCCATAGAGCAGCAGATTGGAGATCAGCGCCTCGAGAAAGGAGACGCTCGTGTCGGAAGGATTGGGGCGCTCGATCAGGCGCAGCAACGGATGCTCGGGAGTCTCCGCGCGACCTTCATAAGCGAGCCAGGGCACGGAGGCGGCGCCTTCCGCCACCATGCGCACGGCGCGATAGCAGACGGCGTTGCGCTCATAGCCGGCGCGGGTGAGCGCGACATTATTGCGCGCGGTCCATTGCGGCGCGGCCATGGACTGCAGCGAGAGCATGGCGCGCGAGGATTTGCGCTCCGGCGCGCGCGCGCCGAGGAGACGGGAGAAAAAAGAGGGCATGAGATGTCCGTTGGAAAGGCAAGAAGCGAATAGCGAATAGCGAATAGAGGCCGGAGGCTCTCTGCTCGCTACAATCGTCGCATGCGCGGCTCGCTCGCGCGCGGCGCCAGCGCCAGCGAATGGATCGCCCAGACCAGCGCATCGAGGCGATCCGGGCTTCTCCCCGACGACAAGCCGTCGATGGCGAAATCGCACATCTCGTCTTCGAGCGCCGGAAAAGCGCCGACATGGCGCACGCGTCCTTGCTCGTAGAGCTGCGCCGCCGGGGCCGCGCGCAAATATTTGCCGCGCGTCGCGCGCACGTCTCGCACGGCGACGCTGGGGTCGGCCTCGTGAATGACGGCGCGCACCATCTCGCCGCCCTGATTGACCTCGGCGATCAGCGCATCCGCCTCGAGCCGGTGATAGAGCGCGACGGCGGCGCGCGCCCATTGCGCCGGACGCGCCGCGGCGAGCGTCGCATCCTGCAGCACGAAGACGATTCCATTCGCCACTCCTGCGGCGATCACGCCGCAACGATCGGCGCGCCTGCCGGAGGAGGCTGGCGGATCGATGGCGACCACGATGCGCTCGAGCGCCGGCGCCTCCGCCACGCGCGCGGTCTCCAGCATATCGCGGGTCCAGAGGGCGTCGGCGCGCTCCTCGACGATCTCGCCGTCGAGCTCCTGGCGCCCCAATCGTGTGCCGGCATATTGCGCGACGACGCTCTCGAGAAAAGATGGCGCGAGATGCGCCGCATTCTGTCGCGTGGTCGCGTGCGTCGTCGCGACTCCGGGCTCGCTCATCAGACGCTTCAGCTGAGGAATCGCGCGCGGCGTGGTGGTGACGATCTGGCGCGGCCAATCCCCCAAGCGCAGCCCGAATTGCAGCATGTCCCAGCTCTCCTGCGCATAACGCCATTTCGCCAGCTCATCGCACCAGGCGGCGGAAAATTGCGGGCCGCGCAGGCTCTCTGGATCCTCCGCCGAGAAGGCCTGCGCGACGACGCCATTGTCGAAAGTGAGGCGCTTGCGCGACGGCTCCCACAAAGGCCGCTCGTGGCGCGGATGCACGGCGAGAATTCCAGAGACGCCTTCGATCATCACATCGCGCACATGCGCCGCGCTCTCGCCGACGAGCGCGATCGGCGACAAGGGGCGCGTCGCGAATTGCGGTCGGCCGCGCGCTATGGCGCGCACCCATTCGGCGCCGGCGCGCGTCTTGCCGGCGCCGCGGCCGCCCAAAATCAGCCATACGCGCCAAGGCGCGCCATTCGGCGCGAGCATGGGCGGCCATTGATCCTCGCGCGCGCAAAACTCCCAATCCGCGAGCAATGTCTCGAGCTCGCGCGGGGAAAATCCGTCGATCAGCTCATTCAAGCGGCCCATCGCCGCACATGCGCTCGAGCCGGCGAGCAAGCTCCTCGCGGAGCTCGGCCAATTGGCGGGGAGGCTCGTCGTCGAAAACGTCTCGGACACGCAAGCCCTCCTCTCGCGTCGAACCGACGTCGCGATTCATGCGCTTCAATTCCGCGAGGCTGCGCACCAGGCTCGCGAGCACGCGGGCGCTCGTCTCCATCGTCTTCGGCGCCGCCTTTGCCCCGCATGTCGCGAGGGCCGCTTCGGCGCGAAGAAACTCGCGCTCCACCGCCTCTTCGAGCCGGGCGATGAGGCTGCGCGAGTCCTTCTGCGTCGGCGGCGCGCCCTGCCGCTCCGACGTAGCGGGCGTTTCGGCGCTCTTGCGCTTGATCGGCGACGGCCGCATGGGCCATCCCTCGTTTTCGCGAAAGCGGTGGAAGGCGCGCTCGCTCATGCCGAGCATCGCCCGCACCTCGGCGAGCGGCGTCACACCTGCGTCATAGAGCAGCTTCGCCTGCGATAGGATGTCGCGCGAGCGCGCGTCGGACTTTGGCGCCATGCATCGGCCTCCATTGGACGAAAGCGCCGGACCGCGAGCCTTCAGGCTCGCTTTCGACGATCTACGAAATGTTCCGACGGACGCTCTTTGACGCTCGCCAAGCCGGCGCGCGCCGTGGCTGGAAAGAGCGAGCCTGAAGGCTCGCGGTCCAATTCTCGCTAGCGTTTGCGCCGACCGATATCTATCGCTATCGCGCGCGGCCGATGCGCCGGACCGCGAGCCTTCGGGCTCGCAACTCCACACGAGAGCTATATGCAAATGAGCCGTTCATCTCCGAAAGGCTGGCATTCACGCGGCTATCTGCCTCACTTCGATTCGCCGGAACGGATTCAGCATGTCGTCTTCAGGACAGCGGGCCGTTTGCCGAAGTCTGCGCTGGGCGCCGACATAGACGCACATCTCGATCGTTGCGAAGATGAGCGGCCTCTAGCCAACCCCATAGTGGCGCAGATCGTGGAAGATACGATCCGCCATTTCGACCGTGCGCGGTTTCGTCTCTTCGCCTGGGTGATCATGCCAAATCACGCGCATGTCGTCGTCGAGCCTTTGGCGAATTTTTCACTCGGGGCGACGGTCCGAAGCTGGAAGGCGTTCAGCGCCGCGAAAATCAACGAGAGAACCGGCGCTCGCGGCTCTTTTTGGGCGCGCGACTATTTCGATCGCTACATGCGCGACGAAAGCGATCTCCAGCAAACGATCGCCTATGTCGAAAGCAATCCCGTGCGGGCCGGCCTCGCGGTCGAGCCCCGAGATTGGCGTTGGTCGTCGGCGCGATTGCGAGACGACTGAGACGGCTCGCGGTCGATTGCGACGCTAGCGCAACATGGACCGCGAGCCTTCAGGCTCGCTTTAGGGAGGGCTCGACGCTCGCCGATGCACGCGCGATGCCCCAGAAAGAGCGAGCCTGAAGGCTCGCGGTCCCGTCCGCCGCAGTCCCTCGCCCCAAGCGCAATTCTGGAGCATGGGACTTGTCTATAGGACCAGCGTCCCGCTGTCAAGGAATAAAATCACAACCCCGCCTCACGCCGCCCGCCCCTTCTTGCGCCGCGGCCAGCGCTTGGGCCATAGCACGATGAAATTGGGGAGATCGTCGGTCTCCACCTCCTGCTCATGGGCCGCCACGCGGCCGCGCACGGAGACGCCGGCCGTGTGGACGCTGGACGGGTCGCCGGTCAGAAGCGGGTGCCAATCGGGGAGCGGCTTGTCTTCCGCGCGCAGGCGATAGGCGCAGGTCGGCGGCAGCCAGGGGATGCCGGCGAGCGCCTTCACGGTCAGCCGAACGCAGTCGGGCACCTTGGTCTGGCGGCCGGCATAGTCGCGGCAGCGCCCGGTCTCCCCGTCCAAAAGGTCGCAGCCGACGCTCGTATGATAGATTTCCCCACTATCTTCGTCCTCGAGCTTGACCAGGCAGCAGCGCCCGCAGCTGTCGCAGAGCTTTTCCCATTGCGCCCGCGTCAATTCGCTCAAGGGCCTCATCCAGAACGGTTCGCCCGCTTCTTTTTCGCCATTCCTCGCCATGCTCTGTCTTCGGCCCTCGTCCTTCGCGCCGCGCGCGCTTTATTCATCCTGCCGGCGATCCTGCGGGCCGGCCATCGTCAAGGCGGCTCGAGGAGTGCTATCATCCGCCTCCTGGTTCGCATAATCACCCGGATGGGCCAAGGGAGCGGCGCAATTGCTCGAACCTATTCGATCCTCGCGCTTATACAAGCGGGCCGCAAGGCTTCTGCTGGCGCTCGACGCCTATATCGACTCGAGCCTCTTCGACTCGAGCCGCGGCGCGCGCGAGGCCTATGAGAATTTCTCGGCCTTCATGAACCGCTTCCAGGTGCGCGGCCTGCGCCGGGTCGCGGTGGAGATCGGCTGCGAATCGCTGACGCTGGCGCTCGCCGGCGGCATGGCCGCGCTCGCGCTGTCGGTCTCCGCCATGCGCATGACCAGCGACGATTGGCTGAAGAAGCAGGATCTCTCGATCACTTTTCTCGATCGCTATGGCGCCGTCGCCGGACAGCGCGGCATCAAGCATGACGACGCCGTGCCGCTCGACCAATATCCAGATTATGTCATCAAGGCGGTGCTGGCGACCGAGGATCGGCGCTTCTACGAGCATTTCGGCATAGACATCATCGGCACCGGACGCGCGCTGACGGTGAATGCGCGCTCCTCCGGCGTGGTGCAGGGCGGCTCCTCCATCACGCAGCAGCTCGCCAAAAACGTGTTCCTCTCCAATGAGCGCACCCTCACGCGCAAGATCAACGAGGCCTTTCTCGCGCTCTGGCTGGAGGAGCGTCTCACCAAGCAGGAGATTTTGAAGCTCTATCTCGACCGCGTCTATATGGGCGGCGGCGCCTTCGGCATTCAGGCGGCGGCGGAATTCTATTTCGGCAAATCGGTGCGCGACGTCTCGCTGTCCGAGGCCGCCATGCTCGCCGGCCTGTTCAAGGCGCCGACCAAATACGCCCCGCATGTCAATCTCCCCGCCGCGCGCGCGCGCGCCAATGACGTGCTCGACAATCTCGTCGACGCCGGCTTCATGACGCAGAGTCAGATCGTCGCCGCGCAGCGCAATCCGGCGACGCCGGTCGAGCGCAAGCGCGACCAGAGCCCGGATTGGTATCTCGACTTCGCCTTCAAGGAGGCGCAGCGCCTCGCCGAGGCCGGCAAGTTCGGCGACGATCGCGTGCTCGTCATTCGCACCGCGCTCGATCCCAATGTGCAGAAACGCGCCGACGAGGTGGTGGAGGAGAATCTGCGCGAGAGCGGGCGCTCCTATCACGCCAAGCAGAGCGCGTCGGCCTTCATGGATCTCGACGGCGCCGTGCGCGCGCTGGTCGGCGGGCGCGATTATGGCGCGAGCCAGTTCAATCGCGCGACGGAGGCGGCGCGTCAGCCGGGCTCCTCCTTCAAGCCCTATGTCTATCTCACCGCGCTGATGAGCAATAAGTTCAAGCCGACGACGGTGGTGACGGATCGCCCGACCTGCATCGGCAATTATTGCGTCCACAATTACAGCGGCGGCTACGCCGGCTCGCTGCCGCTCTCGCTCGCGCTCGCCAAATCGCTCAACACAATCGCCATTCAATTGTCGATCGCCATCGGCAATGGCGATTCACATGCGGGGCGCGCCAAGATCATCGAGACATGCCGCAAGCTCGGCATCACCACGCCGCTCGAGGACACGCCCTCTCTGCCGGTCGGACAGAGCGACGTCATCCTCATCGAGCACGCCGCCGGCTACGCCGCTTTCGCCAATGGCGGCAAGAAGACGACGCCCTACGCAGCCACGGAGGTGCGCAACAGCCGCGGCGACATTCTCTACCAGCATGATCGCGATGCGCCGCCGCAGGAGCAGGTTCTGCCTTTCGAGAAGGTCGCCGAGCTCGACACGATGATGAAGCGCGTGATCGACGAAGGCACCGGCGGCCGCGCCAATCTCGGCCCGGGAATCGACGTGATCGGCAAGACCGGCACCACCAATGGTTATAAGGACGCTTGGTTCTGCGGCTACACCGGCAATATGGGCGGCTGCGTATGGTATGGAAACGACGACAATGAGGGCATGTCCAACATGACCGGCGGCACCTTGCCGGCGAAGACATGGCACGACATCATGGCCTATGCGCATCAAGGAATCGCCATCAAGCCGATCCGCGGACTCGCCACGCCCGCCACGCTCGCAGCGGCGGCCGCCGCTCAGCCCAAGACGCTGGAGCTCGGCGCGCCGGCGCGTCCCGCGGCGCTCTCGCGCGGCGCCGTGGAGGCGCTCGGACAAATCGAGTCGAAGATGAAGCTCGACGGTCCCAAGCGCCCCGCCGCCGGTTCGCCGCCGCAGACGCGTTCCACCGACAAGCGCGCCGATCGGCGCTGACGGATTTCGCATGACCAATTATCTGAGGGCTTTCGTCGTGATGATCGCGGGCCTGCTGCTGGGCTTTGCGATGACCGCCGTCTCGCTCGGGCTCGGCCGCGGCTTCGGCGCGCTGCATGTCGGGCCATGGACCGCCTGGCCGCGCCATGGCGGCGCGGAAATCGACCCTTATGCGCGCGCCGTGCTCGCGCGCTCGGGCGAGGCGCCGCTCGGGCGCGATCAGGGCCTCGCCTTTTTCGCGCATACGGATTCGAGCGGCGCGCCGCTCGATGGACGCTGCGACTATCGCGTCTTTGACACCACTCCCGCGGCGCGCTTCTGGACGCTCGGCGCGACCAGCGTCGCCGGCCGCCTCATCGACAATCCCGCCGATCGCCACGCTTTCACGTCCAGCGAGATCGCGCGGCGCGAGGGCGGCGCCTTCGAGATCGACATTGGCGCGCAGGCGCGGCCCGGCAATTGGCTGCCGGTGTCGAAAGAGCCTTTCGTGCTGACGCTGCGCCTCTATGACACGCCGCTCGACCTCGAATCCGCGCCCGACCCTCAGACATTTCCGAAGATCGTGAAGCTGCATTGCGCATGAAGATTTCTCGCGACTATCTCGACTGGCTGCCCTGGGCGCTCGCGACCCTCTGCGTCGCGGGCTCCGTTCACATCGTCTCCGTGCTGCTGATGCCGGAGGTCGCGCCGCGCAACGCCTATGCGCGCCTCGCCGCGGCGGCGCAGAGCGCCGAGACGACCGCGAATGGCGTCGCTCTGCTGCCGCGCGCCGCGCCCGGCGCCGAGGTCACGCCTTTCGAAGATTCGGCTTTCGTCGAAGGCGTCTGCCTCTTCGATCTCTCCAAAGGCCTGCTGCGCGTGCGCGCCGACGCCGATCCCGAGGATCTGCTGGCGCTCTCCTTTCATGCGCGAACGGGCCGCATCTTTCATTCCGCCACGGATCGCTCGGCGATCAAGGGCAAGATCGACGTTCTGGTCGGCGATGCGCGCCAAATAGAAGCCGTCGAAGGCGAGGATGAGGAAGCGCCGCCGAGCCAAGTCCATGTGACGGCGCCGTCGATGCGCGGCTTCGTGCTGCTGCGCTCGCTGGCCAAGCGCGCCAGTGATCGCGAGCGCGCCGAGCAGCGCCTGCGCGCGGTCTCCTGCGAGACCGTCGCCGAGCCGGAGAGCTGAGGCGCCTCACGCAAACGAAGCGATCCAACGGCTCGCCATGGATCGCTTCGTCTTAGGCGCCGATCAGAATGTCACTTCGAGCCGCAAGGTCGCATTGAGCGGCTCGGAGGGAAACAGCCATGCGGAGCTGGGGCTCGCCTCCCGGTAATGCGCGTCGAAGAGATTGCGCACATTCACGCTGAGCTTGGCGTTCTCGTATTTGTAATAGGCGAGCGCGTCGAAGGTCGCATAGGCGCCGAGCGTCGCGACGAGATTGGGCGTCGTCTGCGAGATGAGATTGGTGGTGCGCGAGCCTACGAATCTCATGCCGCCGCCGAAGCCGAGCCCAGCGAAGTCGCCGGACTGCACCTCGTAGACGCTCCACAGACGCAGCGTATCCTGCGGCACGAAAGGCGTGCGCGAGCCGACGACATAGGTCGAATCGGCGACGACGCGCACATCTGTATGGCCATAGGCGAGCAGGAAATTCCAGCCCGGCGCGATCTTATAGCTCGCGTCGATCTCGACGCCGCGGCTACGCTGCTTGCCGGTCTGCACCTTGTAGCCATTGGTCGCGCGAGTCGGATCGGGGTCGGCCGTCGTCACATTGTCGAGCTCGATCTGATATATCGAGGCCGTGCCGCTGAGCTTGTCATTGAGATCGGCCTTCACGCCGATCTCGATTTGATCGCCCTTCAGCGGATCGAAAGTCTGTATCGTCCCGTCATTCGTCGTGTTCGGATATTGCGGCTTGAATGTGGTCGAGTAGCCCGAATAGGCGGTGAAGCCCGGCAGAAAGTCATAGAGCAGGCCGACGCGCCACCCGATTCCAGAACCACGCGACTTGGAGCTGGACATTTTCAGCGGATTCATGCCCGATTCCGAGAAAGAGCGATATTGCGTCAGATTTGCGCCGGCGGAGACGCGCAGCTGGTCGGTGATGGAGACGACGTCGTTGAGATATTCGTTGAACTGATGCGTGTCGGAATCGCCGAACATATACTGATAAACATTCAGCGCCGGCACGCCCCAATTGGGATAGCTCGGATCGTTGAAATAAAAGCTCGAGAAGCCGTTGGTCGGCTTGCGCATGTCCATCTTGTACCATTGGTCGGCAAAGCGTCCGCCGAGCACGAGGTCATGCGAGAGTCCGAAGGTCGAGAAACGGCCATGCAGCATCTGGTCCGTATCCACGGCATAGACAGGCCCCATGCGAATCTCGGAATAGGATTGCGTGAATTTCTCCGCCCCGCTGGAAAGCAGGCTCGGCGTCGCGGTGATCGACACCGTATCGCGCGATGTCAGCGTGTATTGCGCCGATGATTTGATCGACCAGTCTTCGTCGAACTTATGCTCGTAGACGGCGCGCAAAGCGTCGCTGCGATAACGATAGGTGGAACGCGGATCATAGAGATTCGTGTCGCGCGAGGTCGGCGCGAGCGGCGCGAGAATCGCCGAGACTCCGCTGCCCATTGTGACAAAGCCCGGCTGGCCGCTGTAAGGATGCGTGTTCTGCCAGCGATATTCGGCTTCGAGGGTTATGGCGTCCTGCGATGTCAGCTGTCCCTGGAGCATGCCGGAGATGTGACGCTTCTCGAAGAATGTGTCGTCGGCGAAAAGCCTGTGGCCGCCCTCGTGCATGTTGAGCCGCACGAGCCAATCCTTGTTGTCGGCGAGCGGCGTCGAGAGGTCGGCGGAAACCGCATGCGTTCCATAGGTGTCGAACTCCGAGGAGATCGTCGCATGCGGATCGGAAAGCGGCTTCTTCGTCACGAGATTGAGCGCGCCGCCGACATCGCCGGAATAGGCGCCGTAGAGCAGAGCGGACGGCCCCTTGAGAACCTCGACGCGCTCGAGATTGCCGATCCAGGCGTTGCCGAATGGCGTCGGGTCCCAAAGACCGTCGCGCAAGGTCGTGCTCACTTGAAAGCCGCGGATATAGAGGCTGGTGAGCTGATCGAGCGGATAATAGCTCGGATAAGGGCTGCTGACGCCGGAGACATTCTGCAACGCTTCCGTGATGGTGCGCGGGGCCTGCTCCTCGATGATCTTGTGCGGGATGGTCGTCACATGCTGCGGAACGAAAGAGTTCGGCAGCTCGGCCTTGCTGCCCGTCGAGCTGCGCGTGATGAGATAATCCTTACGGCCTTCCGGCCGGCCTTCGCCGATCATCGACTGCGCGGCCGATGGCGCGGAGACATCGATCGGCGGCAGCTCCACTGGTTGAGCGTGAGCCCGCGCCGGAAGCAGCAGAGCGCAGCCGCCGAGCAGCAGCGCACGCTCACTGGAGCGCAGAGTCGGACGAGCGAATCGAAAGCGTGGAGTAGACGGCATAGGAGAGCCCCGCGTGTTGAAGTTCGGTCCCGGATCGGACCGGCCGTCGTCGCGCCTCACCGCCTCGAGGCCCGCCATGCGGCGGGATCGCTATATAACTGTACTATATTTATACGAATAGGCCGGGCTCGGCCAAATGCGCCAGCTTGTCGTAAATATGAGCCGAATGCCAATCCATCGGTCAATCGAGACACCGGAGAGAAATGAACTGATCGAGAAACGAGCGCTGATTCCATAATATAGCGCAGGAATCACTTGATATAGCGCAGGATTCGCTTCGCAATCTCGATGCGCGCCGGCAGCGCGCTATGTCGGGGTCGGACATGTCGCCGCATTGCATTCGCGCCTGCCGGCGACCACTTCCTATGGAGATGCCGGCGATAGCGAGGGCGATGCGATGAAAAAAATCATTCCCACACTGGCGGCCGCTCTTCTGGCGGCGACGATCGCGCCGGCGCTCGCCGAAACCACTGTCGAGACCAAGCCGACAGCGCCGCAGGAGGAGCATGGCGACCATGGCGGCGGATGCTGCAAGATGATGCAAGAGATGCGTCAAATGCATCAGATGCATGATCAGATGATGATGGATCACATGAAATCCATGCATCAGGGCCATGGCGCGGGCCATGATGGCGGACATGAGAGCGGCCATGACGGCCATGCGCCGGACGCGGCGCCCAAGGCGGAATAGCGCGTCGGCGGGCTCGTTTCCCGCGAGAAGAAACGAGCCCTGCCCTTTCGGCTCACGCCGTCAGCGTCGGATAATCCGTATAGCCTTTCGCGCCCGCTCCATAGACGGTCTCGAAATCGACATCGGCGAGCGGCGCGCGGCGACGCAGGCGCTCGACGAGATCGGGATTGGAGATGAAGGGCCGGCCGAAGGCGATGAGATCGGCGCGCCCGCTCGCGAGCGTTTCCTGCGCGAGCTCCAGAGTATAGGCGTTATTGGCGATATAGGCGCCGGGGAAGCTCTCGCGCAGAGCGAGATAATCGAAAGGCGCGACATCGCGCGGGCCTTGCGTCGCGCCTTCTATGACATGGAGAAAGCCGAGCTTCCTCTCCGCCAGCCGCTCCACGAAATAGCCGAAGACGCTCTGCGGATCGCTGTCCGACATGTCGTATACCGGGCTCACCGGCGATATGCGCACGCCGACGCGGGACGCGTCCCATTCCGCCAGCACGGCGTCCACGACCTCGAGGCCGAAGCGCGCGCGATTTTGCGGCGCGCCGCCATAGGCGTCCTCGCGCTTGTTGGAGCCATCGCGCAAGAACTCGTCGATCAGATAGCCATTGGCGCAATGCACCTCGACGCCGTCGAAGCCGGCCTCTTTCGCATTGCGCGCGGCCTTGCGATAATCGGCGATCAGCCCCGGATCTCGCCGAGCTCCAGGGCCCTCGGCGCGGAGCAATCGGCGGCGCCGCTCTCGATCGCCACCTGCTTCGTCGTGGCGATGGCGGAAGGCGCGACCGGCGCCCCGCCGCCGGGCTGCAGCGAGACATGCGAGACGCGCCCGACATGCCAGAGCTGCAGGACGATACGCCCGCCCGCCGCATGCACGGCCTCCGTCACCTGGCGCCAGCCCGCGACCTGCTCGGGCGAATAAATCCCCGGCGTGTAGGCGTAGCCCTGCCCCTGCTGGGAAATCTGCGAGGCCTCGGCGATGATGAGCCCGGCCGAGGCGCGCTGGCGATAATACTCGGCCATCAGCGCATTGGCGGCGTTGGTCTCATGGGTGGCGCGACGGCGCGTCAGCGGCGCCATGACGATGCGATTGGCGAGCGTGAGATCGCCCAGCCGAAAGGGTTCGAACAAAGAAACGGTCATGGTCTCGGATTTTCCTCTCGGGCCGCGCCCCTGCGCGCCCCCTTCCCCTCGCCACTTGGGGATTGATCGCAAATTTGTTAGGTCCGAGCCAGATGGAATGATTTTCTCGGGAAAGGGTCCCATGACCGGCGACGCAGCCAAGACCACCGACGACGTTTTCCGCCGCCGCCTCGACGAGGCCGCCAGCGCGACCGAGGCGACGCTGGGCGCCCTGCTCGGCGCGGAACCGCTTTCGGGCGAGATCGCCCGGCCGGCGCGGCTGCTGGAGGCGATGCGCTATGTGGCGCTGGGCGGCGGCAAGCGGCTGCGGCCGTTTCTGGCGCTCGAATCCGCCCGCCTCTTCGGCGTCGAGGGCGAGAGCGCGCGGCGCGCCGCCGCGGCGATCGAGATGATCCATTGCTATTCGCTGGCCCATGACGATCTCCCGGCCATGGACGACGACGATCTGCGCCGCGGCCGCCCCACCGCCCACAAGGCCTTCGACGAGGCCACCGCCATTCTCGCCGGCGACGGGCTGCTGACCTATGCGTTCGACGTTCTGGCCGATCCGGCGACCCATGCCGACGCGCAAATCCGCGCCCGTCTCGTGCTGGCGCTGGCCCGCGCCTCCGGGCTCGGCGGCATGGTCGGCGGGCAGGCGCTGGACCTCGAGGCCGAAAAGGCGACCAGCCCGCTCTCGCAGGAGGAGACGCTCCGCCTCCAGGCCATGAAGACCGGCGCGCTCTTGCGCGTCTCGGTCGATTTCGGCGCCATTCTCGGCGGCGCCTCGGCTCCCGTGGCGGCCGCGCTCGGCCGCTATGGCGACGCGCTCGGCGCCGCTTTCCAGATCGCCGACGATATTTTGGACGCAGAGGGCGACGAGGCCGCGCTCGGCAAGCGCGCCGGCAAGGACGCCGAGCGCAACAAGGCCACATTGATCGGCCTGCTCGGCTTGGACAAGGCGCGCGAGCGGCGCGACGCGCTGGTCGAGGCGGCCATAGCCGCGCTCGCCGAGACGGGCCTCGGCGCGGCGACGGACGTGCTCGCGCAGGCGGCGCGCTTCGTCGCATTGCGCAGCAATTGAGCGCGCCGATGAGCCACCCCGCCGAGACTCACGCGCGCCACCGGCGCCCGCTGCTGTGGCGCATCGCCAGGGCGCGGGCGCGGCTGCTGTTCTGCCTGCTCGCGGGCGTGGCCGCGGGCCTGCTGCTGCCCGCGAGCTGGCGCGAGGTGACGCGCGCGCTCGTCGGCTGGGACGTCTTCGTGACGCTCTATCTCGCGCTCTCGGCGGAGATGATGGCGCGCTCGACGCCGAGCTCCATGCGCCGCCGCGCGCAATTGCAGGACGAAGGCCGGCTCGTCATTCTCGTGATGACCATCGCCACCGCCTGCGCCTCCATCGGCGCGATCGTCGCCGAGCTCGGGCCGGTCAAAAATCTCGAGGGATTTTCCAAGCACGCGCATATTTCCCTCGCCGTGCTGACCGTCGTGCTCTCCTGGCTGTTCGTGCATCTCACCTTCGCGCTGCATTACGCGCATGAATATTATCTCGAGCGCGGCGCCGCGCCGGACCGCCCCGCCGAGCAGCGCGGCGGGCTGATCTTTCCGGGCGCGCAGCAGCCCGGCTACATGGATTTTCTCTACTTCGCCTATGTGATCGGCGTCGCCTCGCAGACGGCGGACGTCTCCACCGCCTCCACGACGATGCGCGCGGTCGCGCTCGCGCAAGGCGTGCTGGCCTTCTTCTTCAACACCGCGATACTGGCGCTCACCGTCAATATCGCCGCGGGCTTCGTATGAGACGACGCGCTTTCGCGGCCTTACTTCTCGCAATGTCGCTCTCGCTCGGCCCCGGCCTCGCGGCCGAAGTGCGCATAGAGAATTTCGCCTTCGCGCCGGTCCATCTCACCGTGCGCGCAGGCGAGACCGTCGTTTTCGTCAATCACGATCAGGCGCCGCATTCCATCATCGGCGCGATGGGCAAGGACGAAATCTTCCACTCTCCCGAGCATGTCGACGAGGACGAGAGCTTCGACGTCACGCTGACGCGTCCGGGCGAGGTGGCCTTTCGCTGCGGGCTGCATTCTCACATGAGCGGGACGATCACCGTCGTCCCGTGAGGCGGCGGCTCTCGCCGGCTATTCGCCGCCGCTCGGCGCCCAGGCGGCGGCGATGGCGCGCGCCAGCGGCGCGAGCGGCGGAGCGGCCTGCGGCTCGCGCCCATAGAGCGAAGCGTCCAGCGCGGCCAACGGCGCGCCTATGTCCTCGCGCGCGACGATCCTCGCCCAGGCTTTGCGGTCAGCCTCCGCCAATCGGCGCGCGGCATGGCGAAAGGCGACGGCGTCCGCGGCGCGAGCGGCGCGCTTCAGAGCGGCGAGCGCCGCCGGCCGCCGCGCGCCGATCCGCCCCCGCATGGCGACGATGAGACAGACGAGAGCGGCGGTGGCTGCGAAGCTCGCCAGCGCGGCGATGATCGGCTGCGGCGCCGCGAGGCCCGGACTCTCGCGCAGCCGCGCGGCCGCATGCTCGCGCGGCGCGTCGCCGAAAGCGATGCGCCGCTCGGGCGCGACGGCCTCGCGCATCCGCCGCGTCGCGACATCGAACCAAGCGATGCGGATCGCCGGCGCATAGGCCGAGACCGCCGACACGGGCCGCACATTCCAGCGATAGACCGCGTGAGCGACCGGCCCCTGATCGGTCACGATCGTCCGCCGCTCCACCGGCGCGGCGAAAGTGATGATTCCGGGCGCGCGGAAATTGGGCAGCGGCGGCAGGCGATCGGCGGTGACGCCCTCGGCCTCCACAGTGACGGTGCGCCGCGCCGTCTCGCCGAAGGGAATCTTGTCCGGCTCTATGTCCCAGGCGTCCGTGATGCGCAGGCTCCGCGCCGGCAGAAAGCTCTCGCCCGGCGGAACCAGCCCGTCGCGGGCGCGCGCCTCTATCTGGAGAGGCGCCGAGACGAATTCGGCCTCCACCCTGCCGCTCTCATCTATGCGATAGGCGATGCGGCGCTTGAAGGGCGGAATGGTGAGCCGCCCGGCCCGCAGCGGATAGATCATCAGCACGCGCTCGACCACCGGCGTCCAAAAGCCGTCGATCATCTCCTCGCTGGAGGAGTCGACGCCGAACTGCTGCCAGTCGAAATCGAGCAGCGAAGGCTGGATGATATGATCCAGCAGCACGCGGCCGCGTATGGCGGAACGGATCACCAGCCGCAGCGGCTCGCCGACATAGGGCGTCTCGGATGGCGCTTCGACGCGGAGCTCGACGCGGCCGAAGGGCGGCTCCTCCTGCGCCAGCGCCTGTGCGAGAGGTTGCAGCAAGAAGAACAGAAGAAGCGCGAGACGGCGCGACATCAATCATCCTCCTCCAGCGCGCCGCCGCCGGCGCGCAAGCGGCGCGCTTTTTCGGCGGCGATGCGCAGCTTCAGGAAACGGCCGGGATCGTCGTCGAGGCTCTGCAGCCAATCGGCGCTGGCGTGAATGGCGCGCGCCTCGAGACGCCGGCGCACACGGCGGTCGCGCTCATGCAGCAGAGCGGCGACGTCTATCCTCTGCCCGCCGGTGCGGCCCGCGCCTTCCGAGGCTCCGACCGCGCCGGTCGCGCCGGCGCCGCTCTCTTTCGTCTCCTCCTGGCCCTTGCCCTGCTTGGAGGCTTTGGCGCCGCCGCGATCGCCGGGCCGCGAGCTCGTCTCGCGCTCGCCCGCCGCGCCCTCCCCGCCGCCGCCTTTGTCATCGTCGAGGCTGCCGAGCGCGCGCTGCTGGCCGGTCGCCGGCGAATTGGCCTTGGCGTCGCCGCCGGCGCTCTCGCGCTCGAGCAGACCGAGCAGAAGAGATTTGTTAAAGGCGGCGTCCTCATCGTCGGGATCGGCGCGCAGCGCGCGATCATAGGCGGCGACCGCCTCCCGATAATGGCCGGCGAGCGCGAGCGCATTGCCGAGATCATAGAGGCTGTCGCTATCGCGCGCGAAGGCGGCGGCCGCCTCCTCCCATCGGCCGGCCGCATAGAAGGCGGCGCCTTTCCAGACGGGATCGGCGAAGACTTGCGCGGCAATGGACGGCAGGCCGAGCGCCAGCAATGCGCGGCCGCCGAGCTGCGGTCCGAGAGTCCATAATGCGCTCACGAGCGACAGGATGAGGAGAATAAGGGCGAGCCTGAAGGCTCGCGGTCCGAGGCGCGCGCTGGACCGCGAGCCTTCAGGCTCGCCTCTCATGCGATGGCGCGGAATCATGCGCCCCTCCGCAGCGCGAGCAGCAGCGGCGCCGCCGCGAGCAATAGGATAAAGCGCCCATAGTCGCGCCATTCCAGCGCGCGCAGCTCGCCTTCTGCAATATGCGCGACGCCGCGCGCTTCGATCGCGCGCGCGATCTCGGCGGGATCGGCCGCGTCGCCGGCGCGCCCACTCCCGGCGGCTGCGAGCGCGGCCATTGCGGCGCGGCGCGCGGGCTCGAGCGCATCGGCGCCGCCGCGCGCCGAGACGAAGAGACTATGCACATGACGTCCTTCGCGCGCGAGCGCGGCGGCGAGACGCTCCGCGCGTGGATCGAGCCCCTCGCCATCGGAGATAATGGCGATATCCGCCGCTGCGATCTCCGCCTCGCGCAGCAGGCGCCGGGCGAAAGCGAGCGCGCGATCCGGCTTGGTTCCGCCATCGGGCACGGTTCGCTCGTCTATGGCGAAGAGCAGAGATTCGAGCGATTTCGCATCATCCGTCAGCGGGCTCGCGAGATAGGCGTCGCCGGCGTAGAGCGCGAGGCCGATCTGCCGCGCGCCCGAGCGCTCGAGCAGAAATTGCGCCGCCGCGACCGCCTGCCCCAAACGCTCGGCGCGCGACACGTCGAGCAGGATCAAAGTGGCGTCGAGATTGCGGAACTGCTCGGCGCCGCGCATTTTCACCGCCGGCCCGCAGAGCGCGAGCGCGATGAGCGCGACGCTGAAAAAAAGCGGCGCGTCGCTGCGGGAGGCGCCGGCGCTCGCGCTTCGGCGCAGCATGATTGCGAGCAGCGCCGGATCGACGATGCGGCGCCAATCGCCGAGCGCGTCGCGGCGCCGCGTCATGGCGACGAGCAAGGCCAGCGCCGGCGGAGCCAGCAGCCACAGCGGACGCAGCAGAGCGAAATCGCCGATCTCGATCATCGTCTCTCTCTCGTCGCGAGCGCGAGCGCCATCGCCGCCAAGAAAGCGACCCCGCCCGGATAGATCCACAGCTCGCGATAGACGATCGTCGGCGGCGCCGGCGTCGGACCGGCGATGAGCCCCTCTATGGCGCGCGTCGCAGCGTCGAGCTCGGCGCCCGTGCGCGCGCGAAACGCCGCGCCGCCGCCGATCTCCGCAATGCGTTGCAGAGCGACGAAATCCACCGCATCGGTATCGTCGGGATTGGCGAGCGTGTCACTCACGCCGAGGCCGATGGTGAAAATTTTCACGCCCATGTCACGCGCCAGCTCGGCGACGGCGCCGGGCTCGCTGACGCCGGCGTTATTGGCGCCGTCGGAGAGCAGAATCACGAGACGCGAGGGCGCGGCGGAATCGGACAGACGCTTCAGCGCGAGGCCGAGCCCTTCGCCGATCGCGGTGGAGCGGCCGACGAGGCCGATCTCCATTTCCTCGAGCGTCGCGCTCACCGCGCGCAGATCGAAGCTCGGCGGAGCCGCGGCGAAAGCCGTCTCGGCGAAGACGACGAGACCGATGCGATCGCCGGCGCGACGGCGGATCAGCTCCGCGCCGAAATGTTTCAGCACGGCGAGTCGGCTGGCGGCTGCGCCGTCCAGCTCGAAATCCGTCTTCGTCATGCTGCCGGAGAGATCGAGCGCCAGCATGATGTCGCGCCCGGTCGCCGGCAGCGCCGCGACGGCGCCGGCGACGCGCGGCCCGGCGAGCGCCAGCACAAGTCCGATCCAGGCGAGCGTCGAGACGATGACGCGCCAGGAAAAACGCGGGCCGCCGGATGCCGCGCCGGCGCCGAGCCGATGACGAATGGTCTCCGGCAAGGGCAATCCGCCGCCCGCCGCGCGCCCGCGCAGCGCGCGCAGCAGCAGAGGCGCCGGCAAGAGCGCGAGCGCGAGAGGCGTCGCCAATTCGAAGCCGTTCATCGGTCGAGCCTCGACAGCAATTTTTGCAAAGCGCGATCGAGCGTCTCGCTCGGATCATCGACGCGCGGACGATAGAGCGCATCGCCGAAAGCGCGGCCTTCGCCTTCGCTGAACAGAGTCGTCGCGAAGATCGCGTCGAGCCGCCTCAGCCAGGAGTCGCCATGCGAATGCGCGACGCCGCCCTCGAGCGCGCCGACGAGATCACGCAACATTCTCGCCTGCGCGGCGAGCCGTTCCGCCGCCGGCAATGCGCGCGCCGACGCCAGCGCGGAAAGAGCGGCGCGTCGCAGAGGACGGCGGCGCGCGCGCCAGAACAGAATAGCGAGCGTCAGCAGAGCGCCGGCGCCGCAACCGATGAGCGCCATGAGCAGAATATCGGCCGCTCCGTCCGGCGGCGGCGCGCGCAGCGGCCGCAATTGCTGGAGCAGATCAGAAGGATCGGCCATCGAACCGCTCCATGTCCAAACGCTCGAGAAGAGGCGCGATCGTCTCCGCGTCGAGCCCGGCGTCGATCTCGAGCGCGCGCGCGCCGAGCCGGCGCAGGCGCGCCAGACGCTCATCGGGCGCCGTCCGCGCGCCATGCGCGATGCGCAGCACGCCGTCTTCCATGCGCGTGCGAAACGGATAGAGGCCCGGCGAAGGCGCCAGCTCGAGTCGATCGGCGACGAGCAGCACGCAGAGATCGCGCCGACGCGCGATGCGCGTCGCAATCGCGTCGAAAGCTTCGCCCGGAGAATCCAGCGCGCTGGCGAGCGTGAGCGCCGATGTTCCGCCGACGCTCTCCATTTCCTCCAGCGCCGTGGCGAGCGACGGCTCGGCGGCTTCCGCTCCTTCCGCGAGCGCTATGCGATGCGCCTCGGCGAGCGCGACGAGCAGAGGCGGAAAGCTGCGCGCCCCCACGGCGAAGCCGAAGCAGCGCGCGCCCATCGAGCCGATCGCCGCGAGGCCGACGCGGCCCTGCGAGTCGATGACGCGCCAAGCGGAGGCGACCGCGGCCTCCGCGGCGGCGACCGAGCGAAAGGCGCGGCGCGTGCCGAACAGCATGGGCGCGCGAAAATCGACGACAAAGAGCACAGAGCGCTCGCGCTCGTCGTGAAAGGTGCGCACATGCGGCGCGCCGGTGCGGGCGGTGACATTGCGATCGAGGCTGCGCATATCGTCGCCGTCCGACCATGGGCGAACGTCATAGGTCTCGGCGCCGCGTCCGCGTCGGCGCCGCGCCACGCCGCCGAGCGGCGCAGCGGCCGCGGCTCGGCGCGCGCCGCTTCGCGCCGACAGCAGCCGCAGACGCATCAAGGATTCGACATCGAGATCGACGCCGGGGACGAGCGCTTCCGACGCGCTCATGCAGCGGGAACCGCATCGAGATAGGCGCGAATGACGCCGCGCGGAGTCTCGCCCTCGGCGAGCGCGCGCCAGCCGAGAATGGTGCGATGGGAGAGAACGTCCACCGCGAGCGCGCTCACATCCTGCGGCGCGACATAATCGCGCCCGTCGAGAAAGGCGCGCGCCTTGGCGGCGGCGGCGAGCGCCAGCGTGCCGCGCGGCGAGGACGGATGTGCGATCTTCGCCGCCAGCTCCGGCGCGACGCTCGCATCGCGCGGCGCGGTGACGAGTCTCACGATATAATCCTTGATCGCGGCGGAGAGAAAGACCGATCGCGCCGCATGGCGCGCAGCGGCGATCTCCTCCGGCTGCAGCGCCGCGGGCGGCGCGACCGCGGCGCCCTGATCCTCGCGCTCGACGAGATCGAGAATGCGCCGCTCCGTCGCGGCGTCCGGCAGCGCCAGCTCGACATGCAGCATGAAGCGATCGAGCTGCGCCTCCGGCAGCGGAAACGTGCCTTCGTGCTCGATCGGATTCTGCGTCGCCACGGTCATGAATGGATCGGGCAGCGCATGAGTCGCGCCGGCGATGGTCGCCTGACGCTCGGCCATGGCCTCGAGCAGCGCCGATTGCACCTTGGGCGGCGCGCGATTGATCTCGTCGACGAGCAGCAGCGAATGAAAGATCGGCCCCGCCGAAAATTCGAAGACGCTCTTGTCCTGACGCCAGATCGACGTGCCGGTGATGTCCGCGGGCATGAGATCGGGCGTGCATTGAATGCGCGCGAAGGTGAGATTGGAGGCGCGGGCGAGCAGCTTGACGGCGCGCGTCTTGGCGAGGCCGGGCGCGCCCTCGAGCAGCACATGGCCGTCGGCCACGAGGCCGATCAGCAGCCGCTCGACCAGCGTATCGGCGCCGATGAGACGCTCTTGCAAAAACATCCTGATCTCGCCGAGCCGCGCGCCGAGATCGACGGCGCGGTCCGGGGAGAGAAAGCGAAGCGGTTCCATCGGGTTCATGCGAAGGGTCCCAAGCCGGCGATTGCGCGGCGGCTCCGAAGTTTCGCCTCTGCGCCGCGCGCTGTCGAGGGACAATCGTCTAAAAAAATCGGGCATTTTTCCCGTTTTTCCATGGAATTCCATCCATGCGACGGAGAGCCGGCCCCACTTTTGGGACGAAGGCGGGCGAATTCGGCCTATTGACGGCGCCACGCCACATTTATACCAATCGATCCGGCGCGGACGTCTCGGGCGCACGCTCGGCCTGGTGTTTTAAAGCATTAACCCTTTATCAACCTATGCGGACACAGCCGATGCGCGACGATCTCGAAAGACTCTGGCGCGCCTCGGCCGGCGCATTCGCACGGGAGGGACGCTGATGTCCCCCGGCGAGACCAGCGCAGCCTTTCTCGTGAATCACGATTCGCTGCGCGCCTCGCATGGGCTCGACGAGTCCACCTTCGCGGATGTCTGCTTCGTCGGCGAGACGCTCTCGGCGCGCGTGCCGGAGCTGATCGAGGATTTCTACGCCTGGCTCCGCGGCTTCTCCGATTTCGCGCGCTTCTTCGCCGATCCGCGCATGCTGCAGCGCGTGAAGGCGCAGCAGAACGAATATTGGACCGATTTTCTCGCCGCCAATGTCGACGACGCCTATGTGGAGCGCCGACGCATCATCGGGCGCACGCACGCGCGCATCGAGCTCGGCCTGCTCATCTATCTTCTGGCCATGGAATTCGTTTCCGCCTGGCTACGCCGCGCGATCGAGAACGACGAGCGTCTGCGCGCGCGGACGACCGCCGCTCTCTCCGTGCGCAAGCTGATCGCCTTCGACTCGGCCGTCGTCGTCGACACCTATGGCGCGCTCACCGCGCAAAATCTCGAGGATCATCGCGAGCGGCTGCATCACGTCGCCAGCGTCATGCGCGCGGTGACGGAGGGCGATCTCGAGCGCCATATCGATCTCGCCGGGCCCAGCGACATTCTCGGCCTGTCGCTCAATGATCTCGTCGACAGCCTGCGCGGCGTCGCCCGCGAGATGGAGGCGATCGCCGGCGGCGATTATTCCGCGCAGCCTTCGCCGCGCAGCGACAAGGATCAGCTCGGCAAATCCTTGCAGGCGATGACGCGCGCGCTGCGCGAGGCCGCCGAGCGCAACGACCGCCAAATGTGGCTCGCCGAGCAGGAGACCGCGCTCGCGCAGGCGATGAGCGGCAATCCGACGATGCGCGAGCTGGCGCAGCGCGTGCTCGCTCTGCTGTGCCGCGCCTTGAGCGCGCAGGTCGGCGCGCAATATGTGGCCGAGGACGGCGGCGCGACGCTGCGGCTCTCCGGCGCCTATGCCGGCGTCTCCGGCATGCGCGAGCAATGGCGGCTCGGCGAGGGGCTGGTGGGACAGGTCGCGCTCGACAAGCGCCGCATCATCGTGACCGACATTCCCGAGGACGGGCTCGCCATTCATTGGGGGCTCGGGCGGACGCCGCCGCGCCATCTGCTGATCTTTCCGCTGCTGCACGAAGGCGAGACGCGCGGCGTCATCGAGCTCGGCGCGTTGCAGCCCTTTTGCGAGCGGCGTCTCGCGATCCTCGACTTCGTCTCGAGCGGCGTGGGACAGGCGATCAGCTCCGCCGAGGCGCGCGGCCGCATAGAGCAATTGCTCGAGGAATCGCGCGCGCAAGGCGAGGAGCTCACCGCGCAGCAGGAGGAGCTGCGCCAAGTCAACGACACATTGGAAGAGCACACGCGGGCGCTGGAGCTGCAGAAGGAGAATCTGCTGGCGACAGAAACCGCCTTGCGGCAGAAGGCTGTGGAGCTGGAGCGCACGAGCCGCTACAAATCGGAATTTCTCGCCAATATGTCGCATGAGCTGCGCACGCCGCTCAACAGCTCGCTCATTCTCGCCAAGCTGCTCGTCGACAATCGCGACGGCAATCTCGCGCCCGAGCAGATCAAATATGCGCAGAGCATCTATTCGGCCGGCAATGATCTGCTGGCGCTCATCAACGATATTCTCGATCTCTCCAAGATAGAGGCCGGCAAGATCGAGCTCGACATGGCGCCGATGGCGATCTCATTGCTGCTCGCCGATCTCGAGCGCCGCTTCGAGCCGCTGGCGGCCGAGCGGCGGCTGCAATTCTCCATCGCCGTCGAGCCCGGCGCGCCCGATATGATCGAGACCGATCGCCAGCGCTTGCAGCAGATTCTCTCCAATCTTCTCGCCAACGCCGTGAAGTTCACCGAGCGAGGCGGCATGCGCCTCATCGTGCGGCGCGAGAGCGCGCAGCACATCGCCTTCATCGTCGAGGACACGGGCATCGGCATAGCGAAGGATCAGCAGGAGACGATTTTCCAGGTGTTTCGCCAGGCCAATGGCGGCATCAACCGCAAGTTCGGCGGCACCGGCCTCGGCCTCTCCATCTCGCGCGAGTTCGCCGAGCTGCTCGGCGGCGCGCTCAGCGTGAGCAGCACGCCGGGCCAGGGCAGCGCATTCGCCCTGCTGCTGCCGCTGCGCGCCGATGGCGTGGCGGCGACCGCCCTGCGACGCGAGGAGCCGCCCCCGGCGGCGCCTGCTGCTCCGACGCCCGCGCCGATTTTGGACGATCGGCACGAGATCGCGGAATCGCGTCGCGTGACGCTGATCGTGGAGGATGACCCCGCCTTTGCGGAGATATTGCGCGATCTCGCGCGCGAGCTCGGCTTCAAATGCATTGTCGCGGGCTCGGCCGGCGACGCGCTGACGCTGGCGCGCCGCTTCCGTCCGCAAGCCGTGCTGCTCGACATCGGCCTGCCGGACCAGTCCGGCCTCACCGTGCTCGAGCTGCTGAAGCGCGATCCGGCGATCCGCCATGCGCCGATTCATGTGGTCTCGGTGCATGATTATCAGAAAGTGGCGCGCGAGATGGGCGCCGCCGGATACATATTGAAGCCGGCCAAGCGCGAGCAGCTCGTCTCCGCCTTCCGCCTGCTGGAGGAGCAGCTCGATCGCGACAAGAAGTCGATCCTGATCGTCGAGGACGAGGGCGTGCAGCGCATGGCGCTCATCGAGCTCTTGTCCTCCGTCGACGTCGAGATCGTCGCGGTCGCGACGGCGGAGGAGGCCTCGCGCGAGATCGACGCGCGTCCGTTCGATTGCGTGGTGCTCGACCTCATGCTGCCCGGCGTCAGCGGCTTCGAGCTTTTGGAGCGCATGAGCCGCGACGAGACGCGCGTCGCGCCGCCGGTGATCGTCTACACCGCGCGCTCGCTCAGCATGGACGAGGAGCAGAAGCTTCGGCGCCTGTCGAAATCCATCATCATCAAAGGCGCGCGCTCGCCGGAGCGGCTGATAGAGGAGACGACGCTCTTCCTGCATCAGGCGGAATCGAAGCTGTCGCCCGAGCAGCAGCATATGCTCGAGATCGCGCGCAGCCGCGACAGCGTTCTCGACGGCCGCCGCCTGCTGCTGGTCGAGGACGATGTGCGCAATATATTTTCGCTGACGGCCGTGCTCGAGCGTGAAGGCATGACGGTGCAGATCGCTCGCAATGGCCGGGAGGCGCTGGAGCGCGTCGATCGCGATCCGACGATCGATCTCGTGCTGATGGATCTGATGATGCCGGAGATGGACGGGCTCGCCGCCATGCGCGCGATCCGCGAGCGCGAGGACAAGGCCGCTCTGCCGATCATCGCGCTGACCGCCAAGGCCATGCCCGACGATCGCGCGCAATGCCTCGCGGCCGGCGCCAATGATTACATCTCCAAGCCGATCGACGTCGAGAAGCTCCTTTCATTGATCCGCGTATGGATGCCGAAATGATCCTTCTCGACTCCGATGAGAAAGCCGCGGTCGAGCTGGACCTCCTGCTGGAGGCCATATACCGGCTCTATCAGCATGATTTTCGCGGCTATGCGCGCTCCTCCCTGCGCCGCAGCGTCGCCCGCGCGCAGATTGCGCTGCGATGCGCGACGATCACCGATCTTCTGGACCGCATCGTCCATGACGAAGACGCATTCACAGAAGCGCTGCGCCATCTCACCATACAGGTGAGCGATCTCTTCCGCGATCCCGCCTATTTCCGCGGGCTGCGCGAGACGGTCGCGCCGCATCTCGCGACCTATCCTTCGCTGCGCTTCTGGGTGGCGGGCTGTGGAACCGGCGAGGAGGCCTATTCCCTCGCCATTCTGCTGCATGAGGAAGGGCTGCTCGAGCGCTCGCTCGTCTATGCGACCGACATAGACAGGGAGAGCATGGCCGTTGCGCAAGCGGGCGGCTATGAGCTCTTTCGCATGGGCGGCTTCGCTGAAAATTACCACGGCTCCGGCGGGCGCGCGGCGCTCTCCGACTATTTCGTCGCGCGCGGCGCCTATGCGACCGTCGCGCCCTTTTTGAAGCGGCGCATTCTGTTCTGCGACCACAGCCTCGCGACCGACGCGGCCTTCGCCGAAATGCACCTCATCTCGTGCAGGAATGTGCTCATTTATTTCGACCGAGCGCTGCAGGATCGCGCGATCGGCCTGTTTCGCGAGTCGCTCTGCGCGCGCGGCTTCATCGGGCTCGGGCCGAACGAATCCCTCGCCTTCTCGCGTCATGCGTCTTCTCTCGAGATCCTTTCGGCTGACGAGCATATCTATCGGGTGAAATGATGAGAGCGATCGAAAACTCCTCGAACCCGTCCGGGCGTCGGCGGTCGTCGACGGCCGATTTCGACTCGGGCCGCACGTCCAAGCTCCCGGTCGTTCTCATCGTCGATGATTTCGCGGAGAATCTGATCGCGATGGAGGCGCTGCTGCGCTGCGACTCGTTCGATATCGTCACCGCGCAATCGGGCCGCGCCGCGCTCGATATTCTGCTCGATCGCAGCATCGCGCTCGCCATCATCGATGTGAACATGCCGGAAATGGACGGATTCGAGCTGGCGACGCTGATGCGCGGCGTGGAGAAGACGCGCTATGTGCCGATCGTCTTCGTCACCGCCCATTCGCCCGACGTCTCGCGCATGTTCAAAGGATATGAGGTCGGCGCCGTCGACTATCTGTTCAAGCCGATCGACGAGCAGGTGCTGCGCAGCAAGGTCGATGTCTTCGTGACTCTGGAGCGGCAGCGCCAGCAGCTGCTGCAGGTGGAGCGCACGCGCGAGATGTTCGTCGGCATTCTCGGGCATGATCTGCGCAATCCGCTGCAGAGCATCCTCACCTCCGCCGAGCGCTCGCTGAGCAATGCGCAGGACGATGATCTGCGCAAGGCGCTGCAGCTCATTCGCCAGAGCGGCGACCGCATGGCGCGAATGATCGACCAGATTCTCGATCTCACGCGCATCAGAATGGGCGGCGGCCTCGCCATCCGCCCCGCCGCGGCGAATTTCCGCCGCGTCGTCGAGCAGATCGCCGATGAGTTCAGCGGACGCGGGCGCGCGCTGCGTCTCGCTTTCGACGGCGACATGGACGGCGCCTGGGACATCGACCGCATTCTGCAGCTGCTGTCCAATCTCGTCGGCAACGCCGTCGAGCACAGCCCGCCGGGCGTGGCCGTGACGCTGCGGATCGATGGCGGCGCGACGGAATTCATCGTGATCCACGTCTGCAATGGCGGGCGCGGCGTGCCGAGGGCGCTGCGCGACGCGCTGTTCGAGCCCTTCGCCAGCAGCGACCGCATGCGGGGGCTCGGCCTCGGCCTGTTCATCTGCCGGCAGATCGTGCTGGCGCATGGCGGCGCCATCGAATTCGAATCGGATGATTCGCGCGGCACATGCTTTCACATTCGGCTGCCGCGCCGCTGCGCGGCCGAGACGCCGCGCGGCGTCGATGCGCGATGGCCGGAGGCGCCGCGCTGCGAGGACTCGCACTTCGGCGCCGGCGCGCGGCCTTCGCGCAAAGGCGTCATTCTGGTCGTGGACGATGATCCCGATGTGCGCGACTCGCTGGAGCTGCTGCTGACGACAGAGGGTCATGACGTGCTGGCCGCCGCCGACGGCGACGCCGCGACCAAGATCGTCGTCGGCGACCGCGCCCGGCCCGACATGGTGATCATCGATTATCATCTGCCCAATGGCGTGGTGGGGCCGCTCGTCGTGCGACGGCTGCGCGAGCTGCTCAATCGCGACCTTCCCGCGCTCGTGCTCAGCGGCGCCGCCGCTGACGAGGACGGCGTCCGCATTCCGCTGCAGAACAGCGAGCAGCTCGGCAAGCCGGCCGACATAGAGCGGCTGCTGGAAACGATACAGAGAATTCTCGCCGACAGCGCCGCGCCCTGAGCCGAGCGCGCGCCGCTCAGGCGATCGCGGCCGCGATGCGCGGGCGAATCTTCGCCGCGAAATCATCGAGGCTCGCCAGCGCGAGCGCTTCATTCGCCGTCGCCGGCTTCAGCAGCAACGAGCCCAGGCCGAGCCGCCGATGAATATCGACGATCTTCTCGGCGAGCTCCTCATGGCTTCCGATGAGCGAGCGCTCGACGATCTCCTGCGGATCGAAAGAGGCCGGCGCGTTTTGCGCCAGAAAAATGCCGCGCATGCGATCGGCGAAACGGGCGATGAAGGGCAGCGCCTCGGCCATCGCCTTCTCGCGCGTCTCGGCGGCGTAATAGAAGCGCGCCAGCGCGAGACGCGGATCGGCGCCCGGCCCCGTCGCGCGATAGGCCGCGACCGTCTGCTCGATCTTGGCGATCGGCGCGGGCGAGGCCGCCATAATGCCGAAGCCCTTATGCGCCGCATATTCGATCGCCGCCGGCGTCGATGTGGCGATCCATGTGGGGATAGGCTTTTGCAGCGGCTTGGGGCAGAGCGCGAGATCGTCGACCTGAAAATGCGCGCCCGAGAAAGTGACGCGATCCTCATAGAAGAGACGCTCGATCAGCTCGAGCGCCTCCAGCGTGATGTCGCGCGATTCTTCCTTCGCTGCATGAAAATGCTTGTTCTGCGCGGGAAACGGCCCGCCCCTGGCGACGCCGAAATCGAAACGGCCATTGGAGAGAACGTCGATGGTCGCGACATCCTCCGCCACCTGGATCGGATTGCGAAAAGCGAGCAGAACCGCCGCCGAGCCCAGCCGCACGCGCGAGGTGACGCCGGCGAGATAGGACAGCAGCGTCAATATGGACGGGCTGACGGCGTCATCGTCGAAATGATGCTCGGCGACCCAGGCCTCCTCGAAGCCGACCTCCTCCGCGCGGCGCACGAGACGCGTCTGCGCGTCGAAGCATGCCTTATAGTCGCGAACCGGGTTTTCATAGGCGCAGAACACGCCGATGCGCATGGCCGAAGCTCCTCCCCCCGCGCGCTATATAGGGTCGCTATATAGCTTAGGCCGCGGTCGCGCCGGCGGCAAGTCTCGGCCAGGGCCATGGACGCGCCGAGCAGCGCAGCGAGCTGCGCCTGCGGAACTGACCCGGATTCGGAGCCCTGGAAGATGACGTCTCGCCTCGAACCAGCGGCGCCAGAGGCGCAGGAGCGTCTCGCTGTGGCGATCCAGCGCAATCCGCACAACGCCGTCATCCTCGAGCGCCTGCCGAGCCTTTGTCTCGCGGACGCCTGGCTCGTCGCCGGCTGCCTGTTCCAGACGGTCTGGAATCTCGACGGCGGCCGGCCGGCGACGCAGGACATATTCGATTACGACATTTTCTATTTCGACGACGATCTCTCCTATGAGGCGGAGGATCGCGCCATTCGCCGCGCCCGCGCGCTCTTTTCCGATCTTCCGATCCGCGTCGATCTGAAGAATCAGGCGCGCGTGCATCTTTGGTATGGCGAGCGCTTCGGTCCGGGGTATCCGCAGCTGCGCAGCAGCGCGGATGGCGTCGATCGCTTTCTGATCGAATGCACGCGCGTCGCCGCGCGCCGTGTGGACGGCGCGCTCGAGCTCTATGCGCCGGCGCGTCTCGACGATCTCTTCGCCGGCGTGCTGCGTCCCAATCCGCTCAATCTGCGGCCGGAGCTGTTCGCGGCGAAAGCCGCGAGCCTTCGCGCGCGCTGGCCTTTTCTCACGCTTGCCGAAACGCCTGCGTGATGCGTGCGAAAGCGTTTTCGCGCTTGCATAAAACGCCGTCGCAGACTTTCCTTGAACATGCGCTGATTCGGCGCTTTGTCCCGCAAGGACCGCCTATGAACCTACCGGCCCCGCCCACCGGACTCTATCCTGAAGACTATGAGAGAATCGAAGCCGCGGTGATGGAGACCGTGCGCGGCCGCTGGTTCCTGCTCGAATATGCGCGCCGTCAGCGCGTCGAGGAGACCGAGCGGCTGGTGCTGGCGGTGGATCGTCTGGAGCGCGTCGCCGCGCGCGCGGAGGAGCGGGAGGCCGCGGCCGATTGGCGCCTGCCGCACCGCCTCGTCGAGCGCGCGCAGGAATTCGCGCGCACGCTGCGCGCCAGCGGCGTCGAGGAGAAGCTCTGCGCGCAGGCGGATGCGCTGGTCGAGCAATTCTCCAAATTGCTCGACGCGCCGGCCGCGGAGCCGGAAGAGGCGCCGCGCGCGATCCTCGAGGCCGCGGCGATCGAGATCGTCGACGAGCCGCATGAAATGGAAGACGAGCGCGTCGAGCCGATTCTCGAGATCGCGCCGGCGGATGAGCCGATAGAGATCGCCGAGGTCGAGACCCTCGCGGAGGCGATCGAGCCGGAGCCGATCGACGCCGAGCCGGTCTCGGTCGAATCCTTCGAGGCGGAAGCTGTCGTCGCCGAGCCGATCGAGATCGAGGCCGTCGCTTTCGAGCCGGAGCCGGTCGCGCAGATGGCGGCGCCGCCGCAGGCGGAAGAGATCGCCGAGCCGGCGTCCAATGAGATCGTGTTCGAGGAATTCGTCGCGCGCGCGATTCTGCCGGAGGAGAGCGCGCCGCCCGCGCCCCGCATCGATGCGCCCAAATTCGACTTGCGCGCATCCGTCTCGCCCAAGATCAGCCTGCCGAAGCGCGCTTCGGCGCCGGCCGAGCCGGAGGGGCCGGTCGATCCGCGCCTCGCGGCGCTGTCACGGCTCGATCATCTCTCCCTGCACGAAAAGCTTCGGCTGTTTGGCTGAGCAGGCCTTGCCGGCGGCCGCCTGAGCCGCCGCCTCGACGCCATTCTGATGCGCGAGCGCGACATTGCCGAGGAACTGCTGCGCGCTCGCCTCCCAGGTGAAGGTCAGCGCATGGGCGCGCGGCGCGTCGGCGGGAATCTCCGTCGCCGCGAGACAGGCCGCCTGCAAATCCTCGCTCAGCACGCCGGCGCCGCTCGCGCCGACCACATCCAGCGGCCCCGCCACCGGAAAAGCCGCCACCGGCAGGCCGCAGGCCATGGCCTCCAGCAGCACCATTCCGAAAGTGTCGGTGCGGCTCGGAAAGACGAACACATCCGAGCTGGCGTAGAGCGTGGCCAGCTCGGCGCTGGTCTTCACGCCGAGAAAGCGCGCCTGCGGATAGGCCGCCTCGAGCGCCGCGCGCGCCGGCCCGTCGCCGGCGACGAGCTTGGTGCCCGGCAGATCGAGCGCGAGAAACGCCTCGATATTCTTCTCCACCGCGAGCCGGCCGGCGTAGAGATAGAGCGGCCGCGGATAGCCGAGATCGACCGCTTTATCGGGGTGAAAGAGCTGGTGATCGACGCCGCGCGACCAGCGCATCAGCCGCCGGAAGCCTCGCGCGGAAAGCTCCTGCGCCAGCGTCTGCGTCGAGACCATCGTCCCGGCGCCGCTATTGTGGAACCGGCGCAGCAGCGCATAGGTCACGCCGACCGGAAAGCGCGTGCGGGCGTGAATATATTCGGGAAAGCGCGTGTGATAGCTGGTGGTGAAGCGCCGTCCCTGGCGCAGGCAGCAGGCGCGCGTCGCCATGCCCACCGGCCCTTCCGTGGCGATATGGACGTGGTCGTAGCCTTGCGCCAGACGCTTCGCCACCGCTCCCGCCGAGGCGAAGGCGAGCTGAATTTCAGGATAGGTCGGCATGGGGATGGAGGAGAAATCCTGCGGCGTCAGGAAATCGATCGACGCGCCGAGCGCGCTCGCCGCGCTCGCCATCGCCTCCAAGGAACGCACGACTCCGTTGACTTGCGGACGCCAGGCGTCCGTCGCGATCAATATCCGCATCAGGCGGCGGCCCTCGCCTGCGGCAGGGCCGGCGGCTGCTGCGCGGCGGCTTCGGCCGCGGCCTCCTGCTCCTTGGCGGTCTTGCGCCAATAGAGAATCTCGAAGCGGCCGTCGGCATGCTCGGCGATCGCCGTGCAGCTCTCGACGAAATCGCCGGTGTTCACATAGAGCATCCCCTCTATGTGGCGGATCGTCGCGTGATGAATATGGCCGCAGACGACGCCGTCGACGCCGCGCCGCGCCGCTTCCGCCGCCAGCGTCTGCTCGAAATCGCCGATGAAGTTCACGGCGTTCTTCACCTTCAGCTTGGCCCAGGCGGAGAAGGACCAATAATCGACGCCGAACAGGCGGCGCACGCGATTGGCCCAGGTGTTGGCGAAGAGCGCGGCCTCATAGGCCCAGTCGCCGAGAAAGGCGAGCCAGCGCGCGTGCCGCACCACAATGTCGAACTGATCGCCATGGATGACAAGCATTTTCTTGCCGTCGGCGGTCTCGTGAATGTCGGTGTCCGCGACCTCGACGCCGCCGAACTCCATGCCCGTATAGTCGCGGGCGAATTCGTCGTGATTGCCGGGCACATAGACGACGCGCGCGCCCTTGCGCGCCTTGCGCAGCAGCTTCTGCACGACGTCATTGTGCGCCTGCGGCCAATACCAGCCGCCCTTCAGGCGCCAGCCGTCGACGATATCGCCGACGAGATAGATGGTGTCGGCGTCGTGATGCTTCAGAAAATCGAGCAGAAGCTCGGCTTGAAGCCCTCGCGTGCCGAGATGGAGATCCGAGAGGAACAGCGTCCTGAAGCGCTTGGCGCTCTGCGAATCGGCCAATGAATCGTTTGCGGTCATATCGACGCGCTCGCCTCTTTTTGTGCCGCAGCGTCTCCTTCCCACCAGATTCTTGTTGCGTAACGATGACACCGCGCTCGGCGCGCGGCGCCGTGGCAAATTTCCCGTTCGATATTTCGAACGAATTCGATTATCAACGCGATCATGTCGAAAGGAGCGGGCGTCATGGGCGTGGAAGGCCGGGAAAAGCAGAAGATACTGGAAGCCGGAGCCTTGGCCTTGTCCGGGCAGCTCGGCGCGACTGTCCAGCGTCTGCGCAAGGCCTATAATCTGTCGCTGTCGGAACTCTCCCAGCAGTCCGGCGTCGCCAAATCGATCATCAGCCAGATCGAGCGCAACGAGACCAATCCGACGCTCGCCACCATCTGGCGCCTCGCCCAGGCTCTCGATGTCTCCATCGAGCGTGTGCTGCAGACCACGGAGGACGAGCCCTTCCTCGAGAAGACCAGCCGAGCGGACACGCCGATACTGGTTTCCGACGACGGCAAGTGCCGGCTCGAGATCATCGGTTGGATCAAGACCGTAGAATGGCTGCAATGTTATGAATTCTCCGCCGATCCGGGGGGAACTCTGGAATCCGAGGCGCATCAGCGCGGCTCTGTCGAGAGCCTGTCCATGCGCGAGGGCGAGCTCGAGGTGGAGGTCGGCGGCGCCAAGGAGATCGTGCGCGCGGGCGAGACGCTGCGCTATCGCTGCGACCGCCCGCATGTGATCCGCAATCTGGGGCGGAGCGCCGCCCATGGAACCATGGTCTGCATTCTCAAAGCGGCCGCGATGGAGTGACCATTTGACGAAACTGCCGAGCGCCGAGACGGCGGCCGGGCGCCATGCGGAGCTGAGGCTGTCGCTGCTGCAGGCCTCCATCTACGCTATTGTCGGGGTCCAGCTGCCCTTCTTCTCCATCTGGCTGTCGGCGCGCGGGCTCGACGCATTCGAGATCGCCGCCGTTCTCGCCGTGCAGCCGGTCATCCGCATCGGCTCCATGCTGCTCGCCTCGCGCCGGGCGGATCGGCGCGGCGATCATGGCGCGCTGCTCGTCGGCTGCATGGCCGCCGTGGCCGCGGCCTATGCGGTCATGGGCCTCTCCTCCGGCTTCTTCGCCCTGCTCGTCGCCGGCGCCATGGTCGCGCTGGCGCAAGGGCCGCTGGCGCCGCTCGCCGATGGCGTCACCTTCGGCGAGGCGCGGCGCCGGCGCGAGGCCGGCCTGCCTCAGCTGCATTATTCTTGGGTGCGCGGCTGGGGTTCCATGTCGATCCTGGTCTTTCTCGCCGCCAGCGGGCCGGTCGCCGGCGCGCTGGCGGTGGAGGATATCGTCTGGCTGCTCACCGCGGTCGGAGCCTTCGCCTGCCTCGCCTGCATGGGCTCGCTGATCGGCTTCGGCTCGTCTGGAGCGAGAGAGGAGCGCCAATCGGTCGGACGCATCGCGCGGCCGGAGCTGGTGGCGCTGGTCATCGTCGCGGCGGCGCTGGTGCAGAGCTCGCATTCGATGGTGAACACATTCGGCGCGCTGCATTGGAAAGAGCAGGGCCATAGCGACACTTTCGTCTCTTTCGCCTGGGTCGCTGCGCTCGCCACCGAGGTCGTCGCTTATCTGATGGCGGCGCGCTGGTTCGGCGGCGAGTCGAAAGCGAGCGCCTTTCTGCTCGTCGGCGCAATCGGCGCCGTGCTGCGCTGGCTGCTGATGTCGGCCGATCCAGGCCCCTATGGGATTTTCTTCGCCCAGGCGCTGCATGGCGCCTCCTGCGCGGCGGTGCAGATCGGCCCCGCCTATCTGCTCGCCGAGCTCGGCGGCAAGGAGCGCCTCGCGCAATCGCAAGCCTGGCTGGCGGCGGCCATCGCCGGCGGCAACAGCCTGCTCACCTTCCTGTCGGGGCCGCTCTATGCGCAGGCGGGGGAGCGCGCCTATCTGGCGATGGCGGCGGTGGCCTTTCTCGGCCTGCTGCTCTCTTTCGCGGTGGCGCATCTTTGCGCCGGCCGTCACGCGCGGACGGAAGCGACGCGGAACGCCCACGCCGAGCCCGAGCATTCACGCGCCTGAGCGGCGGGCTCGTAGGGGCGAGACGCCCGCGCCGGTCTTTCCCCGGCTCGGGCGTCGTCGCACGATTTCTCCTCAGGAGAGATCGCCCATGTGCTTTTGCGAGTAGAGCTGCACGCCGAGCTGCTTGATCAGCTCGAGCTGCGTCTCGAGGAAGTCGATATGGCGCTCCTCGCTCTCGACGATCTCTTCGAACAGCAGCTTGCTGACGCGGTCGTTGATCGACAGCGCATAGGCCGCGGCCTCGAGATAGAGCGCGCGGGCGTCGATTTCCGTGGCGAGATCGAGACGAATGATCTCTTCCACCGACTGGCCGATGCGCAGAGGATCGAGGCTCTGCAGGTTCGGAAAGCCCTCGAGGAAGAGGATGCGATGCACGAATTTGTCGGCGTGCTCCATCTCCTCGATGGATTCGTGCCGCCACTTCTTGCCGAGCTCCTTGAAGCCCCAATTATCGAGGATACGATAATGCAGCCAATATTGATTGATCGCCGTCAGCTCGGCGCGGACGCCGCGGTTCAGATATTCGATGAGCTTCGCGTCACCGCGCATGGTTCCCCCTTCCGCCCGGCCAGAGCGGACCGGGTCATGCAGCCAATTCGTCGGCCCGACAATTATCGCACTCGCCGGCTCCGCTGCAATGATCGGACGGGATCGCCGCATGCTGATCGACGATCGCGCTGATGTTGCGCGCGCATCGGCCGCAGCGCGGCTCGCACCCCATATGCCGGAAGATCGCGCCGACGCTGGGGCGATCCGATCTTCCTCCGAGGACCTCGCGGACTTGTCCGTCCGAGAGCACATTGCAAGAGCAGACGATCATCTCCGCACCTAGTTTGGAAGGGTTGTAAACTAGCTGTGATTTCAGTAGCTTAACGTACCGTTCCGGTTCTGGCTAGAGGCCTTTGTCGGTTTTCCGACAGCGGCCTCGGGGATCACGGAGACTTCGCAAATCGCGCGCCACGGCCGCTCGGCCGCGCCAGATTATTTGTTGTGGATAAGAGAGGCGGCAAGACCTGGAGCATGCTCGCGCCCGCCTCTTTTGAAAATCTTTCGCGCGAAGAAAGACCTTGGACGAATCTTCGCGCCTTGAACGGAAGGGCTGAGCACCGATGTCGGATCTCGCTGATCTTTATCCCGGCTTCGCCTCGCATTGGATCGATGCGCCCGCCGGCTCCATTTTCGCCCGCTCCGGCGGCTCCGGTCCGCCGCTGCTGCTGCTGCACGGCTTCGGCGAAACGCATGTCGCCTTCGCGAAGATCGCGCCGCGGCTCGCGGAGCGCTTCTTCGTCGTGGCCATGGATCTGCGCGGCTATGGCTGGTCCTCCGCGCCTCCGAGCGAGAAGGGCGAGGCCTATACGAAGCGCGCGCAGGGCGAGGACGTCATCGTCGTGATGGAGCAGCTCGGCCATGTGCGCTTCTCGCTGGTCGGCCATGATCGCGGCGCGCGGGTCGGCTTTCGCCTGGCGCTCGATCATCCGGGGCGGCTGGAGAAGCTCGCTCTGCTCGACATAGCTCCGCTCGAGGAATCGCTCGGCGACGCAAATCTCGCGCGCCTCGGCCGCGCGCGCCTGTTGTCGCAGCCGGCGCCCAAGCCCGAGCAATTGATCGGCCTCGATCCCAAAGGCTTTCTCGCCGACGCGCTGGCGAGCGGAACCAAGAGCGGAACGCTCGACGCTTTCGATACGCGGGCCTTCGCCCATTATCTCGCCGCCTTCGACGAGCCCACGCGCATTCACGCCTTTTGCGAGGATTTTCGCGCCGGCGCGGGGCCGGATCGCGCGCTCGATCTCGCCGATCGCGCGGCGGGGAAGAAGATTGTCGTTCCCACTCTGGCGCTATGGGGCGCGGCGAGCTTTTCCGGCCAGGGCGACGCTCTGCTCGCGCAGTGGCGCGAATGGGCGGACGATCTTCGCGGCGCCGAGATCGACAGCGGCCATTATCTCGCCGAGGAGGCGCCCGAGGCGACATTCGCCGCGCTCGACCTTTTTCTGTGAGCGAATTTCCCTTCCGCGTCGCCGTGGCGCTCGGCGGCGGCGGCGCGCGCGGCCTCGCCCATATTTCCGTGCTGGAGGCGCTTGACGAATTGGGCGTGCGCCCATGCGCCATCGCCGGCACGTCGATCGGCGCGATCATCGGCGCCGCTTACGCCGCTGGCTTTTCCGGCGCGCAATTGCGCGCCCATGCGGAAGCGGCGTTCCGCAATCGCATGCGCCTCGCGCGGCGCCTGCTGCGCTCGCGGGCGCGACGGCGGGCGCGCACCTTCTCCGATCTCGCGCATCCGGCGCTGATCGACGCCGAGCGTTTCCTCGACGCCTTCTGGCCGCAGGGCATGCCGGAGACATTCGAGGCGCTGCGAATTCCTTTCACCGCCGTGACGACGGATTTTCGCCTGCGCCGCGAGGCGGCGATCTCGTCTGGCTCGCTGCGTCCGGCGGTCGGCGGCTCCATGGCGATTCCGGGCCTGGTCCGGCCGGTCGCCTATGGCGACAGCTTTCTGATCGACGGCGGCCTCGTCAATCCGCTGCCTTACAATCATCTCGTCGGCCGCGCCGATATCGTGCTCGCCGTCGATGTCTCGGGAACGGCGAGCGGGCGCGCGCGCAATCGTCCACCCTCGCCGATAGAGACGATCATCGTCGCCAGCCAGATCATGATGAACGCCATCAGCGAGCGCATGATCGAGGAGAGCCCGCCCGACATTCTGATCGCGCCCGCGGTCAATCAATATCTCGCGCTGGATCTCTTCAAGGCCAAGCGCATCTTCGAGGCGGGCGACGCCTGCCGCGCCGAGGTGATCGAAGGATTGCAGAGCGCCGCCGCGCGGCTTTCGCTTCAGCGCCGCGCCTGAAAAAAGGCGCGCAGCAATTCGGCCGCCTCGCTCTCGCGCAAGCCGCCATAGACCTCCGGGACATGATGGCAGGTCTTCAGCGAGAAGAAGCGCGCGCCATGATCGACGCCGCCGCCCTTCAAGTCTTCCGCCGAATAATAGAGCCGGCGAATGCGCGCGAAGGAGATCGCCGCCGCGCACATGGCGCAGGGCTCGAGCGTGACATAGAGATCGCAATCGACGAGCCGCTCGCTCCCGAGCGTCGCGCAGGCGGCGCGAATGGCGAGCATCTCCGCATGAGCCGTGGGGTCTTTATCACGCAGCGTGCGATTGCCCGCGACGGCGATGATCTCGCCATTGCGCGCGATGGAAGCGCCGACAGGCACCTCATTCGCGGCGAAGGCTTCGCACGCGGCGTCGAAGGCGGCGGTGAGGGGGTCGGTCATTCGCCCTGTTCGCTTCGTCTCGCGCCAAAGGGGCGCCATAGGGCGCGTCTACACGGCCGAGCGCGCCGAATATCGAGCACGGCCCGACGCGAATCAAGCGGCTGAACTGCCGCCCGCCCGATCGGTCGCTTGAAATCATAGTTCAAAGAGCTATAGTTTGTAGAACTATGGGGCCGAGGTGCGCGTCTTCAAAATCAGATGGTTCGCGCGGTTCGCCCGCAGCGAGCGGATCGCCGACGAGAGCTTGAGCGAGGCGATCGGCCGCGCCGCGCGCGGCCTCATCGACGCCGATTTGGGCGGCGGCCTCATCAAGCAGCGCGTCGCCAGACGGGGGCGAGGACGTTCCGGCGGCTATCGCATGATCATCGCCTTTCGCGTCGAGGAGCGCGCTGTTTTTCTTTACGGCTTCGCCAAGAACGAGAGGGAAAACATCGAGCCGGACGAATTGGAGGATTTGCGCCTCGTGGCGCGCGGATGGCTCGAAGCGACATCGGAACGCATCGAGGCGGCTCTCCAGGACGGAGCGATTCAGGAGGTGCGACATGACGAAGAAAGCGACGCCTAGCGCGGCTACGAGCCGCTTGCGTGACGCCATTCTCGAAACCGCGGACGACATGCGCCGCCTCGGACTCATGGACGAGGCGAGCCATGCGAAGATCACCTTGCGTCAGTTGGACAGAAACCGCGCGCCCGCGCCGATCTCGGGCGAGGAAATCCGCGACCTCCGCGAGAAGGCGCGGTTGAGCCAAGCGGTCTTCGCCCGCTATCTCAACCTTACGGTGGGCTATGTCTCTCAGCTCGAGCGCGGCGCGAAGCGCCCGAGCGGCCCCGCGCTCGTTCTGCTCGACCTCATCCGCCGCAAGGGCATAGAGGCGATCTTGTAGACCGAGCCAATGATTTTTTGGTGTGCGGACTCTGCAGCATTCCTACTGGCGTCTGTTGCTGTCTTGGGCCTAACCGGCATAGACTCGGAGGACTTATCAAAGCTACTCTCCGTATTAAAGACGAGGACGGTCCCTTGAACGATGAAGGTTCCGGCAAAAGCGATACAGAGCAGGAATGCAACACGGATCCAGACTGGATTGTCTGGACCCCGCAAGACATCAAGCGCTATTTTCAGGAGTGCTGTGTCGGAAAGGCAAAGGAGAGCCCCAGCGACAGAGCGGCAAGACGCACGGCGAGCGCTAACGTTTGGGTCGCGGGTCTCACTTTTGTATTAGCTGGTGTAGGAATCGCCCAGTGGAATATAACGAGCCGCACCTTGGATGAGATGCGCGACGAACAGCGGCCTTGGGTCTATCAAGCCGCTCAAATAAAGGGAAGGATGATTATTGAAGAGGATAATTTTGTAATACCACTCACCTGGACTCTCAGTAATGTTGGCCATCTCCCATCATTTTTCACCACGATAACTGTTAAAGCGAAGGTTGAGACCTTCCCTGCCAACATAAACAAACTTCGCTTCGCTGAATGCGATGAAATACTTTCTCGCCCCTGGGATAAGCAAGGAGGCGGCTCTGTTTTTCCAGGCCAGACTACTGATCCTCAAGGGCATAGCCCAATAATCAGCCGAAAAGAATACGCCGATCTGGCTGCAGATGGCCAAGGCCCGGCGATAATTGCCTTCGGCTGTGTTGACTATAAAATTCCGGGCGACGGACGCCATCATCAGACTAGGTTCGTCTATCTCGTCGGCTCAACTCGTCCCCTTGGGATTGGCCCACTGCCCGTCGATCCAACTTCGATTGACATCGGGATCATGGGTTCCAACAACGGCACGGCCGGGAACGCATATTGAGGGACCGATAAAGATCAGCCCGCACCGGGTGGCCGCGCTCACTTGGTGCCTTTCCGGCGCAAGCGGCTGATCTTCTGGGCTTGTGGCGTTTGCGCCATAATACCGCCTCAGTCCACTTTAGTTCGGTGGTCGTTCCGCGCGGCCCTGTGACGAGCCGCGTAGGTCAATCAAAGCTTGTGCAAGCGGGCACGACTGCGCAAACGATCAATGGATCGGGCTGCGCAAAAGATGTGGTCGAGAGTCGAGTGCCTTTTGCACTGCGACAACCTAATCCCCTCAATCCCCGCCGGTCCATTCCACCTCCGCGCCGAGCATGCGCAAATTCTCGACGAAGCGCGGATGCGCGCGCTTGATCGGCGTCGCGTTATGGATCATCGAGCGCCCTTCTATGCTCGCCGCCAGCATCAGCAGAGCGATGGCGACGCGGATGATATAGGGGCTCTCCACCTGCGCCGGGACCAGCGGCTTGCCGCCGAAGGCGATGAGCCGATGCGGGTCCGACAAAAACACATGCGCGCCGAATTTGGAGAGCTCGCCGGTCCAGCCCAGCGCGCCGTCATAGACCTTGTTCCAGAACATCACGCTGCCCTCGGCCTTGACGCCGAGCGCGATGAAGATGGGCAGAAGATCGACCGGCAGATAGGGCCAAGGCGCCGCCTCCACCTTCTGCAGCACATTGCGGGTGAAGGGCTCGGCCACTTTCAGCGGACCATTGGCCTTGGTCTTGGACCAGCCGTCCTCATGGACGACATGCACGCCGAATTTCGCGAAAGTGCGGTCGATCAGCGGAAACTGATCGGGCGCGGAATTCTTCACCTCGACGCCGCCGCCGGTGATCGCGCCCAGCGCCAGAAAGGTCGCGACCTCGTGGAAGTCTTCCGTGAGGTGGAACTCGCCGCCGGAGAGCGAATCGACCCCGTCTATGGTGAGCTGCGAGGTGCCGATGCCGGAGATGCGCGCGCCGAGCGTCTCCATGAAGGCGCAGAACTCCTGCACATGCGGCTCGGAGGCGGCGTTGTTGAGCTTGGACTGGCCGCTCGCCAGCGCCGCGCACAGCACGAAATTCTCCGTGGTGGTGACGGAGGCGTAGTCGAGCCAATGCCGCGTCGCGCGCAGCGGGCCGTCGGAGCGGATGACGAGCGAATCGTCGCTGCGCTCGATCGTCGCGCCGAAGGATTTCAGCACCTCTATATGTGGGTCGATCTCGCGCGCGCCGAGCGTGCAGCCCTTCACATCGTCCTCTATGCGGGCGACGCCGAAGCGCGCCAGCAGCGGCGGGGCCAGCATGATGGAGGAGCGCATCTCCGCCGGCAGGCGATGAATGGACGGATCGAAGCGCGTGCCCTCATGGCGCAGCTCGAGCAGGCCGGTCGCAAAATCCATCCGCACGTCGCTGCCGAGCGTGCGAAACAATTCGAGGATTTTCTTGACGTCGGTGATCTCCGGCACGCCATGGATGCGCAGCGGCTCTCTGGTCAGCAGCGTGGCGCAGAGAATGGGCAGCACGGCGTTCTTATTCGCGGAAGGGATGATCCTGCCGCTGAGCGGACGTCCGCCATGCACGATCAGATGAGCCATACCGCCTCCAGACGTCTGTTGCTTCTATGCGCCGAAATAGGGGACCGCGGCCGGCTTTCGCGGGGCCGCGGGGGACTCCCTACGTGGATTCGAGGCCATAACTCGGATTCATGGCGAATGACGAGTGAAAAAGCGGCCGTCGCGCCTTTCTCTTTGGCCCCGCGACCTGCTATCAGGGCGTGATGACCGACAAAAAGCCAGAAAGACCCGCCCGCCGTAAGGACGGCGGCGACCAGCCGCCGCGTCGCCGCGTCCCGGCCAAGAAATCGCCCTCGGCGGAGCCCGAGGCCGCCGCCAGCGCCTTCGAGGGCGAGCGCATCGCCAAGGTCATGGCGCGCGCCGGCGCCTGCTCGCGCCGCGACGCCGAGATCTGGGTCGCGGAAGGGCGCGTCTCCGTCAACGGCCGCGTGCTGGACAGCCCCGCCTTCAATGTGCAGGAGGGCGACCGCATAGAGGTGGACGGCCAGCCGCTCGCCGAGCGCGAGCCGACGCGCCTGTTCTTGTTCCACAAGCCCGCCGGCCTCGTCACCAGCGCCAAGGACCCGGAGGGGCGGGAGACCGTCTTCGGCTTCCTCGAGGAGCGCTTTCCCGATCTGCCGCGCTTGGTGAGCGTCGGGCGGCTCGACATCAATACGGAAGGCCTGCTGCTGCTGACCAATGACGGCGGCCTCGCGCGCACGCTCGAGCTTCCCGCGACGGGCTGGACGCGGCGCTATCGCGTGCGCGCCCATGGCGAGATCGACCAGGCGCAATTGGACGCGTTGAAAAAGGGCGTCACCGTCGACGATGTCGATTACGCGCCGATCGACGCCAAGCTCGATCGCGTCCAGGGCGCCAATGTCTGGATCAGCATGGCGCTGCGCGAGGGCAAGAATCGCGAGATCAAGCGCGTGCTCGAGCATTTGGGGCTCGACGTCAATCGGCTGATTCGCATTTCCTTCGGTCCCTTCCAGCTCGGCGAGCTGGAGGAGGGCGTCGTCGAGGAGGTGCGGCTGAAGACCTTGCGCGAGCAGCTCGGCAAGGGCTTGGCGGAGCTCGCCGGCGTCGATTTCTCGTCGTCGCGCCGCGACTCGGACGAGCCGCCACATGTCGCCGCCGAGGAGGCGCGTCAGCGCGCCAAGACGCGCACGCGCAAGCATGTCACGACCCTGCGCGCCGAGCGTGAGGAGACGCGCGGCAAAGGCCCGCGCGCCCGCATAGAGCGCGCCGCCACCAGCGACCGCAAGGGCCGCGCCGTGTCGGTCGAGAAGATCGTGCCCGTGCGCCGCGCCGAGGAGCCGGCGACGACGCGCAACGCCCGCCGCTTCCGCGCCGAGCGGAACGAGGGGGAGGAGAGGCCCGCGCGCGTTTCCGGCGAGCGGAAGGAGCGATTCGAGCGGAGCGAGCGCGCCCCTCGGCGCGAGGGCGAAGGACGCCCGCCCCGGCGCGAGGGCGCTGCCGCGCGTCCGCGCGCCGGCGAGCGGACCGAGCGTTTCGATCGCGGCGAGCGTCGCGGCTCGAGCTTCGGCGCCGGCGACGGGCCGCGCCGTGAACGCGCGCCGCGTCGTGAGGACGAGGGTCGCCCGCCGCGTCGCGAAGGAGCGGCCGCCCGTGCATCCTCGGGCGAGCGGACGGAGCGTTTCGATCGTGGCGAACGTCGCGGTTCGAGTTTCGGCGCCGGCGATGGGCCGCGCCGCGAGCGCGCGCCGCGTCGTGAGGGCGAAGGTCGTCCCCCGCGTCGCGAAGGAGCAGCCGCCCGTGCGTCCTCGGGCGAGCGGAAGCGTTTCGATCGCGGCGAACGTCGTGGTTCGGGCTTGAGCGCCGGCGATGGGCCGCGCCGCGAGCGCGCGCCGCGTCGCGAGGGCGAGGGTCGCCCGCCGCGTCGCGAGGGGGCGGAGCAGCGTCCGCGCGGCGAGCGGACGGAGCGTTTCGATCGTGGCGAGCGTCGCGGGCCGAGCTTTGGCGCCGGCGATGGGCCGCGCCGCGAGCGCGCGCCGCGTCGCGAGGGCGAGGGTCGTCCGCCGCGTCGCGAGGGGGCGGAGCAGCGTCCGCGCGGCGAGCGGACGGAGCGTTTCGATCGTGGCGAGCGTCGCGGT